>NZ_QUES01000002.1:269316-447570 GCF_003478085.1 Eisenbergiella sp. OF01-20 | reverse complement strand
AAACAGCGGGCGGAGGGCCGCCACCTGTTAAGTTTGAGTTACATATATAAAAAAGGCGCTGTTGCGTCCTGTGTCTGGAAATCTCATAAGCTGTGCGTAAAAGGCGTAAGCTTAAGGAAATCGGGATGCAGGAATGGCAACAGCGTCTGTTTTATGGTAGATATATCCAATAAAGGTCATTATTCTGCCGTTTAAGGCCAATTATACTTAGGAATGCATTCACGTGGTATAATTTGTTAAAAATGCGAGTATTCAACTGCAGAAAGGTTAAACCGTTATTTAATGGTAGTAATGAGAGGAGGTTTTTATGTACGATATAGGGATTTGTGATGATGGTGAATTTATATGCTCCGAATATAGAATTACTGGATTCAGATGGAATTGCAATTATTAGACTTATTACAGGGATGTTTACAATTATCATTTCCTCGTTTTCAGAATGGCTGGTTATGGCTATTGGATGTTGGTTAATTATAAATAATAAGTTTACTATAGGCGCATATATTGCCTTTATTGGCTACCTAGGGCGTTTGTATAAAGTAGCAGAGAACAAGATATTTATTGATAATAATGATATTAACAAAATAAGTATTAAATGTTTAAGAGAACAAATCGCTTATATCCAGCAGGACACTATTATATTTGATGATACAGTACGTAATAATATTACACTTAATATACAGACTAATGAGAGTGTTTTTGAAAAAGTATGTGAAAAAGTTAGACTTGATAAAATTGTAAACGATCTACCAATGAAATATGATACAATGATTGATAAATTATCTTTGTCAGGGGGAGAAAAGCATAAGATAGCTATAGCTCGTGCTATTTTGAAAAACGCAAAGATTATACTTTGTGATGAGATTACCTCTGATTTAGATGGTATTGCCGAAAAAGAAATTATTAATATATTTAAAAATATATCTAATAATTGTACAGTTATATTTATTGCACATAGGATTACTTCTATACTTGGAATGCAAAACATTTGTATTATTAAGGATGGCAAAATAGTTGACTGTGGGAATAGTGATGATCTTTTGTTAAGAAATAATTATTTTAGGGATTTGCTTAATATGCAACCTCAATAATAATTGATATCGTCACTACCGAATGGAAGGATATGGAAAACATGTATCTGCTAATGAAGAATATCACATTAAACTATGGAAAAAAAGAAGTATTATCCAATATTAATATTAATTTGGGATGTGGTATATATGGCCTGTTGGGGGAAAACGGCGCGGGAAAAACAAGCTTATTAAAAATACTTTGCGGGCTGATGAGTCCAACAGGAGGCAGTATTTTATACAATGGTTCTGAAATTGGGAAAATGGGAATTACGTATAGGGTCAATATTGGTTACCTCCCTCAGGTTACTCCATATTACCCTGATTTTTCCGTGGTGGATTATTTATTGTATTTTGCTACAATAAAAGGTATTAGTAATGGAAAAGAGCAGGTAGAACGTCTTCTTAATGAAGCCGGATTGGATAGTGTACAAAATTGTAAAATGAAAAATTTATCCGAAGGGATGAAGCGCAAAGCCGCAATTTTGCAGAGCCTTCTTGGAGAACCTCCCATCTTAATTTTCGATGAGCCTACTGCCGGACTGGATCCAAATGAAAGAAATAAGTTTAAAAGAATGATTAACAGATACTGTGATAATCGAATTATAATAATTTCAACACATCTGGTTTCCGATCTCGAACAATTAGCGGATCGTATTATAGTATTAAGTAAGGGACAGGTAATTAAGCAGGGGGAAAAGACAAATTTGCTTACGGAATTATATGGGAAAGTATGGGAAAGTAAGCTGCCTATAGAAATGATTCATAAAATCAAACCGGAAGATAAAATTATGTATAAGGATAAAGAATATTTTACTGTAAAGACGATCTTAAATGAGAAACCATATGATAATTCTGAAAAAGCAGTTCCCGATCTTGAAGATTTGTATTCTTATTATTTTTAGTGGGTGGTATATAATAAGGTGTTACCCTGATCACGGATATGGGAGGATAAGAAAGAAATGAAGATATTGATGTATGAGATGAAAAAAATAGTATCGGGAAGATTCATAAAAATACTTTTGGCAGGTACATTTTTATTGATAGCCTATATCAATATTTTTGGTACAAGAGGTACTGATTATAAATATGATGAGTATACCGGAACGCTTCAGCTAATTACGGGATGGAATACAGTTAAACTTTATAAAGAAGAAACGGATAAACTGGTGGGTGTGATTTCTGAAGAGGATTTTGAAAAGTACGTAAAAGGCTACAATGCGATTCTCGATAATCCGGATAATTATAAAGGCGATATAACAGGTAATATAAATGACTTAAAACCTGAAATCCGGTATGGTATTCTTCACAGTTATACTCCTATCCTCCCTTATATTCAAGCGGCAGCCCCTGACGGAGTAAGGATAAGGACATTAAAGGAAATTATTCCTGATGCGGTAAACTGCGAGTTCGGGCAAACAGAAATATGGGCCGAACTATTAAAATCATTAAATGGATCCGGGGGAATTATCCTGTCGATTTTAGTGATTGCCAGTACATCAATTATTTTTGCCGGTGAAAAGGAAACAAAAACGGATCAATTAATCTACATGTCAAAAGAGAATAGTAAAGTAAATATAATAAAAACAGCGGCATCCTTTCTTTTTACTTCTATTTTATATTTGATATATCTCATCATTAACTTCGGAAGCAGAATCCTTATCTGGGGGAAAGGTGATGTAAATATTGCTATACAAATGAACAGGTATTTTATAGATTATGAGGCATCTATTACCTTTCTGCAGATGATGGCGATGGCGATGGCGGTTTTTTGGCTGGGCCTGTTTATGCTGACCTCAATAGTACTGTTTATATCTTCGGCCTGTCCCAGTAAATATACGGCAATTATTATATCATTCATTTTAGTTGTAGTAAGTTATATACCATCCGTACTAATGCCTCCCGGCATCATTCACTGGACGCTTTATTTACCAACAAGCCTATTAAGGCCATTAACATATTTTGTAAGTAAGGAAAGATATACGCTGCTGTTTCCTATAGTAATCGCAGGCTGTGCGGCAACTGTTTTTATGACTCTTATTTGTATCCTGTATACAAGATTTAAAAAGTTAGGAAAAGGATAACTTTGTGGGAACGGAACCGTTATGAAAAATGATTGATGCAATCCTGTCCCGGGTAAGTTATAATAGATCTGGGAATACTGGTGACAGGAGGATTTTGCAAATGGAAACTGCCCTGGAAAAGTTCAAGGACATGGAAAAAAGCTGGAAATGGTACCAGATCAACCGATTTATCGGGGCCCTTGCCGGCGCGGTGGTGTATTCGCTGGGGATAAACCTGTTCATCGTACCGGTTGCCCTTTACAGCGGCGGTATTATGGGTTTTTCCCAAATTCTCAGGACTCTGCTCATTCAGTACCTGAATCTGCCGCTCCAGAATTTTGATATAGCCGGTGTGATTTACTACCTGATTAACGTGCCTATATTACTGCTTTCCATGAAACGGATAGGAAGGCGGTTTTTTATCAAAACCGTTATGTGCGTCACCACAGTGACTGTCCTTTTATCAGTGATCCCTATTCCGGTA
This sequence comes from Eisenbergiella sp. OF01-20, assembly GCF_003478085.1. Lineage (NCBI taxonomy): Bacteria > Bacillati > Bacillota > Clostridia > Lachnospirales > Lachnospiraceae > Eisenbergiella > Eisenbergiella sp. OF01-20. Next base: position 443,953 of record NZ_QUES01000002.1, on the reverse strand, counting down.
CAGCCCATATTGCCGGATGATACGCTGGCCTGCTGTGTGATCGGCGGTATTATCTGCGGTCTGGGAATGGGACTTGCCTTAAAGAGCGGCGGTTCTCTGGGCGGCATGGATATTGTGGGGATGATGCTGATCAAATGGCGTAAGGATTTCCGTGTGGGGCGGGTGAACCTTATTACCAATATCATCCTGTATTCGGTCTGTATGTTCCTGTTTGATATTCCTACGGTAATCTATTCCCTCATCTATGCATCTTTGAGTTCTTTCGCCATCGATAAGGTACATGCCCAGACAATTAATGTGGAGGTGCGTATCATTACAAAGGCCAGGGATGAGGAGATGGAAAAGGAAATCTTCACCGAGCTGGAGCGGGGGATCACGAAATGGGAAGCTATCGGGGCTTATACGGATGAATCCGTACACATCTTATTTGTCCTGATTTCCAAGTATGAACTGAGCCAGCTGAAAAATATTGTGCACAAATACGATCCCCATGCCTTTATCGTGGTAAACGAAGGGGTAAATGTGGTTGGTAACTATAAAACCCGTCTGTAGGGTGGATACCTGGTTTCAGGAAAACCCCTCCGGAGGATACGCTGTCTGCCAGGCAGGGCGCTTATCCTCCGGAGGGGTTTTTATATGGTTTTATGCTATTGCTGATTGTCCGATTCCGTTTTCGGTTCGCAGGTCAGATGCATTCCCAGCTTCTTGAAAACCGCTTCATCCACGGAGGAGAGCATGACGGAAGAATGAACCTCGCAGCCCTTCAGCTGGCGCAGGGCACTTAAGGCAAGTGCAGCCCGCTTGTCCGTGGCGGCGCTGATGGAGAGGGCGATAAGGATTTCATCCGTATGGAGCCTTGGGTTAATGCTCCCCAGATAAGAGGTTTTCAGTGTCTGGATAGGCTCGATGGCCTGGGGGGATACTAAGTGTACCTCGTGGTCAATGCCTTCCACAACCTTCAGGGAATTCAGGAGGCAGGCGGAGGCGGCGCCCAGGAGGTCGGTGGTCTTGCCAGTCACCAGCGTGCCGTCGGAAAGCTCGATAGCCACGGCGGGATGTCCGGTTTCCTGTTCCCGCTGCATGGCGGCGTTTACCACGGGACGGTCATTGATGGTGAGTCCGGCCTGCTTCATGAGCAGCTGAAGCTTATAGAGGATATCCTTGGAGCTGTTTCCGCGCTTCAGTTCGCACAGGCAGTGGTAATAGCGGCGGATGATTTCCTGGTTGGCGGCTTCCCGGCAGCTGGCATCATCAATGATGCAGTTTCCCGCCATATTCACTCCCATATCCGTGGGGGATTTATAAGGGCTTTCGCCCAGAATCTGTTCGAAAATGGCGTTCAGGACCGGGAAAATCTCCACATCCCGGTTATAGTTCACCGTAGTTTTCCCGTAAGCCTCCAGATGGAAGGGGTCGATCATGTTTACGTCATTCAGGTCTGCCGTTGCCGCTTCGTAGGCCATGTTGACCGGATGCTTCAACGGAAGGTTCCAGATAGGGAAGGTCTCGAATTTGGCATATCCGGCCTGGATGCCCCTCTGGTGCTCATGGTAGAGCTGGGAAAGGCAGGTGGCCATTTTCCCGCTGCCGGGACCGGGAGCGGTGATGACCACAAGGGGCCTTGTGGTTTCCACGTATTCATTCCTGCCATAGCCTTCGTCACTGACAATTAAGTCAATGTTATCGGGATAGCCTTCAATCACATAATGAAGATAGGAGCGGATTCCCAGATTGTTCAGCCGGACGCGGTACTGATCGGCAGAGGGCTGGCCGGAATACTGGGTGATAACAACGGAACTGGCGAGGAACCCCATTTTGCGGAAAGTTTCGATGAGACGGAGGACCTCGGCATCATAGGTAAGCCCGGAATCCATGCGGATTTTATTCCTTTCGATGGAAGGGGCGCTGATGACAAGCACAATTTCCGCCTGATCCTTCAGCTGGCGGAGCATTTTAAATTTACTGTCCGGTTCAAAACCGGGAAGGACACGGGAGGCGTGATAATCGTCAAAAAGCTTACCTCCGAACTCCAGGTACAGCTTGTCGCCGAACATGGCAATACGCTCCCTGATATGCTCTGACTGCATTTTTAAATATTTGTTGTTATCAAATCCGTACTTCATAGCTTCCTCTTCATCATTTCATTTATTTTTTCTTTTGCATGGCGGCGGCGATAAAGCCGCGGAACAGGGGATGCGGCCTGTTGGGTCTTGATTTTAATTCCGGGTGGGCCTGGGTGGCAAGGAAGAACGGATGTCCCGGAAGCTCACACATTTCCACGATACGGCCGTCAGGTGATAGGCCGGAAAGCTTCATACCATTGGCTGTCAGGACACTGCGGTAATCGTTGTTGACTTCATAACGATGGCGGTGCCGCTCGTGGATGGTATCATCCCCATACAGGGAAAAGGCTTTGGAGGTCTTGTCCAGAACACAGGGATAAGAGCCTAAACGGAGGGTGCCTCCGATATCCTCCACGCCATTCTGGTCCGGCATCAGGGCGATAACCGGATGGGTGGTGGAAGGATCCAGTTCCACGCTGTGGGCATCCGCATATCCGAGTACGTTCCGTGCGTATTCCACAATAGACAGCTGCATGCCGAGGCACAGGCCCAAAAAAGGGATATTATGGGTCCTTGCGTAGGAAATTGCCTGGATTTTCCCTTCAATACCCCGGTCGCCGAATCCGCCGGGAACCAGGATGCCGTCCGCATCTCCCAGCATTTCACCGGCATTGGCGGCGGTAACAAGCTCGGAATCCACCCACTTGATATTTACGGTAACGCGGTTGGAAATACCTCCGTGCTTCAGCGCTTCCACAACACTGATATAGGCATCGTGCAGCTGGATATATTTGCCCACCAGGGCGATGGTGACTTCAGACTCCGGAGAGCGGAGGGCTTCCACCATGGCCGTCCAGTCCGTCAGATCCGGTTCCCGGTTTTCCAGGTGCAGGCATTCACAGACAACATCGGCCAGATGCTCTTTTTCCATAGCGAGCGGCGCTTCGTACAGATATTCCACGTCCAGGTTCTGCAGCACATGGGTACTGGGTACATTACAGAAAAGGGCTATTTTATCCTTGATTCCCGTGTCAAGGGGGATTTCGCTGCGGCATACGATGATGTCGGGCTGGATCCCCATTCCCTGCAGTTCTTTGACGCTGGCCTGGGTTGGTTTGGTTTTCAGCTCCTGGGATGCGCGCAGATAGGGGATTAAGGTCACATGGATTAAAATGACATTTTCGTGTCCGGCTTCATGCTGGAACTGCCGGATGGATTCCAGGAAAGGCTGGCTTTCAATATCGCCGACGGTACCACCTACTTCGATAATGGCGATTCGGGTATCATCATCGGTAAAATTGCGGTAAAACCGGCTTTTAATTTCATTGGTAATGTGAGGGATGACCTGAACCGTCCCGCCGCCGTAATCGCCCCTGCGTTCCTTCTGCAGGACAGACCAGTAGATCTTGCCGGTGGTGACGTTGGAATTCTTACCCAGGTTTTCATCGATAAATCTTTCATAATGGCCCAGATCCAGGTCGGTTTCCGTACCGTCGTCGGTGACAAATACCTCGCCGTGCTGGATCGGATTCATGGTTCCGGGGTCAATGTTAATATACGGGTCGAACTTCTGCATGGTAACCTTATAACCCCGTGCCTTCAGAAGCCTGCCCAAAGATGCGGCGGTAATACCTTTACCTAGTCCGGATACCACGCCGCCTGTAACAAATACGTACTTTACTGCCATAGCGTTCTCCATTCTGCCATCAGATGGCCATATAAATTAGAAAAGTACGCCCTGAAGCGTACCGGTTCCCCGCCCTTTGTATCTAAACTCAATTTTAATATTATACAACGGAAAACAGAAAAAAATCTACCGTTTTCTGCAAAAAAATTAATAAATCTTTTATAGTTTGCCCCATAATTTCATAGAATTAATATTGATTTATATTCTCCCAAACCCTATAATAGGAAATGATTATCAGAATTTAGCCAGTTTCTTATAGAGAAGCTGTTACAGAAAGGTTTTACATTATGGATAATAACAACTTAAATAATTATAACGGCGGCAATGGCTTTAACAACGGCCAGGGCGGCGGCCCCGGAAACGGCCAGGGCGGACCGGGGGGAAACGGGCAGCCTCCCAAAAAGCAGAACCTGATGCTGCTTTTAGTTGCAGCGCTGGTCACGCTGGTATGCATGAGTTTTTTCATGAAAATGCTCAGCGGGGTATCCAACCAGGAAATCACCTATAACGAGTTCCTGGAAAAGGTGGATGCGGGCGAGGTCAAGAGTGTGGAAATCACGGATGACCAGATCAATATTATTCCCAAATCCGAGGAGAGCGATAACCCGTTTATGGCTGCCGAGGAAATCAATTATTATACCGGCAGGGTAGAGGACGATACGCTAATCCAGCATCTGTTGGACAAGGGTGTGGAAATAAAAGGGGAAATCCCCGATAATTCCGGGTTCCTGCTCTCCATACTCCTCACCTATGTCCTTCCTTTTGTTATCATTATTTTCCTGTTTAATTTCCTTATGAAGAAGATGTCCGGAGGCGGAGGCCCCATGGGTGTGGGAAAGAGCAACGCCAAGGTTTACGTGCAGAAGGAAACCGGTGTGACATTCAAGGATGTGGCCGGTGAAGATGAGGCCAAGGAATCCCTTGTGGAGGTGGTTGACTTCCTGCATAATCCGGGAAGATATTCCAAAATAGGCGCCAAGCTGCCCAAGGGTGCGCTGCTGGTAGGCCCTCCCGGAACCGGTAAGACCCTGCTTGCCAAGGCGGTGGCCGGGGAAGCCCATGTCCCGTTCTTCTCCCTGACCGGTTCGGACTTTATAGAGCTGTATGTAGGTGTGGGTGCTTCCCGTGTGCGTGATCTGTTCAAGGAAGCTACCAAAAATGCACCATGTATTATATTTATCGATGAAATTGATGCCATCGGCCGCAGCCGTGATTCCAAATACGGCGGCGGGAACGAGGAGCGGGAACAGACACTGAACCAGCTGCTTTCGGAGATGGACGGTTTTGACAGCTCAAGGGGTATCCTGATCCTGGGCGCTACCAACCGGCCGGAGATTCTGGATAAGGCGCTGCTGCGTCCCGGACGTTTTGACAGGCAGATCATCGTGGATAAGCCCGATTTGAAGGGCCGTGTGGAGATCCTGAGAGTACATGCCAAGGATGTGCTCATGGATGATACCGTGGATTTCGATGCCATCGCGCTGGCAACCAGCGGCGCAGTTGGTTCCGATCTGGCTAATATGATTAATGAAGCCGCCATCAATGCGGTAAAGCAGGGCAGGGATTACGTCTGCCAGAAGGATCTGTTCGAGGCGGTGGAGCAGGTGCTTGTGGGAAAAGAGAAAAAAGACCGTATTATGAGCAAGGAAGAGCGTCGTATCGTATCCTATCACGAAGTAGGGCATGCGCTGGTCAGCGCTCTCCAGAAAAACTCGGAACCGGTTCAGAAAATAACCATCGTCCCCAGAACCATGGGTGCCCTGGGATATGTGATGCAGGTGCCGGAGGAGGAAAAATTCCTCAATACCAAGGCGGAACTGCATGATATGCTGGTAGGCCTGCTGGCAGGACGGGCGGCGGAGGAAATCGTGTTCGATACCGTGACCACGGGAGCCTCCAACGATATTGAAAAAGCCACCTCCATTGCCAGGGCTATGGTGACCCAGTACGGCATGAGCAAGAAATTCGGCCTCATCGGCCTGCAGACCGTGGAGAGCCAGTACCTGGACGGACGGGCGGTGATGAACTGTTCCGATGTGACTGCTGCAGAAGTGGATTCCGAGGTTATGCGGATTCTGAAGGAGTGCTACGAAAAGGCTCTGGAACTGCTCCGGGGGAACCGGGAGGTTATGGACCGTATCGCGGAATATCTGATCGAGAAAGAAACCATTACCGGCAAGGAATTTATGAAGATTTACCGCAAGGAAAAAGGGATCCCGGAGCCTGAAGAAGACAGTGCCGGAGAAACCCGTTCCCGTATTTCGGAAAATACCCGTACGGAGACATCCGCCGGTGCTGCTGCGGGGAGTACTGCTGCCGATACCGGTGCATTCTCTTCCGGACAGGAAACCGTGTCCGGGCAGGCAGCGAAAGACGGAGAGGAAATAGTTCCCAAACCCTGGGATCTGCATTTCCGTCAGACGCAGGAGGAAAGCTTCACATCCGGCGGGAATGGAGGCGGACAGACGGCCGACGACGGCGCGGACGGGATTGCGCCTGCCGACGCAGGCCCACAGTCCGACTGGTGGGAAACAAAGGAAAGCGGCATACCGGGCCAGGATTTGGATTTCTTCCGTACCGGGGAGAACGGTACAGAGGAAGCGCCTGCGGGTGAACACCCACAGAATAGTGCAGCTTCGGATGGAACGGCGGAACGCAGCGGGGATAAAGACAACGACGAAACCTCCGCGGGACCGCGCGGGCCGGTAGGAAGATTTTCCAATACCGTGCTTCCTCCTTCCGATAAGAAATAAAATGAAGTTACAGACAAGGGATTCTTATGATTCTGGAATAAGAATCCCTTTTCACGTAAAGATCCCCGCAAGGGGATAACCGGAGTGAATTGAATATGTTTAATTTTGAAGAAGAATTAAAGAAGCTTCCGCCCAAGCCCGGCGTATATATTATGCATGACAAAGAGGATACCATTATTTATGTGGGGAAGGCAATCAGTCTGCGGAACCGGGTGCGTTCCTATTTCCGGGAGAGCACGAACAAAAGCCCGAAAATAGAAAAGATGGTAACGAAAATAGCCAGGTTTGAGTATATCGTCACCGATTCGGAGCTGGAAGCGCTGGTGCTGGAAAATAACCTGATTAAAGAGCACAGCCCCCGCTACAATACGATGCTCAAGGATGATAAAACCTATCCTTATATTAAAGTGACAACGGGGGAAGAATATCCAAGAGTCCTGTTTTCCAGACAGATGAAAAAGGACAAATCCCGCTATTTCGGCCCCTTTACCTCGGCTGCTGCGGTAAAGGATACGATAGAGCTGATAAATAAGCTTTACAAGCTGCGCACCTGCAACAGGGTGCTGCCCAGGGACTGCGGTATGGACAGGCCCTGCCTGAATTACCATATCGGACAGTGCAGCGCGCCGTGCCAGGGCGGAATTTCCCGGGAAGCGTACCGGGAGCAGGTGGATAAGGCCCTGGATTTCTTAAATGGTAATTTCAAGCCTATCCTGGCGGATTTACAGCAGAAAATGGAGCAGGCTTCGGAAAACCTGGAGTTTGAGGAGGCAATCCGTTACCGGGATCTGTACAACAGTGTGAAACAGGTGGCCCAGAAGCAGAAAATTACCGACAGCAACGGGGAGGATAAGGATATCATCGCCCTTGCGAAGGATGAAAACGATGCGGTGGTACAGGTGTTTTTTGTACGGGACGGCAAGCTGATCGGCAGGGAGCATTTTTATATGACCCATGTTTCCGACAGTACCGGGGCCCAGATTCTGCTGGATTTCGTCAAGCAGTTCTATGCCGGAACCCCGTTCGTTCCCAGGGAGCTGATGCTTCAGGAGGAAATCGAGGATGTGGAGGTGCTGGAGCAGTGGCTGGGAAAGCGCAGGGGCGGCCGCGTGCATATCCGTGTGCCTAAGAAGGGCACCAAGGAAAAGCTGGTGGAGCTGGCGGCTACCAATGCATCCCTGGTACTGAGCAAGGACCGGGAACGGATCAAGAGAGAAGAAGGAAGGACCATCGGTGCGGTGAAGGAAATCTGCGGCCTGCTTTCCCTGCCGGATATCAACCGGATGGAGGCCTTTGATATCTCCAATATCAGCGGCTTTGAAAATGTGGGATCCATGGTGGTATATGAAAAAGGGAAACCCAAGCGCAGCGATTACCGGAAGTTTAAAATACGCACCGTCTCAGGCCCTGATGATTACGCCTGCATGAAGGAGGTGCTTACCCGAAGGTTCCTGCACGGGATGGAGGAAGCGAAGGAGCTGCAGGAAAAACAGATTGAGACGGAATTCGGAAGTTTTACCAAATTCCCGGATCTGCTTCTGATGGACGGCGGAAAGGGCCAGGTGAATGTGGCCCGACAGGTGCTGGACGAGCTTCACATAGAAATACCCGTATGCGGCATGGTAAAGGATGATAACCACCGCACAAGGGGGTTATATTACCAGAATAAGGAAATAGTAATAGATACCCGCAGCGAGGGATTTAAACTGATTACCCGGATACAGGATGAAGCCCACCGGTTCGCCATTGAATACCATCGTTCCCTGCGCAGCAAGGAGCAGGTGCGCTCAGTTCTGGACGATATCCCGGGAGTGGGGCCGGCAAGGCGGAAAGCGCTGATGCGGCATTTCAAATCCATAGACGATATCCGCGGCGCGGAGGTTTCCCAGCTGTCCGAAGTGGCTGAGATACCGGTGCATATAGCGGAAGAAATCTATTCTTTTTTTCATGGTTCTGTGGTAAAATAAGCAAAGGTATACGTATGACTGAAAATAAGCCGGATCCGCGCCGGCTGCCGGATATGCATGCGGGCATGTCTGCCCGGCTCGTGTTTCGCGGGAATAATGGAAATCGGAGGACAAGGTATGTCACATGTGAATTTAACACAGATCATTGAGAAAATGAAACTGGAAAACCTGACGCCGGAAATTGATGTAAAGGGTATTAAGATCACCCAGCCGGACATCAACAGGCCGGCGCTGCAGATGGCGGGGTATTTTGAGCATTATGAGGCCACACGCCTTCAGATTATCGGTTTTGTGGAATACACTTACATGGAGTCCATGACGGAGGAGAGAAAGCAGAAAATCTATAACCAGCTGTTATCATACCCCATTCCCTGTATTGTATTTTCCAGAGAGCTTCATCCGGATCCTCTTTTCCTTCAGATTGCCCAGGAAAAAAATGTCCCTATTCTCATGACTAAAAAAGCGACTTCCGCTTTTATGGCAGAAATCATCCGCTGGCTGAATGTTATGCTTGCCCCCTGTATTTCCGTGCACGGCGTGCTGGTTGATGTATATGGGGAAGGCGTGCTGATTACCGGAGAAAGCGGAATCGGCAAATCGGAGGCCGCTTTGGAGCTGATTAAGAGGGGACACCGTCTTGTGTCGGATGATGTTGTGGAAATCCGAAAGGTGAGTGACGACACGCTGATAGGGAATGCCCCGGACATCACCAAGCATTTTATCGAGCTGCGCGGTATCGGAATCATCGATGTAAAGACCCTGTTCGGTGTGTCCAGCGTTAAGGATACCCAGTCCATTGATCTGGTGGTCCGCCTGGAGGACTGGAATAAGGACAAAGAATATGACAGGCTGGGACTGGAAGAGGAATATACAGACTACTTGGGCAACAAGATTGTCTGCCATAACATTCCCATCCGCCCGGGACGGAATCTGGCTATTATCTGTGAGTCGGCGGCAGTCAACCACCGGCAGAAGAAGATGGGCTACAATGCGGCCCAGGAATTGTATACCCGTGTACAGAACTCCCTGGCGCGCAGAAGAGAAGAAGATGAGGAGGACGATTAAATCATGGCAAATTATTGTTTCGGAGTCGATGTGGGAGGCACCACGGTAAAACTGGGCTGTTTTGATACGGAAGGGACTCTCCTGGAAAAATGGGAAATCCCCACAAGAACGGAAAACAGCGGAGAAGCCATTCTTCCCGATGTGGCCGACAGCATTCTGGCTAAAATGAAGGAACGGGAACTGACCCGGGAGGATATCATCGGTGTGGGCGTAGGCGCTCCCGGCCCCATCGACGGGGAAGGAACGGTTTATAACGCCGTTAACCTGGGCTGGGGGACTTTCAGCATCAAGAACCGTCTGCAGAGCCTTCTGAACATCCCCGTGGAGGCCGGAAACGATGCCAATGTGGCCGCACTGGGCGAAATGTGGAAGGGCGGCGGCCAGGGACACAAAAACCTGGTGGCAGTTACCCTGGGGACCGGCGTGGGCGGCGGAATTATCGCGGACGGCAGGATCCTTTCCGGTACCACCGGAGCTGCCGGTGAAATCGGCCACATCCATGTGATGGATGGGGAAACCGAAAAATGCAACTGCGGCAATTACGGCTGCCTGGAGCAGTATACCTCCGCAACCGGTATTGTGAGACTGGCAAAACGCAGACTGGCCCAGGATGACAAACCCAGTGTGCTCAGGAGCAATCCCAATATTTCCGCAAAGGCCGTATTTGATGCGGTAAAAGCGGGGGATGAGCTGGCGGCCGAAGTGGCGGAGCGTTTCGGGGAGATCCTAGGCAAGGAGCTGGCCAATATTGCCGGTGTGGTGAACCCTGAAATATTTGTAATCGGCGGCGGCGTATCCAAAGCGGGGCCGGTTCTGCTGGATTATATCCAGAAGAATTACATACCTTATGTGTTTGCCGGAAGCCGCGGAGCGCTGTTCGCATTGGCAACTTTGGGAAATGACGCCGGTATTTACGGGGCCGCTAAAATGGTGCTGGACTAAAAATACCGGTTACGGCATACTATATTGATAAGTTTATGTAACTGTGAAGGAACTGGACAGTTACAAGTTTATGAGGAATGGGAGCAGCAGTGAGTAAAGCTTTTATTGAATATCTGGAGAGTGTAGTAACACCGGAAAATATCCTTCTTGAGGAACCGATGCATAAGCATACCACCTTTCGGGTGGGAGGACCGGCGGAGGTATTTGTCACCGTCGATAATAAAGAACAGCTGGAAAAAATAATTAAGTACCTGAATCTTGTGGAACGGCCCTATTTCATATTGGGAAACGGAAGCAATCTTCTGGTGGGAGATAAAGGCTACCGGGGAGTTATCATCCGTCTGGGAGGGGAATTTACCGCCCTGAAAACCGAAGGCAATCTGCTGACGGCGGGAGCATCGGTGCTTCTGTCCGCGGCGGCCCGGGAGGCTATGGAAAACGGACTGACCGGAATGGAATTCGCATCCGGTATCCCCGGAAGCATAGGGGGCGGCGTCAAGATGAATGCCGGGGCCTATGACGGGGAAATGCGGCAGATTGTGGAATCCGTCCAGGTGATGTACAAGGATGGCAGCATTCTGGATCTGGACAATGACACGATGGAATTCGGTTACCGCAACAGCGTGATCAAAAACAGGCCCTATGTGGTACTGCAGGTAAGCCTGCGGCTTCAGCCGGGGAACAAAGAAGAAATTCTGGCCCGGATGAATGAGCTTGCCGCCAGGAGAAAAGAAAAACAGCCGCTGGAATTCGCCAGCGCAGGCAGCACCTTTAAGCGGCCCGAAGGGTACTTCGCGGGAAAGCTCATTATGGACAGCGGGCTGCGGGGAGCACGGATCGGAGGAGCGCAGATTTCTGAGAAGCACTGCGGTTTTGTTATCAACGACGGGACGGCCATAGCTGCGGATATTGCAGAGCTTATCCAGGAAGTGGTGGAAACCGTCAGGGACAAATTTGGTGTTACGCTGGAGCCTGAGGTCATATTTCTGGGAGATTTTTAACCGCATATATACCTACTTGCAGGAAAGACAGGAAAGCCTCCCACGGGGCTTTCTCTTTCTTCTTATTACAAAAGAAACCATACGGGCCGGGCAGGGGACATGAGGGAGGAAAGATAAGTGAGATTCGTAATTGTGACGGGGATGAGCGGCGGCGGAAAAAGCACAGCCATGAGGATGCTGGAGGACGTGGGTTTTTTCTGCGTGGATAATCTGCCGGTGCTTCTGATTGAAAAGTTCATGGAACTGCTGGTAATGCCGGGGAACGAAATATCCAAGGCTGCCCTGGGGCTGGATGTGAGGGCGGATCAATCCTTCGGGGATACCATGAAAATACTGGACAAAATGAGACAGAACGGGTTTGTATTTGAAATTCTTTTTATGGATGCTTCCGATGCTACCCTGGTGAAGCGCTATAAGGAAAGCCGCAGGGTACATCCGCTGTGCACGCCCGAAGACAACCGGGTGGAATCCGGTATCCGCAAGGAACGTGAGATTCTTACGAAGATCAAAAAGAGCGCGGATTACATCATTGATACCTCAAAGCTTCTGACCCGGGAATTAAAGGAAGAAATAGACAGAATTTTTGTGCAGAACGGGGAATATAATAATCTCATAATAAGTATTATGTCCTTTGGTTTTAAACACGGGATACCGGCGGATGCGGATCTTGTGTTTGATGTCAGGTTTTTACCCAATCCGTTTTATATCGATGAACTCAAATATATGACGGGGAACGATAAAGGGGTGCAGGATTATGTGATGAGTTTCCCGGAAGCCGGGCAGTTCATGGACAAGCTGGAGGACATGCTTCAGTTCCTGATCCCCAATTATATCAAGGAAGGCAAGTACCAGCTGGTGGTTGCCATAGGCTGTACCGGAGGCAAGCACCGAAGCGTAACGCTGGCAAATGATCTGTATGTGCGCATGAAGGATAAAGGAAATTATGGGTTGACCATCAGCCACAGGGATGTAAAATAAATCCCGGCGGAGGGCTTGCCGGTATCCAGGAGGGCTGGACATGTCTTTTTCAGGAGAAGTTAAGGAAGAACTGCAAAAACAGGTGGCCGCCGCAAGGCACTGCCAGATTGCAGAGCTGGCCTCTATTCTGCATTTCTGCGGCAGCTTACAGGCGGCAGAAAAAGTTAATAACCGGGAGGAAGGGGTTCGTCCATCTTCTTATGGTGAAAAGCTGGTGATTCAGGCAGAAAATGAAGCTGTTATAAGAAAATGCTTTACATTATTGAAGAAAACATTTAATATAAATACTAGCGTGAATGAAAAACGGGTGGGAAACAGCATGAAACCCGGGTTGAAACCCAGGGTCAGGACCTCTGCAAGGATCAGGGCTTATGATATCGAACTAACGGATCCTGTCCAGATTAAGCAGGTTCTGCAGGCTGCAAAGTTCATGGACAAGGAGGGGATGCTCCGGGACATGAGAGCCCCTGTCAGCGCTATGCTCATCAAAAATTCATGCTGTCAGAGAGCTTTTTTAAGAGGTGCGTTTCTGTCATCGGGTTCCATGAGTGACCCGGGAAAAAGCTATCATCTTGAGATTGTATGCACAAACCTTTTTCAGGCAGAGCAGATTCAGACAATTTTACTTTCCTTCGAAGTGGAAGCCAGAATTGTGCAGAGGAAAAAGTACCATGTTGTCTATATGAAGGATGGTACGGGGATATCAGATTTCCTGAATATTGTGGAGGCCCACAAATCCCTGATGAACTTCGAAAACTACAGAATCGTAAAAGAAATGCGTAACTCTGTGAACAGAAGAGTAAATTGTGAAACGGCCAATATCGGTAAGACCGTGAACGCGTCCACAAGACAGGCGGAGGACATTCTGCTTCTCCAGGAGAAATACGGATTTGAGAATCTTCCGGACGGATTGAAGGAGATGGCGGAAATAAGGCTTGCTTATCCCGATGCCCCCCTTCGTGAGTTGGGGGAATATCTGGATCCTCCGGTAGGAAAGTCAGGCGTGAATCACAGGCTTCGCAAGTTGAGTGAGCTGGCGGATAATGTCAGGTCGCAGCAGGGGATAAATAGGTAAAAGAAGTGGAAGGAAAGTAGTAAAAGGAGGAGTAATTTATGAAAATGAAGGCAGTCAAAATTCAGTTAAGCGGCGGACTGGAAGCAAGGCCGGTTGCTATGCTCGTACAGGTGGCCAGCCAGCATGACAGCACTGTTTATCTGGAATCGGAAGGCAAAAAGGTAAATGCAAAAAGTATCATGGGAATGATGAGTCTTGGCCTTGACAGCGGCGAACTGGTGACCGTTATTGCAGATGGTCCCGATGAAGAAGTTGCAGTAGAGGATATTGCGAAGTATCTTTGCAGCGGCAAAAGCAACTGAATGGAATAAAGACTTTCAAATAAAAAGAAAAGGAGCATATCTATGCTCCTTTTTTAAAGTTCCGAGGGGGCCACATAAGGAGGAATGTGAAAATGGCGAGAAAAAAAATGCTGTTTATTTATAATCCCAAGGCTGGCAAGGGACAGATAAAAAACAATCTTTGCGATATCATCGATGTTTTTGTAAAAGCCGGAAATGAAGTGACTGTTTACCCCACCCAATATGCCGGAGATGCCGTAAGAGTGGCGGCAGAAAAAGCAAAGAAATACGACTGTGTGGTATGCAGCGGCGGTGACGGGACTCTGGATGAGGTGGTTACCGGTATCATGAAGAGCAGCAAACCGGTACCCGTGGGCTACATACCTGCAGGGAGCACCAACGATTTTGCAAACAGCCTGGGAATACCCAAAAATATGAAGGCGGCAGCTGAAACCGTAGTGGACGGAAGGCTTTTTGCCTGTGATATCGGCGCCTTTAACGACGATACCTTTGTCTACATTGCAGCCTTCGGCCTTTTTACCGATGTTTCTTACGAAACGAAGCAGGAATACAAAAACGTCCTGGGGCATATGGCGTATCTTCTGGAAGGCATGAAACGCCTGCCCTCCATCAAATCCTACAAGATGAAGGTAACCGCCGAGAATCTGGAGATAGAAGGGGATTTCATTTTCGGGATGATCACCAATTCCATGTCCGTGGGAGGTTTTAAACGGATTACCGGCAAATACGTGGAGCTGGATGACGGCGAGTTTGAGGTCACCCTGATCAAACGCCCCACCAATGCCATCGAATTGAACCAGATACTCACCGATCTGGTTAACCGCAACATCGACACGGATCAGATGTACTGTTTTAAAACCGCCTCCCTTCACATCGAGTCCGAGGAAGAGGTATCCTGGACTCTGGACGGCGAATTCGGCGGCAAGCATCATGTTGTGGATATGGAGAACCGGAAGCAGGCCCTTCAAATCCGCGTGCCCTGGACACTGGAAGAATAAATACTCCCGGTTCTCCTCCGCCCCAGTGCCGCCCTTCATGAAAGTTGTGTGAAAAGTTTAACTTTCCTTATTTCCTTTTTTAAGAAGATGGGGTATAATAACACCAGTAAAGAGAAATTATTTTAAAATTTAATGGAGGTAGATAAAATGTTAGTATCAGCGAAAGAAATGCTCGACAAGGCAAAAGCCGGCCATTATGCAGTAGGCCAGTTCAACATTAATAACCTGGAATGGACCAAAGCCGTTCTGCAGACAGCACAGGAACTGAATTCCCCTGTAATCCTGGGAGTTTCCGAAGGTGCTGGCAAATACATGTGCGGATATAAGACCGTTGTTGGCATGGTAAACGGAATGCTGGAAGAAATGAACATCACGGTTCCGGTAGCTCTTCACCTTGACCACGGCAGCTATGACGCATGCTATAAGTGCATTGAAGCTGGATTTTCTTCCATCATGTTCGATGGTTCCCATTATGCAATTGAAGAAAACGTTGCAAAGACCACAGAACTGGTTGCAGCAGCTCATGAAAAAGGACTTTCCATCGAAGCTGAGGTTGGTTCTATCGGCGGCGAAGAAGACGGCGTTGTAGGAATGGGCGAATGTGCAGATCCTCAGGAATGCAAGATGGTTGCTGATCTGGGCGTTGATTTCCTGGCAGCAGGTATCGGCAACATCCACGGCAAATATCCCGCTAACTGGAAGGGACTTTCCTTTGAAACTCTGGATGCTATCCAGAAGCTGACAGGGGACATGCCTCTGGTTCTTCACGGCGGAACAGGTATCCCGGAAGATATGATCAAGAAAGCGATCTCCCTCGGTGTTTCCAAGATCAATGTTAATACCGAATGCCAGCTTTCCTTCGCGGCAGCTACCAGAAAATACGTGGAAGCAGGCAAGGATCTGGAAGGAAAGGGCTTTGATCCCCGTAAGCTTCTGGCACCCGGCGCACAGGCTATCAAGGATACCGTTAAGGAAAAAATGGAAATGTTCGGTTCTGTTGGAAAGGCTTGAGAATAAGCCTTATATCCTGACAGGATTATTACCAATACAGAAAATGAGAGCGTTGGCTGAGAGGCCGGCGCTCTTTTTTAGTGGAGGGAAGGAAAGGAAGTCATGGAGCCTGTTAAAAAGCCGTTACGGCAGAGGCTGATAAAGCCTTCCGCATAAAGGCGCAGGCAGCCTTTCGGGCCAGGGCACACACGGAAGAAGCTGGCTTCGGGGGCTCTGGTAAACCAACGCAAAAATGGAGGAAAAAGGGCGGGTGAATTCGTCCTCCTTATCCTCTGAGAGTGCGGTCTGCAATTGGGAAAAGCCTCGCCGGATTTCCGAATCCAGATGCCGGGTTATGGCGTTACATGCATGCATCCGGTCCATATAATGGCCCCAAATCAGAATGTTATCAAATTGCTCCAGAATGCTGCGCAGGCATTTTGAAGGCATATTTTCTTGCAGGAAATGCAGAAGGATCTGCACGATCTGAGCGGTGGAAGCGGTATTCTGGTATCCGGCCCAAAGCCTGGCTGTTTCTTCTTTTTCGGGGCGGCTCAATGCGGAAAATGCCGCAGAGGAAAGGCTGTCTGCACAGACGGACAGAATCTGAAGGACATCCAGAAATAAAACCAGATGCTCCGCTATTATTTTTTCATCCAGCCGGATCGGCTGCAATTCCCCGCCGTTTCGGCGCACAATGCCTTTTTTGTCCAGAGTCCTTACAAACCCGATATCACTGAGCAGGGAAACAGCGTTGGACGCGGTGGATTTGGAAATGTGGTATTCCTCCATGATCAGGGGGACAGAGGGCAGATAAGTACAATTATCGAATTCACCCATTTCACACCGTTTGAACAGGTCCCGGGCCACTACCGTATATAACGGTACCCGGGATTTGCCCGAAAACCACTGGTAGGAATCCTGTCCCGGATCTGCGGGATATTTTTTCCCCAAAGCCTCCAGATAAGAAGCGATCCGTGCGCCCATTTCCCTGTACATACGCCGGAGCCTGCCGGTCAGCGCCGCTTCCTGCCCGTCTCCTGCCAGGGACCGGATGTACTGCAGGTTGGTCCGGGCATAGGTGCAGGTGATGGTGAAAGGATTTGCCAGGCCGGAAGCCGACAGATAAGGGATCCGGGCATAATGTTCCATATCTGACTGGAGATCCAAAATAACCGGATTACGGAAGGGCTTAAGGAATTCGGTAAAAAAGCGGCTGGACTGCAGATAGAATGTATTGAGGTCAGTCTCCCTGGCGGCTGCAATTGTGAGGGAATCCAGTCTGCTATAATCGGGACAGCGCACGGCACCTGCTGCATATAACGGAGGCATCAGGATTTCCAGGCCCCGGTAAATATCCAGTATGCTTTCACTTCGTTTCAGAAGGACGGAAATATAGGACTGCTTGTTTTCATCAAAACAGACCACTGCCCGCTTCCCCGCCGAAGTTCGGATGAAGCCATCTATTTCCAGCATACCCAGAACCTTCCTGACTGTTGTAATCCCGATATTATACTGCCGGCACAGTTCCTGCTGGGAGGGAATGGACTGGCCGCAGCGCAGCACGCCGCTGTACAGCTGGGTCAGCATGGACTGGTATACGGTTTCGTAAAGATTATTCTCCGTCTTCATGACAGCTTTCCTTTCCCTTGTTCACGATTGCTTACAGTATAACATAAATGAAATGAATACAGAATGCTTGCTTAATATTGAAAGATGGAATAAAATAAACCTGTAGCTAAAACGAGAAAGTTTGGACGGGAGATCACTCCTTCGTTTCGAGGTAAAAAAATGGATACAGACAGCCGGGAAAGAGATTATGAATATACAACCCTGATGAATATGCTGCGTGTCAGTGTAAGCAAGCATTTATTAAATGAACATTTTTCATTGGTGTGGGCCAATGATTTTTATTATGAACTGATAGGGTATACAAAAGAGGAATATGAAATCCTTTATCATAATCAATGCGACAGCTACTACAGTAATGATGAACTGGGAATCCATGACGAGGAGGACTGGGAAAGGCTGGGAGGTGTGGTCACAAAAGCCCTGGAGGAGGGCCGATCGGGTTACAGCAATATCGGACGTATACGCAAAAAGAACGGTGAATATGCCCTTGTCCAGATGACGGCAACCTTTGTGAATGACTATATAGACGGATGCCAGGTATCCTATACCGCTATGACGGATGTCACGGATATTATCCAGCAGCAACGGGAGCAGTCCGTAACCTATGATAACCTACCCGGGTTTGTGGCGAAATGCCGCGTCGGGGGAGAACAGGGAATGGAACTTCTGGAGGCAAATTCCCGGTTTTATGACTTTTTTGGGGAAGGGGATGCTTTATTCCGGGAAAACCTGAAGCAGAATGCGGACGTGGTGGAACTTTACCGGAAGAAATTCCAATCCCGGGAAGCGGTGCATTTTGTGGCCCGCTGTATAAACAGGGATGGAAAAGAGGCCTGGCTTCAGGTCAATGCCGCCTGTTTGGATTCGCTGGGGGAAGAACCGCTGTATCTTTTCCTTTTTATTGATATCACAAATGAGACGGAGCTGCGGCAGATGCAGGAGAAGCTGGAGAAGCAGGCGCAGGAGCTGAAAACGGCCCTGCGTCTGGCGGAAAGGGCCAACAGGGCGAAATCGGATTTCCTGTCGCATATGTCCCATGATATACGTACTCCCATGAATGCCATTGTGGGGATGACGGATATCGCCAAATCCCATCTGAATGAGCCGGATAAGATCCTGGACTGCCTGAATAAGATAACCTTATCGGGGCAGCATCTGCTTGGGCTGATAAACGATGTCCTTGATATGAGCAAAATAGAAAACGGCAACATTTCCATCAGCAATATGCCCTTGTCCCTGCCGGAGCTGCTGACCAATGTGGTTACCATCACGCAGCCCAATATCAAAGCCAGAAACCAGAAATTTGCGGTTCGGCTGCATGATCTCAGGCATGAGAGATATTGCTCCGATGCGCTGCGTCTGCGTCAGATCCTGATTAACCTGTTATCCAATGCTTCCAAATTCACACCTTCCGGAGGCTCTGTCACTATGGATATCGCAGAACGGGCAGGAGAGGATGCCCTTTCTGTTTATCTGGACATTGTGATAACAGATACGGGAATCGGTATGAGCCAGGATTTTATGGAACATATTTTTGAGCCTTTTTCCCGCGAACAGGACAGCCGCGTGGATAAAACGGAGGGCAGCGGGCTGGGTATGGCGATAACCAAAAGGCTGGTGGAGCTGCTGGGCGGAAGTATCCGGGTAGCCAGCAGCGCCGGCGAAGGTTCCACTTTTTCTGTGTCGGTTCCCATGCAGTTGGACAATATGCCGCCGATGCCCCTGCGTTTCCCGGAGCTGAAGATTCTGGTGGTGGATGACGGGGAGGATATTCTGGAATACATGGAACAGGCCCTGCGGGAATTCGGCGTCATTGCGGAATGTACGGAAAGCGGCGCAGAGGCGGTGTCCAGGGTGGGAGAAGCCCGCCGGAAGGGCGCGGACTATGACGCCGTCATCCTTGACTGGAAAATGCCGGGCATGGACGGATTGCAGACGGCGCGGCAGATCCGGAAAGAGAATGGCGGGGATATCCCCATACTGATTATGTCCGCCTATGACTGGAGCGAGATTGAGGAGCCTGCCAAGGAAGCGGGAATCACAGGATTCCTGCAGAAACCAATTTTCCTCTCCACTTTGTGCTACGGGATACAAAAATATGTATTGGGACAGGATGTGGTGCAGGATGAACTGCCGACCTATGATTTTACGGGGAAACATATTCTTCTGGTGGAGGATAATGAATTGAACCGGGAAATAGCCCGGGAGCTGCTGCAGCAGACGGGGGCCGCCGTAGATGTGGCGGGCGATGGGAAGGCGGGTGTGGAAGCTTTTGAAAATTCCATGGAAGCCTTTTATGATCTGATATTGATGGATATCCGTATGCCGGTGATGGACGGACTCCGTGCGTCGAGAAAGATACGCCGGCTTTCAAGGAAGGATGCGGCCGGAATCCCCGTCATCGCCATGACTGCGGATGCTTTTGCAGAGGACGTGGCAGCTGCCAGGCAGGCCGGCATGAACGACCATATTGCAAAACCTATTGATGTACAGCAGCTTTACCGCCTGATTGCGCGTTATATTTCCTGACGGCCGTTCCGGCGGCCGCCGGTAACATAAAAAAAGCTCCCGTAAAAAGGGAGGATGCCAGGTAACTGCTTACCTGGCATTTATTATGAAAAAGCTATTTATAAAAAGTTTTGTTGTACGCTTAAGAGGAGAAGATGAAGTTTGGTGTTTCTTTGTTCGCTTCATCTTATGATTATAGTATAGGAAACAGAAGTGTCTAAACAGTGTGTGCCGGATTAATTTTTTTTGAAAAAAATATGAACAATATATGAACGCTTAATTTGGCAAAAACTGACAGAAAAGAAAAGGCCGCTCCCCGGTTTTGACGGGGGCGGCCTGCTGTACGTGTCTGTTTACATTTTTTCCGGTTCCGGATATTGCGTGCCGAAGGTTTCAACGGTCATGGTCTTAATGCGCTGCTCCGTGAGAGGACGGTCGGCGTAATCGGTATTGGTTTCAGCGATTTTATTTACATTTTCCATTCCTTCCGTCACTTTGCCGAAAGCGGCATAGGAACCATCCAGATGAGGAGAATTCTTATGCATGATAAAGAACTGGCTTCCTGCGGAGTTGGGAGCCATGGAACGCGCCATGGAAAGCACCCCTTCGGTATGCTTTAATTCGTTTTTAACACCATTCTGGGAAAATTCTCCCTTAATGGAATAACCCGGGCCTCCGGTTCCGTTTCCGTCCGGATCGCCTCCCTGGATCATGAAGCCTTTGATGACTCTGTGGAAAATCAGTCCGTCATAGAAATTTTTCTGAATCAGGCTGATGAAGTTGTTTACGGAAATGGGAGCGATATCAGGATAAAGCTCAGCCTTTATAACATCTCCGTTTTCCATGGTAATTGTTACAACGGGATTCTGTGCCATAAAATAATTCTTCCTTTCTGTTGTTATGTTGGTTACAATAAACCTGAGGGTTTGCTGCACCGGTCTGCTTCTCCCTCCCCGGCCGGGCGGGGAGAAGCAGGCCGGCGCAGCAGGCCGACAGGTTTATTGTAGCCGAAATATGACAATTCGTAAAGGGAGTACGCGGATTATGTTGGAGAAAGTGGTTCTGGAGCTGGAATGGGAACCGGCGGCAGCCAAAACAGAGGAGCTGGAGGAAGGGCTGGCCCTGTATCAGGTGAAGCTGGAGAGGGGAATATCGGAGGAGACGTTGACGGGGAACGGGATTGTTTATATCACGGACCGGCCGGATGCCGTGCGGGAAAGGGCGGGTAAGGATGCCTGTATCCTGCTTTTTCTGACGGAAGGGAACCGGAGCGGGGACTGGAAAGATATCCCTTATGCGGTGGAGTCGCTGGAAGGGCTGGACGGGGATTTCCTGGAAAAGGTGTATCAGAGGCATATAGGAGAACCTTGGGAAATCCTGGAGACGGAAAGGCTGCTGGTCCGGGAAATGGCGGAAGGGGATTTGGAGGCGTTATACCGGATCTATGATCAGGCGGACGCCGGGGATTTCCTGGACAGGCTTTCTGCGGATCGGGAAGAGGAGAGGGCCTATATGAAAAGTTATATTGAGAAGGCCTATCCTTTCTTTGGGTTCGGTATCTGGATGCTGGTGGAAAAGGAATGCGGGCGCTGTGTGGGCAGAGCCGGTTTTTGTAGGAGGGAGGGCTTTGCCTATCCTGAGCTTGGTTTTATTGTGGCAAAAAAGGAACAGCGGAAGGGATATTGCCTGGAAGCCTGTACGGCACTTCTGGAGTATGGTTTCCGGGAACTGGAGTTTGAGGGGATCCAGGCTCTGGTGGTAGAGGGAAACCGTGCTTCAGAAGAAATATGCAGAAGGCTGGGGGGCCATTTGGCGGAAAACATCTGCTGGAAGGGAAAGAACTGCCTCCGGTTTGTCTGGGAAGCCGGCCAGCCGTTATCTTCTGTTGACGTGATGGGCGCAAGAAAGTTATAATCCCTTTAGTAAGAAATACGATAAAGGATAAAATGGGGAGAGACGATGAAAAACAGAGCGGGGAGATTACTATCTATACTATTGCTTGTTTTGGGACTTCTGCTGACGGCAGGGCGCGGCAGTGCGGGGGAGGAGACGAGCCCGCAGGAGCAGGACGAAAAGGTGACGGTTTATTTTTTTCACAACAATCCCTGCGAATCCTGTCATGAAGGGAAAAAATTCCGGGATCTGGCATCAAAGACGATGGAGGGCAGGCAGACGGCAATCCCATATCAGATAGAAGAATACTATGTGTACCGTACGGACGGAAGGGAGGCCCTGGACCGGCTTGTACAGGAACTGGGGATTCCGGAGGAGGAAGTGTCCTATCCTATGGTGATTGTGGGAAACCGCTGGATTACGGGATATACCCGGATGGAGGAAGAGCTTTACGATTGTCTTGCACAAGCGGCGGGAATGGGGCCGGATATAACCGGAACGAGGGAACCCGGAAGCGGGGACGGGGATAGGACTCCGGGAAAAGCCGGAGGGGAAGGCGGGCTTGCTTTAGGGAATGCAGATAAGGGCAGCATGAACATCCTGTTTTTTTCTACGGAAAGCTGCAGCAGCTGCGATAAGGTAAAAGAATATCTGAAAGAGCTTCCGGCGGAAATAACGGCGGACGGAGCCGCCCTGCCTGTGAATATCCGGGAGCTATCCGTGATGGAAGAGGAAAATGCCTCGTATTTGCTCCGGTTATACGAGGCCTATCAGGTACCGGTGTCCCGGCAGAAGGTTCCGGTCATATTCATAGGGAACCGCTATCTGTCCGGTGAAAAGCAGATACGGAGCGGACTTGCGGATTTGATGAAGGCAGGGGAGGGGATCGGAGCCGGTTATGATCCGGAAATGCTTGCGGGTTCCGCTGTGGGAGGTGCCGGCTTTACCGCAATGGCATCCGTGGGGGCTGTCCTGCTTACCGGTTTCCTGAACGGGCTGAATCCCTGCGCCCTGTCCATGACCCTGCTGTTTCTCTCTCTGCTTGCGGCGGCGGGAGGCCGGTTCCTGCGGTACGGGCTTTGCTATCTGGCAGGGAAATTCCTGGCGTACCTCGGCCTTGGTATGGCGGTGGCAGCCGCGGCATCTTCCATCCCGATGGATGCCTTCGGAACGGCGAGGGATGTGCTGAATATTCTGCTGCTCGTTTTCTGTCTGGCGGCGGCCCTGGGGAATTTATGGGATTTTGTCCAGGTCAGGAAAGGGAATTTCGGGAAAGTGCGGATGCAGCTTCCCAAAGCGCTGCGCAGATGGAACGAAAAGCTGATGCAGTCGGCTGTGCGGCCGGGGATGGGGAAGCTTTTGTTTCTGGCTGTGTTCGGAGGAAGCGTGGTGATTGCCCTGGGTGAATTTTTCTGCACCGGACAGATCTATCTGGCGTCCATTCTGCAATGGGTGCAGTCGGCTCCGGGGGAAGGCGTCCCCTTCTTTATTTTCTGCCTCTATATTGCTGCCATGTGTATCCCTGCCCTGCTCATCATTCTTCTTGTGGCGGGCGGAAAAAGTGTATTTGCCCTTTCGGAAAAAAGCCTGCAGCGGATGCCTTTGGTGAAGCTGCTGTATGCGGTCCTGTTTCTTGTGTTCGCCCTGTTTTCGCTGTACATGCTGCTATAAGGGAGGTGCCGGCCTGTGTTTGGAAAAAAGAAGGAAAAAGAAGAGTGTATCCGTATCTGCCTGAACGGGGTGGAGATCTATCGGGGAACCATGACCGATCTTCCCCTGAAGGAAGAAATCATCCTGGGTAAAAGCGATGAGTTTTTTAACGATCCCAATCCCTGTTTTATCCACCGCAGCGCGGTCCGCGTCCGGCTTCTGGCGGAGCTGGAGGAGGCGGAAAAGCAGGAAAACTGGGAGCTTTGGAACCGGTATGCAGCCTTTCCGGGAGTGGATTCGGTAGAACGCATTTGAAGCAGCAGGGGGGCTGCGGCAGCCGGCAGAGGGCTGAAAAAACGGGAAATCTGCGGACGGCCTGTGTGAAGGAAATAATAAAAATAAAGAAAAAAACATTTGACATTCCTTTTCATGTGTGTATAATAGAGTTCAAACAAAGGCGTTTTAACCAATATCTGGTTAAGGCGCTTTTTTTTATTTTCAGAAAAAGGCACGAAGTGTCTGTTTCTCAAGGAGGGAACGCGTATGAAAAAGCTGGAAATTATTATTAAGCCGGAAAAGCTGGAGGATTTGAAAGAGCTTCTGGACACGGAGGAGGTAAACGGCCTGAATATCGTCAATATTATGGGCTGCGGGAATCAAAAGGGCATTGTGAAAAAATACAGGGGCGCCGAATACCGGGTGAACCTTCTGCCCAAGATCAAGGTGGAAACCGTTGTTGCCAGGGAACATGCGGATAAACTGATTGACAAGATAGTGAAGGAAATCAATACCGGCAGCATCGGTGACGGAAAGATTTTTGTATATGATGTGGCGGACGCCGTTAGGATCCGTACCGGGGAGCACGGAACCGACGCTTTGTAAAGGTCCCGGGAAACAGCAGGAAAAAACAGGATGGAAAAATTTATCGAAGGAGATAACAAAGGGGCTGCACTCTTTATTATCTCTTTTTTTGCGCATGTGCTTGATTTGCCCGGCGCGGTAACCGCTGTTAAGGAAGCAGGCCGGGGAGCAGAAAGCTCTGTGCTGTGAAAAGAGGAGGAAATGGTATGTATTTATCGGATTTGATTGCAGGCGGCATGAGTTCGGAAGCTGCGGTAGAATTATTGTTAAATATTGTATGGACCTGTCTGGGAGCTTTTCTGGTATTTTTTATGCAGGCGGGGTTTGCCCTGGTGGAAACCGGCTTTACAAGAGCAAAAAATGCCGGAAATATAACAATGAAAAATTTAATGGACTTTGTATTAGGAAGTATTTTCTTCTTTGTGATTGGTTTTGCTATTATGTTCGGAAAGGATGCCGGAGGGTTTATCGGAACAACCGGGTTTTTTGACACCTATGGCCTGGCGGATGCAAAAGGCATGTTCCATGGGCTTCCCATCGGGGTATTCATGATTTTCCACACGGTGTTCTGTGCCACCTCGGCTACTATTGTTTCCGGCGTCATGGCGGAGAGGACAAAGTTTTCCGCATATCTGATTTACAGTGCTGCCATTTCTGTTTTCATTTACCCGGTAACAGGGCATTGGATCTGGTCCGACGGCTGGCTTTCGGGATTGGGCTTCCATGACTTTGCCGGTTCCACGGCGGTACATATGGTAGGCGGTGTGTGCGCGTTTATCGGGGCCGCTGTTGTCGGCCCCCGTATCGGAAAATTTGACAAGGACAAAAAACCCCAGGCGATCCCGGGGCATAATATCATCATTGGCGCCCTTGGCGTATTTATCCTCTGGTTCTGCTGGTTCGGTTTCAACTGCGGTTCCACGACCGGCGCCGCAACAAGCCTCGGTGATATCGCCATGACCACCAATCTTGCCGCTGTGGTTTCTACCGTTACCGTTCTGTTCCTTACCTGGTTCCGTTACGGCAAACCCGATGTCTCCATGACACTGAACGGTTCCCTGGCCGGCCTGGTTGCGATCACTGCCGGCTGTGACGTGGTTTCGCCTTATGCGGCTATGGCTATCGGACTTGCTGCCGGTTTTCTGGTGGTATTTATTGTGGAACTGCTTGACAAGGTTCTGAAGGTTGACGATCCGGTAGGTGCGGTGGCTGTCCACTGCGGCTGCGGTGCGATGGGGACTGTGCTCACCGGTGTATTTGTAAAATCTTCCGTATTGGCGGACTGGGGCATGAGCCGTATGCAGTTCCTGGGTATCCAGGTGCTGGGCGTGGTATCCGTTATCGCCTATGTGGCGGTATGCGCGTTTGTCCTCTTCACCGTACTGAATAAAACCATGGGTCTGCGGGTTACCGCGGAAGAAGAAATCGAAGGCCTGGATATGCATGAGCACGGCATGAGCGCCTATGCCAACTTCCGGCTGCACGATGACCGATAAGGCTTCTTTGTGTTCCTTGTAATTTCTACTTCGGTTCCGGCAGAGCGGAAAACAGCCGGAGAAAAGCATTTCCCGCAAGGGATAAAGGCGTATCGGTCCGGTAAATAACGCAGATTTCCCGTTCCGGGACAGTTTCCGTCAGGCGGATCGCAAACACCTTTCCTTCCTCCAGCGCGTTTTCCGCAAACGGGAGGGGGACAAAGCCGACTCCCAGATTATTGGCAGCCATAGGTGTGATTAAATCCGTGGTAGCCAATTCAATATCCGGGCTTATGGTAAGATGGAAGGAGAGAAAAAAATCGTCCAGATATTGTCTGGTGACCGTCCCGGGCTCCATACAGATGAATGGATATCCGGCCAGCTCCCTGGGAGTGACCTGGCGGCCGGCCAGCGCGGAGAAATCGGATCCTGCGATGAAAATATCCTGAAAACCGGCGAGCCTGGTGACGGAAAAATTGTCCCGGGGAAGAAAAGCCCCTTTATAATCAGGCCGCATAACCAGTATGGCAAAGTCGATGTGTCCTGCCCGGAGGGCGGCCAGAGAGGCGGGGGTGCTGGTGTTGTTCACTTTTATTTTCACACCGGGATGGGAGGTCTTAAACTGCTTCAGAAAAGGAAGCAGAAAAAAATGAAGGGTGGTTTCACTGGCCCCGATACGGACCTGGCCCTCCAGCAGTTCTTTTTTTGCCCTCAGTGCGTTTTCCGCTTCAAAAATATGCTCACAGGCGGTCTTTACATGTTCATACAGCATCACCGCTTCCGGTGTCAGCGATACCCCTTTCCGGGAGCGTTGAAACAGGATGCAGCCCAGTTCCTTTTCCAGAGTCTGTATGGCATGGGTGACGGTGGGCTGCGTGACATAAAGCGCCTTTGCCGCCTCCGTGAAGCTTCTGAACTTTGCCACATAGTAAAAGGTTTTGTAAGAATCAAAGCTTACGCTCATCTATTAGTTCCCCTTTCCGTCTCAGGCGTGCCGTGTCTTTCTGGACAGATACATAGATAATATCTATAAAATAAATAGAAAATATTGATTTTATTTATCTTATGGAAAGTAGTATAATACAGGACGGTCTGAAAGGCAAATAAACAGATACGTTAAGTAAATCTATGAGGACGGCAGAACAGGGAGGAAAGAAGAATGAATAAGGATCTGACGGTGGGAGAACCGCAAAGCGTGCTATGGAAATTTTCCATACCGATGTTTGTCAGCGTGATTTTCCAGCAGCTGTATAATATTGCGGACAGTGTCATTGCGGGCAAGTTTGCAGGGGAGGATGCGCTGGCTGCGGTGGGCGCCTCCTATCCGATCACTATGATTTTCATGGCGATCGCGGTGGGAAGCAACATCGGCTGCTCAGTGGTGATTTCCCAGTATTTCGGGGCAAAATGGTACAAAGAGATGAAAACGGCGGTTTCCACCACCATGCTTGCCTCTCTGGTCCTGTCCGTACTGCTTACGGCAGCAGGGCTTTTGGGCAGCAGGGGGCTGATGCATATGATCAATACCCCGGATAATATCTTTGGGGATGGGGATCTGTATCTGCGGATTTACGTCGGAGGGTTTGTTTTTCTCTTCCTGTATAATGTTGCCACCGGAATTTTTACCTCGCTGGGTGATTCGAAAACACCGCTGTATTTTCTGATTGGTTCCTCCATCGGGAATATTTTTCTGGATACGCTTTTTGTAGCGGTATTTCACTGGGGAGTGGCCGGTGTGGCATGGGCCACTTTCCTGGCGCAGGGAATTGCCTGTGTCCTGGCGCTTGTTACCCTTAAAAAGAGGCTGGCGGCCATACATACGGAGGAAAAGGCCGCGGCCTTTTCCTGGAATATGCTGGGGAAAATCAGCAGGATTGCGGTTCCCAGCATCCTGCAGCAAAGTTTTATTTCCATAGGGAATATCTTTATCCAGGGACTGATTAATTCTTATGGTTCCTCGGTTATTGCCGGTTATTCCGCGGCGGTTAAGCTGAATACCTTTGCCATCACCAGCCTGACGACCCTGGGAAACGGAACCAGCAGCTTCACGGCCCAGAACCTGGGGGCAGGAAAACAGGAGCGAGTTAAGAAGGGATTCCGGGCATCGGTAAAGCTGGCCTTGCTCATCACGGTCCCCTTTTTCGCGGTCTTCTTTTTCGGAAGCCATGCCGTGCTTTCCTTATTTATGAATGAGGGGAGTACGGTGGCGATGGAAACCGGAGCACAGTTTTTACAGATTGTCTCTCCCTTTTATTTCGTAATTTCCCTGAAGCTGATGGCGGACGGCGTCCTGAGGGGAGCGGGGGCGATGAAATCCTTCATGACAGCCACATTTACGGACTTGTTTCTGCGTGTCATCCTGGCCTTCGTGCTGGCGGTGCCTTTTAAAACCATGGGAATCTGGCTTTCCTGGCCTATCGGCTGGACGGTTGCTATGGTGCTGTCCCTTTTCTTCTATAAAAAAGGGGTGTGGAAAAACAGTTTCCTGACGGCAGCAGAAGAGGAAATGGAGGAGGAAGCGCTGGTATTGGAGGCGGAGGGTGTGATTGTGTTCCCGGAAGAAGGAAATATTTAGTATCGTCTCAGGTAGGTTCGCTCCTGTTATAACATCTGAAGAATGGTATCCTTATGTGAAAAATTGTTTCTGTACGTTTTCCCCGAAATGTGATACAAACAAGGTATGATAATCGCTGCGGCGGTACAGAAAGGGGAAACAAGGGATGAAGGATTATTGTCTGTGGGAAAAGCAGCCTGCCGGACAGTTCTGTGATGCCCATTATCTGGGAAACGGGAGTCTGGGGATGTCTGTTATGGGCAAAGCGGTGCTGGAGGAGGTATTTATCAATGAAGATACCCTCTGGTCGGGGAGCGAGGGCTTTTATCTGAACCCCCGGCATTATGACCGGTTTGTGGAAGCCAGAAGGCTTGTTTTGGAGGGAAGGGAAAAAGAGGCCAATACCATTATTAATAATGATATGGAAGGCCGCTGGTTTGAAACCTATCTGCCCCTTGCCAGCCTGCATATGACTATGGGGCAGGCGGATAACAGGAGAAACATGCCTCTTAAGAGGGTGATAGAGCCTCAGCCGGAAGATATTAAGGAGTACCGGCGCTGCTTGAGCCTCGGGGATGCGGTGGAAACGGTTTCCTGGATGCGGGACGGAATCAGATACCGGAGAGACTATTTTGTCAGCTATCCGGATAACACGGCGTATGTGTATTGTACGGCGGAGCCGGAAGAGGGACGGGGGAAGGAAAAGGTACTGAATTTTGCCTTCGGCCTGGATTCTCCGCTTCATTATAGCAATGGGACAAAAGACGGGGAGGCTTTTCTGACAGGGATAGCCCCGGATCATGCGGAACCTAATTACACAGCGGTTACGCCCCGTTTTATTTACAAGGATCCGGAAAATTCGGATGCGCTCCGGTTTGCATGCTGCGCCAGAGTGATTTCCAGTGACGGAACCGTGGCTTCGGATGGTGCGAGGGTGTACGTGAGCGGAGCGGGTTATGCCCTGCTTGCCATCCGGGCTGCTACCAATTATGCGGGCTACCGGGTTCCCAGAGATCGGGATGCGGGCAGACTGCTGGCGGAAATACGAAGCGGTATCGACAGCCTGCAGAAGGCGGGACGGGACTATCAGGGGGCAATGGAGGCACATCTTAGGGATTACCAGGCGCTTTATAACCGGGTGGATCTGGATTTGGGAACCCAGCTTACCGGAAACCTTCCCACCACCCAGAGGCTTCGTTTCTGCGGGGAAGGAGTGGATGATCCGTCCCTGGCGGCTCTGATGCTGCAGTACTCCCGGTATCTGACCATAGCAGGATCCCGTCCCGGCAGCCAGGCGCTGACCCTGCAGGGGATATGGAACGACACGCCGAATCCGCCCTGGTCCAGCAATTATACCAACAATATCAATGTGGAAATGAATTATTGGCCCTGTGAAGTCCTGGGCCTTCCGGAATGCCATCTCCCTTTGATGGATTTGCTGACGGAGCTGGCGGACGCGGGCAGGCAGACAGCAAGGGAATATTATCATATGGGCGGCTGGGTGGCCCATCACAATGCGGATTTGTGGCGTTCCACGGAGCCAAGCTGTGAGGATGCTTCCTGGAGCTGGTGGCCTTTTGGCGGCGCGTGGATGTGTGAACACATCTGGACCCATTATGAGTTCACCAGGGACAGGGAGTTCCTGAAAAAAATGTATCCCGTACTCCGGGAAGCGGCTGTATTTATGCTGGATTTCCTGGTGGAGAACAACGACGGCTATCTGGTGACAGCGCCCTCCCTTTCCCCGGAGAATAAGTTCCTTACCAGCGGGGAAGAAACCGTAATCGAACTGATAGAGGAGGTGGCAAAGGAAAGCCGATGCTCGCCTAACCATCCCTGTATCAGTGCGGTCACCATGGGATCTGTCATGGATATGAGCATCCTGCGGGAGCTTTTTTCCAATGTGGAAGAGGCGGCCCGGATTCTGGATATCAAAGGGGATCCGGTGCCCGGACAGGCGGCGGAAGCCAGGAAAAGATTCCCTCCGTATCGTACCGGGCGGTTCGGACAGCTGCTGGAATGGTATGAGGACTATGAAGAGTGTACGCCGGGTATGTCTCACACATCCCATATGTATCCGGTATATCCCGGCGGGCTGATTACCGAAACCGGTACGCCGGAGCTGTTCGAGGCGGCACGGCGCAGTCTGGAGAGAAGGCTTCTTCATGCAAAAAAACAGAGCGGCTGGCCCGGTTCCTGGAAGGTTTCCCTGATGGCACGGTTTAAAAACCCGCTGGAATGCGGGCATATCCTGAAAAGCACAGGAGAGGATCTGGGTGCGGGCATGATGACCGGCGTAAATCAGCAGATGGATGCGATATTCGGTCTTGGTGCTGGTGTGGCGGAGATGCTGATACAAAGCCACCAGGGCTTTATTGAGCTTCTTCCTGCCGTACCCGTGGACTGGATAGACGGTTCCTTCCGGGGAATGCGGGCGAGAGGGGGATTTTCGGTATCCGCAGCCTGGAAAAAGGGAAGATTGACGGAGGCGCAGATCCGGGCGGAAGCGGACGGCCTTTGCCGTATCAAGGCCCGGGGCCTGCTGCGCGCGAACGGTTCAGGGGGCAGCAGGGAGGCTGCGGATGGAATGGCGGAATGGGAAGCCCGGAAGGGGGAGACTTACACCCTGGAGTTTTCCGGCGAAGAAATAGCGGACAGGAGCTACCAGGTATAGGGCTGCCTGATCCGTTTCCGGGATCGCTGACAAAAACAGGACCGGCCTGTGGGAAAACCCGCAGCCCGGTCCTGTTTTCTGCCTGGGAGACAGGCGTCAGTTAAAACGCCCTCCCGGCACTCTCTATGAAATTAACGCAGGCATTAAGCCGCGCTTACCACCACACGCCCATTGCGGCTGAGAGCGATGCCGATATGGAAAACTTCCACACAGGCACAGAGCTTATCCGCACCGGAAATAATCCAGGCTTCCTGGGTTTTCGGAAGAGGGCCCAGGGGAAACATATGGGACAGTATGGCTTCTTTTTCTTTTTCGGTGATATCGAAGGTATCTTCGCTGTTTGCCGCAGCCACCTTGGGATGGCAGAAGGCCTGCATTTCCCGGGAGGGACGGCCCTGCCTGGGATCATATAAAAAGAAATCATGGAGCAGTCCTGCCCTGGCGGCCGCTTTGGCGTCGCAGCCTAATTTCTTTGCCAGCAGCCATGAAATATAAGAGACATTCATGCTGTGCATCAGCCTTGTGGTTGCATAATGATGCCTGAAGCAGTTCAAGGCTAAGAATTCCCTGTTTGTGAGGATGTCAGAGACATCCTCAAGATACTCTGCGTCAATATCCTCCGACAATGTAATGTCCATCGGCAACACGCCCTTTCTCTTTTTGTCTATTTATATTATGACGCAAGTCCGGAAGGGTATCAATAGACTTAAGAAAGATATAAGATTCTTTTCACAAAGTACCTTCATATATCGTTTCGGAAGAACCTGCGGTAAAGGCGGCCTCCCTGTTCAAAGAGCCACAGGGCGGCGTGCATGGCAGGCTGGGCCAGGAGGAGGAATACTGCCAGGACCAGGGAACCCATGATAAATTCCGGCGCGCCGAAGAGATAGCTGCCCTTTTCCCGGAAGGACATTTCACGCCTGCTAAGTTTGAGTTATATATTTGAATCCTTGCTGATATCCTTCACAGCTTCTGTTTGGCCGCTATACGTCCGTTGTTTCACCATCCCGGGAGAAATCCCTTCGTATTTTTTGAAGATACGGATGAAAGAGGAGGTATTTGTATAGCCTATCATTTCGGTCACCTGGGAAACCGAATAAGCCTGGGTGGACAACAATTCCCGGGCATGCTGTATACGTACCTGATTGATGTAATCCAGCAGTCCGGTATTGGTTTCCCGTTTGAAAAGCTTGCTGATAGCGGCAGGTGACATCTGGAAAACGGAAGATATGCTGTTTACACTTAAATCATAACACTGATAGTTTTGGTTAATATAATCGGTTATCTGACGGACGAGCTGATGAATCCGTGTCTGCGCCTGGTTTTCCAGCCATTCGGATAGCTGCTGAAGATTGGAATACAAAGTATCTTTCAATTCTTCTATTGTGACACAGTTCAAAAGTGCTTCTGTCTGGGCTTCTACGGAAACAGGGAAATTTTTATCATCCAGCTTCATAAGGCAGGAGCGGAAAAGGCTGATGATGGAATACATATTCAGACGGGCATCGGAAAGCGGCTGTCCCTGGTAAAAATGGAGTAGAAACAACTGGTCGATATATTCGCAAGCCCGGCTGAATTCGGATGCAACGATTGCATTCTGAAATTTATAGGTGATTCCGGTCATAAGCTGGTAATCCTTTGTGAAATGATGTCCGCATGCCCATTGTGCGTTATAATTGGCCCAATGAAGGTTGAAAATCCTGCAATACTCCAGTGCTTCGGAGGCTTCTTTATAAACGTGTGGGAGACAAGAGGACGTGGCATTTGCAGACGGTCTGCTTACGCCTGTGCGTATTCCTGCATTATAGGAAACCAGTAAAGGCAATAATGTCTGCTTCAGGCTGTCTAAAGCGGCAGTAATCGCATGACTGTCCCCATGGAAAAGTGTGATAAACAGGTTGTTATCCACGATGCTTTTTTGCTGCAGGGTATCAGGTATTAATTCATCTATCACATTTGCAGTAATAAACCGGATTAAGGACAGGTTTTCCTGCTGGTCTCCCTGTTCATGGAAAAGCTGTCCGCAGTCCCGGAGATCCAGGATTAGAATCAGCGCAGAATTGTTTTCACTATCCCAATTTTTTATTATGGGTATTGCCTGTATAATCGTCCATTCCTGGGGCGTGTAGACTCCTGTCAGGAATCGGCCCAGATAATAATCGGAAAGCGCCAGTTTGTTCCGGGTCAGTTCTTTTTCAATTTCCCAGGTTTTTTGTGTAATACTGTCAATATGATGTTCAATCCGATCATATTCGTTTTGTGAACAGGTTCCGGCCCCCGCTTTAGCCAAAAGTTTTATAAGTGGCTTATAATTTTTCCTGGCAAAATAATAGACCAGAAGAATGGAAATAGCAATACAGGAAAAGTTGCTCAATAAAATAAGGAACTGCGTATTATTAAATCGGGAAATAAATTCTTTTTCCGGGACATATAAGCTATAGGTGAAGCCGGAAATATCTGAAGAAACGGATAAAACGGAACTGGTATCTCCTTCTGCCAGGGCCGGTTTGGAAACAGGAAGGAGTAATTCCGTATTCGCAGACTCGGATCGGATTACTAACTTATGGTCCGCTATGCTGTAGGGCAGGGTGTCCAGAACGGAATGCTCCAGTGTGACAGCCAGATAGGCATTATTGGGAGAGCCTGAAATCAGCGGAAGGGACAGCAGATACAGTATCCCGGTATCAGGCAGGACATAATAGGTGTTTTGGAAGGAGGTTTCAGGATAGGCCTGCGGCGGCAGATTTTCCATACAGAAATCATGGAAAAGAGTATCCGTATAGCAGGATTTATTGGTGATACAGGTTTCCAGATCAGGCAGATACAGCGCAATGGAGCTGATATAGTGGTTGGATATACTATATTCCTGAAAACGCTGCTGAATCGTGTAAAAAGAATAATGTTCCTGTGCGGAAAGTCCGGATAAGGATACCAATCTGTCGATCTCCTTATTCAGTGAGAATTCCAGGGCTAAGCGGTTCATTTCCGATAATTTTTCATCCAGAAGAATTTGTGTGTTGATCAGTTCATTGCGGTAGGCTTCCTGGGTTTCCTGCCGTACCGACTGTATCAGCAGGTGCATTAATATGCTGGATATACAGAATGGCAGACATAATATGAGCAGATAGGAAAGAACCCATGAAAAAAGAACGGTATTTTTGTGTATCAGATGCTTATAAAACCAATTCCAAATACGTTTCATCCATTCCCTGCCCTCGTTCCTTAAAGATTGTTGCAGCTCCCGGTGCAGCTATAGCAATTATAGCATATTGCAAAAGAAAATCCTCACGTTGGAAAAAATTGAATAGGAAAGAAAAAATTGTGTATCCGTTTTTCCCGTTACATACGATTTTGCAAACGTGATAAAAAATTGTAAATTTACCAGCGCCAAGAAAACTGATATAACAAAACCAAGTTCTCACAGTGGTGCGTATCGGTTAAGAACTGCACCGGTTAAGAACGATACATGCCGGAGATGGTTCCGGGAATATTTATTACAAGAAAGAAGGAGAGGGATAAGAATGAGCTTATTTGGAAAACGGGGTTGGCTGCAAAAAAGTCTGGCTTTAACAGCTTCGGCTGCATTGGTTCTGGGGACGGCAGGCTGCGGCAGTCCGGCAGAGGATGTCTCGTCTCAGACATCTGCTGAAATGGAACAGGAAGAAAGCAGCCCGGAAGCATCTGAGACTTCCGGGAATGCGTACGAGGATCTTTCCCTGGAAGGCGTGGAACTGACCATTTGGGCGCCTATTTACTGGGTGGGAAAGACAATGACCTATGACGATAATGAAGCCTGGCAAAAGGTCCAGGAAGAATTGGGAGTAAAACTAACTTTTATCCATCCGCCGGCTACGGAAGAAAAGGAACAGTTTAATCTGATGCTTGCATCGGATGATCTGCCGGACATCATATGCACCGGTTGGGATGGGGATAATATGTTCATAGGGGGCAGAGATAAATATGTGGATGACGGAGTCATTATACCGCTGAATGATCTGGTTCCTACCTATGCTCCCGATTATTTAAAAGCGATTGAAACAATCGTAGAAAAAGATCAGCAGAAGGATTTTTATACGGACAATGGACAGCTGACGGCTTTTTATGGGATTTCCCCTTATGAGGAATGGTGTTATAACGGGATATTAATAAGAAAAGACTGGATAGAGGAGCTGGGGCTGGAAAGACCGGTAACCCTGGAACAATATGAGGATGTGCTGACGCAGTTTAAGGAAAAGAAAGGCGCACAAAGCCCCTTGATTATGCCTAAAAACGGCATTGACGGGTTCTCAGGCGTATTTATGACCGCCTGGGGAATCGGACCGGGCTTTTACCAGGAAAACGGAACCGTTAAATATGGGCCAATCCAGCCGGAATTCAAAGAATATCTGGCATTAATGAATGACTGGTATGAAAAAGGCCTGATTGATAAAGATTTCTCTACCAGGGATGAAGATGCAATGAAGCGGATGATGACGACAGGTGTTACCGGAATGATTATCCATAGCCCGGATACGGTAGGAGCCTGGATGGATGGCGTATCCCCTATTATGACTGGCGGTTACCCGGTAAAAGAAGAAGGGGAACGGGTTAATTACCGTCTGACAAACTATCAGGTAAGGCCGCAGTTCAGCTATTCTATAACCACGGCATGTAAAAATCCGGAGGCTGCGGTAAAATTTCTGAATTATGGTTATACCCAGGAAGGGTATATGCTTTATAATTACGGAACGGAAGGGGATACCTATAACCTTACGGGAGAAACGGTAACCTATAACGGCATTGAATACCCGTTGGTGGAATATACGGATAAAATGCTGAATAATCCGGACTATCCTGTATTGGATGCCATCCTTACTTTTAAAGCCCATATAGGGCCGTTTATCCGTTTTGAACATGAAGGCAATCCAGCTTTAAATATGCAGAATGCCGAGATACGGAAGGCATTAACGGATGAGGCGGATACGGGGTTAAATATTCCCATGACCACACTGAATGCGGAAGAAGGTAAGGAATACGCCAGGATTATGAACCAGATACAAACTTACCAGGATACGGCTGTCCTGCAGTTTATTATGGGAACAAAAAGCCTGGATGAATTTGATTCTTATGTGGAAGACATGAAAAAGCTGGAAATCGAATCAGCTGTCTCTTATCAGCAGGCGGCACTGGAGAGGTATTATAACAGATAAGCAAGAAACAGGGAACCGGAGATTTACGTCCGTTGCAGCCATAGCAAACGGCTGTAACGGGCGGGTTCCTGTTTCACGGGAGGGAGACGAAAATTTATGCCTGGTAAGTTGATTAAGGATATCAGGAAATTTAAGTATGTATACCTGATGCTTATTCCTGTGTTGGCCTATTATATCATCTTTTGTTATGCGCCGATGGGCGGACTGATTATGGCGTTTAAGGATTATGCGCCAAGGAAAGGGATATTTGGGAGCGACTGGGTCGGATTCAAATATTTCCTTGATTTTTTTAACGATATGTATTTTGTACGGCTGATGCGTAATACGTTCATGCTGAATGTTTATGACATTATCGTGGGGTTTCCGGCCCCTATTATACTTGCCTTGCTGTTAAATGAGATAACGGGGAAAAAATTCAAAAATACGGTTCAGACCATGCTTTATATGCCTAATTTCATATCGCTGATTGTGCTTTGCGGTATTGTAGTGGATTTTTGTGCCACGGAAGGCGTAATCAATGATATCCTGTCCTTTTTAGGGTTTGAAGCGAATAATCTGCTGCAGAATCCCTGGCTTTTTAAACCTATTTTTGTCATAACAAACCTGTGGCAGTATGCGGGGTGGAACAGTATTATTTATATGGCCGCTATTATGGGGATTAATGAAGAACTTTATGATGCCGCTTATGTGGATGGCTGCGGCAGGTTTAAAAGACTTATCCATGTAACGCTGCCGGGACTCTTGCCTACAATTGTAATTATGTTTATTATGAGGCTGGGGAATATTATGACGGTAGGTTTTGAAAAGGTTATTTTGCTCTATAATCCCCTGACTTATGAAACCGCTGATGTTATATCCTCCTATGTTTACCGGAGAGGTATCCTTGAGGCAAATTACAGTTATGCGGCGGCAGTAGGATTCTTTAATTCTCTCATTAATTTTGGGTTTTTAATTCTTGCCAACTGGCTAAGCAAAAAAGCTACGGACGAAAGCCTGTGGTAAATTTGGAACTGTAAATCAACAGCCGTAAGGCTCTGGGAGAAATAGGATGAATACGAATAAAAAAATTTCTTATATTTTAGGAAACCTGGTTATGAAACTTTTTCTGGGGATAATTGCTGTTTTATGCCTGTATCCTATATTGTATATCCTTTTAGCCTCGTTCAGCGATCCGTTAAGGCTTGTCCAGCATACGGGGTTATTATTTAAGCCTCTGGGTTTTACCCTGAAGGGTTATGAGGTGGCTTTGAGTTATAAAGGGATATTTACAGGTTATATCAATACGGCATTCATTGTGGTATTTGGAACAATGGTAAATATGGTGATGACGGTCCTGGGGGCATATGCGCTTTCCAGAAAAGAGATGTATACCTACCGCTTCCTTAATTTGTTTTTTGTATTTACCATGTTTTTCAGCGGCGGCCTTATCCCTACTTACATATTAATAAAAAATCTGGGCCTGATAGACAGTTTGTTTGCCCTGATTTTTCCCGTTGCAATTAATACATGGAATTTAATCATATTGAGGACTACTATTTCCGGATTGCCTGAAAGCCTTGTTGAATCGGCAAGGATTGATGGAGCCAATGATTTTGTAATCCTATGGAAATTGATTGTCCCGCTTGTCAAACCTACATTGGCGGTGCTTGTACTGTATTATGTGGTAGGGCACTGGAATTCCTGGTTTAATGCTATGCTCTATATTAAGGACAGGGATAAATTCCCGCTGCAGCTGATACTCAGGGAAATATTGATTGCAAATACATCCAATGCGGCATCTTCCATGGGACTTGATTTGTCGGAAATGGATAAGTATAAACAGCTTGTAAAATATTGCACGACAGTGATCGCCACGCTGCCTATCTTATGTGTGTATCCGTTTTTACAGAAATATTTTGTAAAAGGGGTAATGATCGGTGCGGTTAAGGGCTGAGTACGCCCGGGAAACGAAACCGTTATTATGCGGAAAAGGAATGGAGATTATTATGCAGAAATTAAGCGAACAGGCCAGGGGAGTGCTGAATGATAAAAAACGGATTGGGATCAGGGACGGATGGTTTGGAAGAATGCAGGGGTTGTTTGACGGAAAAAGGGATTCTTTTTTAGAAACCCATTTTTTCGCAGTCAATGGAACGACCGGGAATGCTGATTTTGGACTTTTATACGAAAACCCGGCGGAATGGGTAATTATGGAACTGGAAGATCTGGCAGGGAAAGCAAGTCTGATTGATAATGAAGATATGTTTGTTCCATTATGTATCGAACCTTCTTTTTATGGCGTCCATTTCATTGATAAAATTCTGGGGGCAGAGGTGTTTTTCCAGGACGGCCAATGGTACAATCACTATCTGGAAAGAGAAGTGGGAAGCCTGGAACGGCCCGATCTGGACAGAGACGAAACATGGAAATCTGCCAGGGAAGCGGCGTTTTCTTTCCGGGATGCAGAGGTCCGGCTTCCCTTGTTTGGGCTGCCTACGATTGCCAGCGCCCTCAATATTGCAACCAATTTGTATGGGGAAGAGATTCTGGCAGCGATGCTGATGGAACCGGAAGCGGCGGCCCATGATCTTGCGGTTATCAATGACTTGTTATGTGAAATCCATCAATGGTACCGGGCGCACCTGCCTGCCTGTCAGCTCCAGCCTGTAATATCCTGGAACCGGACACAGCCTCCGGGATACGGGCAGTTATGCGGCTGTACCACACAGCTTCTTTCGGCCGGTTTATATGAAGAATTTATTATGCCGCTGGATGACAGGCTCCTTTCCCTATACCCCGGCGGAGGCATGATCCATTTTTGCGGTTCCCATACTCATCTCCTGGAAACATTAAGCAAAATGCCTCATTTGAAAGCGGTCCAGTTAAATGACAGGGCAGCCTGGGATTTAGCGGAATATTATCACAAATTGCGGGAGGATCAGATAATCTATCTGAATCCCTGCGAAGGAATGGATATAAAAAAGGCAATTGAAATTACCGGAGGAAACAGGCTGGTGATAGCGGATACGGTGAGAACTTCCGGTTATGATGTATAAGTTTACGGTTTATGGAAAACGATTCTGCCTCCCGTGACACCCTAAGCAGGGATCCCTTGCCTGCATCCGCCGCCGGTGATAGAATAAAAAGAAAAAAAGATAGGCAGATACGAGGGAGGACACCAGGAAATGAAAGAAATCAGACAGGCGGGGGAGATACGGATCCGCAAAGGCAGCCGGCTCGACAAAGAGGAAAAGGAAAGAATTACAGAATTGACGGCAGTCTGTAACAAAGCGGACGGAACCTGCAATGAACTGTTCCTGACCAATGAATTCAATGTGTTTCCGGAAATGCCCTGTTTTTTCCGGGCTTATCCGGAAAACGGGGATGGGGAGCCGGAACTCGCCGGGATTCTTATCGTATATGCCGATCAGGAGACAACGGCGGAGATTTCCGCGTATGTCCATCCCGGACAGAGAAAGAAAGGATTTTTCAGCGCTCTTCTGCATGCGGCACTGGAGGAATGCAGGGCCTATGGATATCAGAAACTGGAATTTAAGACGGAGAAGGCCTTTGCCGGTGCGGAAGAGATCCTGAAACAATATGGGGCCGTCCCGCTGCGGGAAGAGTACCTGATGATTTGGAAGGAAGATACGCAGGCCATGGTGCAGGGCGGAGGCCTTCTTGCGGTCAGGCCGGCACGGGAAGGGGATTTGGAAGCAATAGCCGTGATCCAGGCGGAGGCATTCGGTGATACCCCGGAAATGGCCCGGCGTTATGTGGAGAGTTCTTACCAGAGCCGGGATACCCTGCTGACGGTTATTGAGGATTCGGAGAAATGCACAGGCTGCTGCTGTCTGGATATCAGCGGGGAGCGGGCCGTGATTTTCGGATTGTGCATCGCCTGCGCTTCCCGGGGAACGGGACAGGGCGGACGGCTTCTGCAGGAGACGGTGCGTTTGGCGGCGTCGCAAAAGGACGAGGTAGCCCTCTGTGTGGAGGCAGGAAATGAAACCGCGCTGCATCTGTATGAAAGGTGCGGCTTTTGCAAAGCCACGGAGTACCGGTATTTCGGGTGTCCCATAGAGGCCGTCAGCCGATAGGACTGCCCCGAAATCCGTTTGGATTATAAAAGAAAAAAATGGCAGGCCGTGTCCCGCATATCAGACACGCCTGCCTGGGCACTGCCGCACTCAGCACTCTCCATGCAGGGAAAACATCAGCGTATCCCCCATACGCATTTCAAGTGTCAGCGTTGTCACATTATGTCCGTAATAACGCTTCTCATACACCTCAAAAGGGCTGCACGGATGTTTAAAATACAGGGTGTGCTTTCCTTTATAGGATGCATGAAGTGTTACAAAATTCTTATTCGCAAACAGGATGTCATCCTCTTTATTATAGAGATGGCAGCCCGCATATTCCGCCAGGGAGGCCAGAAGCTCCGCACGCAGAATCTGGGGTGCGCAGTATACACTCGTCCAGCCGTCCATTTCCTTCAGCCCGTAAGCGGGAAGTCCCAGCTCACAATAGGTGCCCAGGATAACGGCCTGAGGATCATCGATGTAAAAGCCCGGGTTCATATAGGCGGGCAGAATCACGTTTTCAAGCCACACATTCGAATGCACATCCCTGTCAATGAAGCCATACCGGCGATCCTCCACCGCATACCGCACCGCGGGATGCTTCCGATCGGTGATTTTAAACCGCGGCGAACAGGTATGATCGATCCGCCCCGTCTTAAAACCGGTGAGCTGCTCTATATTTTCATTACCCATCACAAGCCCGGCATCCGGGTTGATAAATCCGGGCGCATACAGCCACAGTACCACCGCGTGGTTTTTCCTGGCCTTTCGGATGATGGCTTTGCGCTCCTCATCCGTCAGGCAGAAAACATTCATCATCACGTACAGCTTATAATCCGGCATATCTTCCCGGGCGCAGTCGTTGTGGAAATAGTAATCCACCGGCGCGCCGATCCGCGGCAGATCTGAAGTCCTGTAATAATCCAGCATCAGGGTATTGGTATACATGGAAACCGTATGGCAGCTCTCCTGATCATAAATAAGGGCGATTTCGTTTTCCTTGTTCCGGTCAAGCCCATAAGCAAACCGGGCGATTTCCTCCTGTCTGCTAAACAGCTTATATATATCTTCCTGCTGATACCGCCCGCCTTGTGCATGCTGATCAAACCACCATGCATAAATATCGTCACACAGGACTCTTGCAAAATCCCGTTTCAGGGTCACTATGCTGTCCCGCACATCATAAAGCCCCATGGCGTCCCGGTAAAAGCTGTCCTCCAGATGGGTGCGGCTGTCCTCCTCCGCCACAAACATCTGGCCCCGCAGCCGGAAGGAATCCTGCATTTCTCTCTGGGCCACGCTGCCGCCCGGCTCCCTGTTATTATAAACGCCCGGCGCCGCCAGAAAATCCACATAACCGGAGTCCAGTATCGGAAGTGTGGAAGTGGCCGTACTGCTGTTAAAGAAATCGGTACATCCGTAGGAACCGTAAAACGCCCCTACAATTTTGCCGGCATAACGCTCCTTCAGCAGCCTGGCAAAGTAAATGATGGCTTCCGCCGTAGCTTCATGAAACGCGTCGTAAAAGTCCGCCACATACCTGTAATCCGTCATATTTAAGAACACGCCAAGATTGGCGGCCTTTTCCGCGTCCATGTCAATATTTTTACCGATAATACGCTCCGCGCTTTCGTAATACTTCATGGCATCCATGATGCCTTCTTCCATAAAAATAAAGTACTGATCCTGCACATTGGGGATGACCGGCCTTTCGAAAGAAGCATCCTCTTTTTTCCATGCCTTTTTAAGCTTATCCTCCGTCCCGTACCGTTTCCTTAGGAATTCCCCGTAGAACTTCAGGAAGGAAGGGGAAAAATCGCCATATTTATTTTTTTCCCTGTCACAGATCACATTCACCGGATACCATTCCGAGGTGCCGCCGGCCGCCAGAAAATAGCCTATGACCCGATCTGCAAACGGAAGCGAATCCACCTTATCGCAAAATTCCTTCAGCGCCTTTCCCGCCGCTTCCTGCCATTTCTCAGAAGCAAAAGAATACATGCCCGGAATTTCATCCATATGGACTTCGGAGGACAGGATTGCCGGCTCGTGGCTTCCGTCCTGGTAGGTGATCAGTTCCTCCTTGTTTTCCTCCATCCAGTCCACGGGCGGGTGCAGTCCGATCCTCACTATAATATAGGCATCCGGCACCTGCTCCAGAAGGGTTTCGGCATTCCTGACAAACGCTTCCATTCCCCCGGGCTCATGCTGGCGCATGCCGTGTTCATCCGTATCATCCTTTCCCGGCCGAAGCCAGTCCGTATTGGTCATCAGGAAAAAAACCTTCAGCCCGGATTCACCCAGCCGTTTAATATACTCCGGCTTATGAAAACGTGTTGTCATAGCCATAGGCGGCCAGGCCTTTCCGTCAATCACCAGTGCCGGGCTGCCGTTTACTTTTTTCACCTCTGCAAAACTCATATCCGTATCCTCTCCTCCCTGTCATACCTTACTGTCTTTCATGCTTTTCTTTGTTTACAGCCGTCCGTACTTAGCTGAACGGCCGCCTTTGTGTTCCTGTAACTGTTCAGTACCTTCACAGTTACGTGTTCCTATTCCTTTACAGAGCCTACGGTAATTCCCTTTACAAAGAATTTCTGCAGGAACGGATAAACGACCAGGATAGGAATGATGGAAATGAACAGCTGGGCGCTGCGCACTGTTTTTTCACTGAGGCTGGAAAGCAGGGCCAGCTGCTCCGGCGTCATATTTGTCATGGTCTGGTTATTGTTAATGATCTGGGTTGCCAGATAGGTCGCCATGGGGTAGTTATTGGGATTATTCATGTAGAACATGCCGTCAAACCACGCGTTCCAGTGTCCGATCATGGAAAAGAGCAGCAGGGATGCCAGGGACGGCTTCGACATAGGCAGAATGACCTGGAACAGTGTCTGCCAGTGGTTGGCCCCATCCACGAAGGCGGCTTCCTCCACCGCCCGCGGAAGGCCTCTTATGAAGTTCATCATGATGATCACATTCCAGATATTCATGGCGCAGGGAAGGATCAAAACCCAGAAGCTGTCCAGCAGA
Source organism: Eisenbergiella sp. OF01-20 (assembly GCF_003478085.1). Lineage (NCBI taxonomy): Bacteria > Bacillati > Bacillota > Clostridia > Lachnospirales > Lachnospiraceae > Eisenbergiella > Eisenbergiella sp. OF01-20. Next base: position 400,605 of record NZ_QUES01000002.1, on the reverse strand, counting down.
TGCAGGTTTTTAATGACCATATAGGTGGGGATCAGGCCGCCGCCCAGGAACATGGTAATGGCAAAATAGGTCATATACCAGGTACGCCCCCGGAAATGAATGGAGGATCGGGAGAGCGGATAAGCGGTAAGCACAATCAGGATCATATTCAGGGCCGTGCCTATCACAACTCTTCCTCCCGCAATACCTACGGAATGGAAAAAATCCTTCTTTTTCATCAGGTACTCATAAGCGGAAAGGGAAAACTCCACCGGGATAAAGGTTACGCGCCCGGCCATAGCGGCGTTGCTGCTGCTTAAGGACATGGCGAGGACGTGCAAAATAGGAAAAATACAGGTCAGCGCCACAAGAGCCAGAACTACCGTATTAAACAGCTGATAAACATAGTAAGAACCCGAACGTTTGATTTTCATCTGACGCACCCCCTTTAAAAGACGCGGTAATCGCTTTTTTTATAGAGAATCAGATAACTGGTCCCCACAAAAATCAGCGAAATCACCGATTTAAACAAGCCCATGGCCGCTGCGGCCGAATACTGGTGGCTGGTCATGCCAAGGCGGTATACCAGGGTGTCCAGGATATCCACGGTTTTCTCAACGGTAGGATTATACATGATCAGGATCTGTTCAAACCCTGCGTTCAGAATATTGCCAAGCCCCAGAACGGTCAGGACCGCCACCATAGGCAGGATGCTGGGCAGCGTTACGTGAAGCACCTGCTTCCACCGGCCGGCCCCGTCTACCTGCGCCGCTTCATAAAGCGTGGGATCCACATTGGTGATAGCCGCAAGCAGCAGCACCGTGTTGTATCCCATTCCTTTCCAGACATCCGAGCCGATGATTATGGTGCGGAAATATTTGTTGCTTACCAGAAATGCCGTGGGATCCGTGCCGAAAAGGTGCAGCATGGTATTATTGATGATGCCGTCATAGGCGAAAATTTCCAGTATCATGCCTGCCAGAATAGCCCAGGAAAAGAAATAGGGTATGAATACAATAGTCTGCACCGACCGTTTAAACCAGCTTTTTGTCACCTCATTTAACATCAGGGACAGGATCAGGGGAACAAGAATACTCAGGACGATCTTGAAAAATGAAATGATCATGGTATTTACAAAAGCCGTCCGGAAACTGGGCATGGTAAAAATGTACTGGAACTGCTTTAACCCTACAAAAGGGGATTCCCGGAAGCCCATCAGGGGCTTGAAATCCTGGAAGGCCATCACCAGGCCAAAGATAGGAAGATAGGCAAAAAAAGTGGTGAACAGCACCGCCGGTATCAGCATAACGTGCAGCTCCCTGGTCCTGTACAGGCTCTTTTTTTTCTTTTTTCTCTGTAAATCCGTTTTCTGCTGTGCCATGGACTTATACTCCTCTCCCAGCCGATAAACAACGGATGCCGCCTGCTGCGGGCCATCCGTTGTTTGAGAAAATGCCATATTTTACGTATAAAATATGGCATTTTCTTTCTTATGGCTGCATTTACTATTTATTTGTTATTCTGATACCATTCGTTTACTTCTTTTGCGATTTCGTCGCCGCCCTGGGCCTTCCACTGTTCCACAAATTTATCAAAGTCGGAAATCGGGGTTTCGCCCATGACCATGCTCAGGAAGGTATTGTTGCGCAGCTTGTCAAGCTCTGCTTTCCTGGAAACCATGGCAGGTGTGGTGACATAAACCTCATCGTAAATGATGTCTGCGGTTTCTATGGTCTTTATCATGTTGGCGACACCGCCGTCAGGGGCGAGACGGCTGAAATAGGTACCCCAGGCAACACCGTCGTCGGGATTTTCCTTATAATTCAGGTAGGAAGCCCAGGAACCCCAGAATTCGTTGTTCTTGGCGGCATCCGCATCCGTGATTTCCGTCTTGCCTTCTTCCGCCAGCTTGTTGATAACTTCGAAGTTGGTCCGTAAGCAGGTGGGAGAGTAGATACGGTAAGGAAGCCATGTATAAACGTAGCTGTACCATTCTGTTTTTTCTTCTTCGGTCATGGCATTCTGTCTTTCGGGATTGCTGTTTTCCAGCGTATACTGTAAGGACCAGTACATCATCTTGAATACGGCTTCCGGGTTCTTGCAGTCACGGCCCACCACTACAAAGTTGTTAACCGGATAACGGTCAACCATGATAGTCGGCTGGTTTCCGTCAGGAGAGAGATTGGGACCGATCACCCAGTTGGAGTCGGGATGCTCTACTTTATTGGTATTCAGCGGCCAGTTGGGAACCCACCAGGATGCGGGGACTATGGCATATTTGCCGGCTACGATATCGTTGACAATGGGAGAATCCGCAGCCCAGATATCATATGCGGCGAAATCCTTCTGGAAATAGCCCTTGTCATACCATTCATTCAGCTTGGTCAGAGTGGTTTTGATCCCTTCGTCGATCCCGGCGTACTGCAGAGTGCCGTCTTTGTCGTACCAGCCGTCCGCCCATGTTTCATAGGCATGGAAGAAGGGCTGGAAGTCCGCCAGCTGCGCGTCCATGTAGTTCTTGCAGGCGGGGATGACAGGGCCGCCGGTCTTGCCGTCGCCGTTATAATCCACTTCCATCAGCTTGTCACAGAGCGCTTCAAACTCTTCAATGGTTTTCGGAAGCTGGTCAGCGGAAGTAATGCCCACGCTTTCGAGCTGCGTCATGTTATAAATCATCTGTGAGGTCATCTGCGCCGGGTCTGTACCCATAGGCAGTCCATAAATGCTTCCGTCCTTTTTGGCAACATTGATAAAATTTCCGTCATAATTGAAGATGTTATCCAAATCGTCACAACGGTACTTCTCATAATATTCGGTCAAATCGGCGAGGCCGCCCTGGCTTGCCAAATCTTCAAAATCGTTCGGGTTTACCATAAATACGTCCGGAAGATTGCCGGCTGCCAGTTCTGCGCCGAATTTCTCTTCATATTGATCCGCATTTACGATCCAGTCATAGATCAGGTTGATATTCAGTTCTTCCTTCAAAAGCCTGACGGCTGTGGAGGTTTCGGGCGTACAGTCGGCAGGGGTATTGGGATCCTCGGATTCCCTGTACTGAAGCACGATATGGATATCCACAGGTTCGTCATAAGGCTCCAGCAGAAGCTCTTCCGCACTTTTAGCCGATTCCCCGCTATCTGCTGCAGCTGCGGAGTCTCCCGTATCGGCTGCGGCTTCCGTGTTTGCGGTATCGCCGCCTGTGGATGTGCTGCCGCCCGATGTGGACGCATTTGATCCGCAGCCGGCCAGACAGGCGGCTGTCATTGCTGCGGAAAGGAGCATTGCGATTACTTTCTTTTTCATTCTTTATCCCCCTTATTGTGATCGTTTGTTTACTGTTTATAATTATATCAAATGTTAGATTATATTGAAGGCCGTTTTGTGCATAAAAACGGGATAATTGTATTTTTTCATTTTTTGAAATACAATTATCCCCTTTTTATGATACAATTGTGCAGTTTTACTGTTTTGGCTGTTAATTTTTCTGCTTTTCAGTTATTATCACGGTACTGTTTAGGATTTTCACCGGTTCTTTCCCTGAAAATCCTTCGGAAATAGTGTTCATCCATATAACCGACCTGGCTGGCGATCCAGTATATGGGCTGTCTGGTTTCCACAAGGTATTTTTTGGCTGATTCTATACGCATATCATTCAGATAGGTCACAAAAGTCTTTCCCGTGATTTTTTTAAAGTGCTTGGAAAAATGGCTTTTGCTCATTCCCGTCAGACGGAGAAGCTCCTCCAGCGTGATTTCCCTGTCCATATGTTCCCTAATATAGTTCATGGCCTTATGTATGGCCTCCATCGTACCGATTTCCTCATTGGCTTCCCCAATCCGTTTCCTTACCAGGCGGCGGGTGTCGTCAAACCATTCCCTCCACTGGTACCACCACCGGAAGCCGCCTACCTCTTCAAAATACCGGGTGAAGTCCTTCCCGGAAAAACCGGACCAGTAGAGGCTGAAGTGATAGAAAACAGCGGTCCGCTCTTCCCGGGAGAGCGCGGCGCGGCGGATTTTTTCCATTCCTTCTTCATAACATTCCTCATAGACCATAAACTCCATTTTCAGGCTCAGCTCCAGTATTTCCTTTCTGGATGCGCCGGACGGCTCCTGTAAAAGCGCCGGATAAAGGTAGGTATAGGTAAAACAGCCGGGCCGGCGATCCTCAAACAGCTTATTTTCCAGCCTGGTTTTCAGGGTATCCTCCAGCTGATCATAGGCGGTCCCCTTTACCTGCTTGATTTCCAGAAGGGAGGACTCTTCCGCCCCGAAATCTTCAATGATGGATTTCAGGCGTATGCTGTTGCACTCCCCTGAAAAAAGAAGCCGTGTCTCGCTTAAGAATTCGAAGGGGAACGTATGCCTTTCCAGCAGTTTTACCGCTTCCTCACACTTTAGTTTACTCTCCGTTTCCCAGACATATATCTCGTTATAGAGCACATTCCTTCCGCCCAGCTGTGTATGGTGCATGGTTTCCAGATAGCGGATTTTGATCCCGTTCATCAGGGCGTCTATATTTTCTTCCTCAATCTGTGCTTTGGTGATATAATCCAGGATGCCGATACGCAGAGCCTGCTGGATGAGTTCGAATTCCTGATGCATGGTCAGGACCACGATCTGCAGATCCGGGCGGATCCTCTTGACCTCCTGGAGGAAGGGAATCCCCGAAAGCCCCGGCATTTCCAGATCGGTAAACAGAAGATCCACCTCAACTTTCCGCAGAAACGACAGCGTTTCTTCCCCGCTTCCCGAATCACCCACGACTTCCATCCCGTAGGTTTCCCAGTCAATCAGGCCGAGAATCCCACGGCGGACCAGCTTTTCGTCATCTACAACAAATACCTTGATCATTTTACGGATATCCCCCTCTCCGACTTATCCCTCTTTCCGCAGATCTCCTCCGCCTCAAACGGAATCCGGATTTCCACCACGTTTACCCCGTCCGCCGTCCGTTCCGCTTTCAGTTCAAAATCATCCCCAAACCGGTTTTCCAGCATGCGGGCCACATACTGAAGTCCGATGCCGTTGGAAGAAATATCGTTTTTCTGTACCAGGACCGCTTTGATTTGTTCCGGATTAATAGGGGTTCCGTCATTTTTTACGAGAATAGCGATTTTCCCGTTCGCAAGAAGCTCCACCTCGATCCAGATATCCCCCTGATCGGAACCGCTGTGCAGGATGGCGTTTTCCACAAGGGGCTGTAACACAAACCGGGGCATATCCGCCTGCAGGATTTCCGGATGCTTGCCGGTGTCCATATGAAAACGGATATCATACTTCAGCTGCTGCAGGACAATATAGGCGCCGACGGCCTCCAGCTCGCTTTTCAGAGTGGTCTCCCTTGTTTTCGACATGTTATATAAAAGCAGTTTGTTCAGGGATGTGATGAAATGCACCATTTCCTTGTCTTTTTTTCCGGCGGCATACCATTTCAGGGTATCCAGGGTATTATACAGGAAATGCGGGTTTATTTTACCGAGAACCACCTTGATTTCAAGCTCGGATCTCTTTTTCCCTTCCTCCTGCACCCGGTTCAGAAGAAGGAGGATGTTGCTTTTCATCTTGTCAAGCAATGCGAAGTTATCGTCGAATTCCTGAATATTCATCTGCTCCACCTTGGTCTCCACATCGTTGTCCGATGCTATCAGCTGAAGCCGCTTTTCGAATTTGGTAAAAGGCGTATAGATACTTTTCCACTGAAGGACGGAAACGAGAATACAGGCAAAAACCGCTAACAGGGTGACCACACTCAGGTTCAGCGCCATCCCGTATATCTGCCGGTAATATTCCTTTACAGGAACCCACAGATGGATTTTCCAGCCGCCTTCCTCTGTCCTTTCGTAGGTTTTATAGCGGCGTTTTTTTTCTGCAGGCCCTGTCATGCTGTTCTGCAGATCCGAATAAAGAGGAACCAGATTTTCGTCGGAACAGTACATGATGCGCCCTTCCTGGGATTCGACCAGAAAGATGGTGTCCATGCCCATGACACTGCCCGGAAAGAGCTTCTCCAGATACTTGTATCCCGATTCCAGATAAATGTAGATATCCCCGTATTCCTGTTCCATTTTGTAGGATCGCAGCAGCGAAAGGCAGGGGTAGGATGCCACTTTGGATTTGGACTCGTGCGGCCCGTAAAAATCCATCTTCTGCCATCTGCACAGAAAATAGGTATCCTCCGGCAGTTCTCCGTTCGCCAGGGAGGTCTGGTTGATTTTGACGGGCGTTTTGCCGCCTCTGGGGATATAGATATAGGTGAGGTTTCCGATAGAAGGGTTGGCGATTTCATAATTGGCGATCTGCTCCCTGAGATAAATCAGCAGCTCCCCTTTCTTTATCGTGTCCTCCTCATCAAAATACAGATGAAGGTTCTTGCCCACGGTACCGTCGGCCTCCAGCAGCCAGGATATGGAATTCATGCTGTTCATGAGCGCCGCCATATCGACAGATACCTTATTCAGATTATTTTCAATTTCTTCATCCACATCGTTGTGGTTGATCCGGTAAAACTGCCACAGAATCAGTACCTCCACCACAAGAAGAGGTACCAGCACTCCGAAAACCCAGACCTTGATAATCCGTCTGGCAAACGATTTCGAAGCCTTTCTTCCCAACTTCCGCTCGTCATGCATGTTATGTATCCCTTTACCTTACGATAAAACCCCATAGTTTATTTACAGTATATCATATATCCTTATTTCATTCTACCCGCCTTTTGGCGGGAACAGTAACATATCCATGAAAAATTAATGCTAAGATGCCTCCTGCTTCCTTGACATGTACTCTGTTTTTTCTTTATAATAAATACATCAATCAAACTTTGAGTTCATCAGCAATACGTGAAGAAAGGAAAGGGCTTTCATGGAAGACGCGGACCCTGAGGGGGAAACGAATGATAACCGGAAAATAAAGCGGAAACCTTTAAAGGGCATAGCCTGTTAGCATCAGCTTGACAGGCTGTGTCTTTTTGTGCTTTTTTGGAGAAAAAAAGCGCTGCCGCCGGGAGGCGGAGAGGGGGAATGGAGAAACACTCCATAGAGAGAGACTGCAAAACAATAGAGGAAAAAGGAGAGATTTATTTTGACATCGATACCGAAACAATTACTTTTACAGGTAGTTCTGATTTTATTAAATGCGTTTTTTGCTGCGGCGGAGATCGCGGTGGTTTCCCTCAACGGGACGAAACTGCGGAAGCTGGAGGAGGAGGGGGATAAGAAGGCGGGCAAGCTGCTCCGTCTGGTGGAGGAACCGGCCTCCTTCCTATCCACCATCCAGGTGGGTATCACGCTGGCCGGTTTCCTGGGAAGTGCGTTTGCCGCCGATAATTTTTCTGAATATCTGGTAAAATGGGTTTATGTGGATCTGGGCTTCAGGGGGATACCGGAAGCGGCGCTGGATACGATGGCCGTGGTGGTTATCACCATTATCCTTTCGTATTTCACCCTGATTTTCGGGGAGCTGGTTCCCAAAAGGATCGCCATGCAGAAATCCCTGGAGGTAGCCCGGTTCAGCAGCGGTGTTATATCCGGCGTGGCAGTTATCATGAAACCTATCATTTGGTTCCTGTCCTTTTCCACCAATACGGTCCTTCGTATCCTGCATATGAAAACAGAAGCGGAGGAGGACTCCGTCACGGAAGAGGAAATACGCATGATGGTGGAGCTTGGCGGCGAAAAGGGGACCATCGATCAGGAGGAACAGGAATGGATACAGAATGTATTCCGGTTTGATGATATTTCCGTAAGGGACGCCATGACGAGGGAGGCCGATGTGGTTTCCTTTTCCCTGGAGGAGGGGGAAGAAGAAATCCTTCGTACTATCAGGGAGACAGGGCTTTCCAGATATCCGGTTTACGATGAAGATATCAATGATATCGCAGGTATATTGAATGCAAGGGATTATCTGCTTAACCGTGGCTGCACAGAGCCGAAACAGATGCAGGAGCTGCTGCGGGAGGCATATTTTGTCCCGGATACGATCCATGCGGATGACCTGTTCCGGGATATGCAGACCAATAAGGTGCATATCGCCATTGTCATTGATGAGTATGGGCAGACGGCGGGGATTATTACTATGGAGGATCTGCTGGAGGAAATCGTAGGCAACATCTATGATGAGTTTGATCCCGATCAGGTGCCCGAAATGGTCCGGCTGGAGGAGAATCTCTGGCGGGTTTCCGGCGGGGTTGCTATGGACGAACTGGCGGAAGAGCTTGCTATTGACCTGCCGGAGGATACGGATTATGATACCGTTGGGGGCATGATATACAGCTGCCTCCGTACTATTCCTGCGGACGGAAGCCAGTTTGACGTACAGGTGAACGGCCTGGATATCCATGTGGAGGCCATCGAGGATCAGCGGATAGAGACGGCCCTGATCCGAAAAAGGGAACCGCAGGAAGAAGAAAAAGAAAACGGGAAAGCGGAAAAAGAAAGGGCGGGAAGAAATGAATCAAATAAAAATCAGCCGGGAAATTAAAACGGCCATACAGCCGGGAATGTTCGGCCTGTTTTTTGAAGATATTAACTATGCGGCGGACGGAGGGCTGTATGCGGAAATGCTGGAAAACCGTAATTTTGAATTCCGGGAATCCAGAGGCTGTTACGACCATTACAGCCAGGAATTTGCGGGCCTTTACGGCTGGAGCGCCTATCCGGCAGAAGGGAAGGGAACGCTTTTGCTGGATACGCGGATGCCCCAGAATCCGGTGAATCCCCATTATCTGATTTTTACGGCCGGTCAGGCCATGGCGGGTTTTACCAATAAAGCCTACGACGGTATTGCCTTGAAAAAGGATGCCGTTTACCGGGTCAGCTTCTGGGCGAAGGCGGAGGATTACCGGGGCCATATCCTGGTGGATGTGGAAAAAGAAGGACAGGTTTATACACAAAAGGCGGAGCTTGGGGGCATTGACGGGGAATGGAAAAAATATGTGCTGACGCTGACTGCGGCGGCGCAGGTGCGGAATGCATCCTTTGTCATCCGGCTGTCAGAGGCCGGCAGCGTTGCCTTTGATATGATATCCATGATGCCACAGGATGCAGTATGCGGCCTGTTCCGCAGGGATCTGGCCGAGCTTCTGAAGGAGCTGAAGCCGGGTTTCCTGCGTTTTCCGGGAGGCTGTATTGTGGAAGGAAATACGCTGGAAAACCGGTACCGCTGGAAGGAAAGCGTGGGACCCGCAGAGGAAAGGCGGGTGAACTGGAGCCGCTGGTCCGTCCATGACACAAAAGAGGAGTGCGGTTATAAAACCCCGTTTTCTCATTATAACCAGACGCTGGGACTGGGCTATTACGAATATTTCCTTCTGTGCGAGTATCTGGGGGCGTCACCGGTTCCCGTAGTGAATGTGGGGCTTGCCTGCCAGTACCAGTCCACTCAGAAGGTGGCCTCAGACAGCGGGGAGTTCCGGGAATTTATCCAGGATACCCTGGATCTGATTTCCTTTGCCAACGGGGATACCGCAACACAATGGGGTGCCCTTCGTGCCGCCATGGGCCATCCGGAGCCTTTCGGCCTTACCATGGTGGGAATCGGGAATGAACAGTGGGAAACGGAGGATGTGGATTATTTCCACAGATATGAGCTGTTTGAGGAGGCTATACATAAGGAATACCCCGATATCCGTCTGCTGGGTTCCGCCGGGCCTAATGTGAATTCCCGGGAATATGAAGCCGCCTGGAACTGGATCCGTCCCGCAGCACGCAAAAAGGATACTTTTGTTTATGCTGTGGATGAACATTATTATGTGCCGCCCAAGTGGTGCTTTGACAATGTGGGCTTTTACGATGCATATCCCCGCGAGGTGAAGGTGTTTGCGGGAGAATACGCGGCCCATCCCCAGGGGATTGCCGATTTTACCCTCCGCAATAATATGGAAGCGGCCCTTGCGGAAGCGGCGCTGCTTACGGGAATTGAGCGGAATGCGGATGTGGTGGTGCTGGCGTGCTACGCCCCTTTGTTTGCAAGGATTGGATATACACAATGGTCGCCGGATCTTATCTGGTTCGATGACATACATGCCTACGGGACGCCCAGTTTTTATGTCCAGAAGCTGTATTCCCTGCATACGGGACAGGAGGAGCTGGAAACGGACGCTTGCCTGGAGGAGCAGCTGTATTGCGCGGTAAGCTGTGACCGTAAGGAAATGGAAGTGATCGTGAAGCTGGTGAATGGGGCGCAAGAAAGCCGCCAGATTACAATAGAGCTGGAAGAAGGCTGGAAGACAGGAACGGCCCTGACCCGGATCGAACTGTGCGGGGACTGCCTGCAGCAGGTAAATTCCATCGGCTGCCCGGAGCGGATCCGGGACAGACAGCAGACAGAGGAAATGGGAGGAAACCGGCTGCAGATTGAGGTAAAGCCGTTTTCCGTAACTGTTCTGCGCATCCCGGCGCAGTCAAAACCTTGAGCAGATAAAGCTTCCGTACAGATACCTATGGTTAAATAAGAGAACCGTTAATTCGCACAAAAAGTTTTCCCCAATTTGTGCGGATTGACGGTTTCTTTATATATTTTTTATACTTTTTTTCTAAAAATAACATTGTAATTGCGGGCTTCGCGGCCTATAATTTTTAACTAAAGCAATTGTTAACATTGTTAAATGTTGTTTTTGCAAATTAAGGTAAGGCTTTTAGCCGCGAAAGGAGTGGAAAAATGACGGCGGACGAAATGCGCACTGCCTTGCTTCGGACTACATTTCGATATGGCAAGGTGAATATGGGGATTCACCTGGGGAATATTACCCATGGGGAATTCACAACACTGCAAATGGTTCATATGTATAGGAAGAAGCATCCCGGAGAATACGGCATTGGTGTATCCGAACTGGCGCGATGCTCCTATATGTCACCGCCTGCCATGTCCAGGACACTGAAGGCTGTGGAAGAAAAAGGGCTGGCGGAACGCAGGGTAGACAGTCAAAACCGAAGGAAAACCTATGTCCGCCTGACTCCCGAAGGAGAAAATGCCAGACAGCATGCCTGGAGGATGTGTACGGATTACATCAACCGGGTAATAGAAGAAATGGGAGAAGAAAAGATGGAAACCTTCCTTGCTTTGTGGGAAGAAATGGTGGATCTTATGGAAAAAAACATACCTATGTTTTACGAGGAGCCATCTTGACTTATTTGGCACAAGACAGATGGCTGCAAACGCCATAGAGCATCTGAAAGGAGAGACTGAAAGAATGTGGAAATTGTTTAAACACCTGGGTGAGCACAAAGTCACCGTCCTGCTCATCGTTCTGCTTCTGATAGGCCAGGCGTACTGTGATCTGGCGCTGCCTTCCTATACTTCCGATATCGTGGATGTGGGGATTCAGCAGGGAGGCATAGAGAATGCGGTGCCCGTGAAAATGAGGGAGGAAACCTTTGACAGCCTGGGCCTGTTTATGACGGCGGATGAAAAAAAGGAAGCACAGCAGGCCTATGATCTGGTGGATGGCATATATGAGCTAAATACCTCGGATGAGGAGACGATTAACCGTCTCAATGAGGATTTTGGAATGCCTATGGTGATTCTTGGCTCCATCCGGGAATCCGGGCAGACGGATGTCGAAAGCCTGAAGGGAATGATGGAAGCCCAGGGCATTGACGATTCCAGGCTTACCGCCATAAAAGAGGAGGCCGTTCAGGAAATGGGGGATATGAGTGATTCCGTGATCACCCAGAAGGCCATCCTCTTTATCCAGGGAGAGTACGAAGCCCTGGGAATGGATCTGGAGCAGGTACAGATGAATTATCTGCTTTCCACAGGCGGAAAAATGCTTGGCCTGACACTGCTCATGATGGCGGCTGCTATTCTGGCCGGCCTTCTGTCCTCAAGGACCGCAGCCAGAATCGGTATGGATTTAAGGGGAAAGGTTTTTACCAAGGTTGTGTCCTTTTCCAATAACGAGCTGAATAAGTTTTCTATTGCTTCTTTGATCACGAGAAGCACCAACGATATCCAGCAGGTACAGATGGTGGAGGTTATGCTGCTGCGTATGGTGCTGTATGCCCCTATCATCGGGATAGGCGGTATTGTCAAGGTAATGAGCACTAAAACCGGCCTGGGCTGGATTATCGGGGTAGCGGTAGCGGCTATTTCCGTCGTGGTGCTTGTGCTGATGCAGGTGGCTATGCCCAAATTCAAGAAAATGCAGTCCCTGGTGGACCGTCTGAATCTGGTGTCCAGGGAAATCCTTACCGGAGTCCCCGTCATCCGTGCTTTCAGCAGGGAAAAATTCGAGGAAGACCGTTTTGAAACCGCAAATAAGGATTTGATGAAAACCCAGTTGTTCACCAACCGTGTCATGACCTTTATGATGCCTATGATGATGCTGATTATGAACGGTGTTACCGTCATGATCATATGGTTCGGAGGAAAGGGAATCGATGCGGGGAACCTTCAGGTAGGCGACATGATGGCGTTTATCACCTATACCATGCAGATTGTCATGGCCTTCCTGATGATCACCATGATTTCCGTTATGCTTCCCCGTGCCGGAGTGGCTGCGGAAAGAATCCAGGAGGTTCTGGATACGGATCCTACCATACATGATGCGCCTTCCGTGAAAGATGACCGGCTGTCAGCGGTAAAAGGAGAGCTTTCCTTTGAAGATGTTTCCTTCCGGTATGACGGAGCAAAGGAGGATGCCCTGGAGAACATCAGCTTTACGGCAAGGCCGGGCGAAACCACAGCGATTATCGGCAGCACCGGCTGCGGGAAATCCACGCTCATTCATCTTGTCCCCCGGTTTTATGACGTAACAAAAGGGAAGATTACCATAGACGGCGTGGATATCCGGGAAATGTCCCAGCATAAGCTGAGAAGTATCCTGGGTTTTGTCCCTCAGAAGGCAAACCTGTTCTCCGGTGATATCGCTTCGAATATCAAGTACGGCGGTTCCTATATTACGGATGAAATGATGAAGCAGGCGGCCGATATTGCGCAGGCTGTGGAGTTTATCGAAAGCAAGGCGGAAGGGTATGAAAGCCCTATCGCCCAGGGCGGCAGCAACGTGTCCGGCGGACAGAAGCAGCGTCTTTCCATCGCCAGGGCCATTGCCAAGGATCCGAAGATTTTCCTGTTTGACGACAGCTTTTCCGCGTTGGACTACAAAACGGATATGGTTCTGCGGAAAGCCCTGCATGAAAAAATAGAAGATGCCACGGTAATTATTGTGGCACAGCGTATCAGCACCATCCTCCATGCCAACCAGATCATTGTACTGGATGAAGGGCGGATAGCCGGAATCGGAACCCACGAAGAATTGCTTACGTCCTGTGAGGCATACCAGGAAATTGCCCGTTCCCAGTTGTCTGAGTCAGAGCTGAAAGGAGGAAGCGCATCATGAGTGAGAATCAGAGAAGACCGGTGAAGATGCATGGCCCCGGCGCCCGGATGGGCGGTGAAAAGGCCAAAGATTTTAAAGGCACCATAAAAAAACTGGTGAAATATATGGGCAGCTACTGGCCCGCATTTGTTGCCGTATTGTTTTTTGCTATCGGCAGTACCGTATTCGGTATTATCGGCCCCAAAATATCAGGTAAGGCCACAACGGAGCTGTTCAACGGACTTGTTGCCAAGGTTTCCGGCACCGGAAGCATTAATTTTGAAAAAATCGGTCAGATCCTGCTGCTCCTTCTGGGGCTGTATGTGCTGAGCGCGGTCCTTTCCTTTGTACAGGGGCTGATCATGACCGGCATATCCCAAAGGCTGGCCTACCGTTTCCGGGAGGAAATCTGTTCCAAAATTAACCGGATGCCCATGAAATATTTTGAAAGCAGGACGGTAGGTGAGGTGCTTTCCCGTATCACCAACGATGTGGATACGCTGGGACAGAGCCTTAACCAGAGCGTAACCCAGCTGATCACCTCCCTGACCACCATGGTGGGCGTGCTTATCATGATGCTGAGCATCAGTCCCCTGATGACCCTGATTGCCATAGTCATTCTCCCCATATCCGCGGGACTGATAGGGCTTGTGGTAAAAAAGTCCCAGAAATTTTTCGTTGCACAGCAGAAATACCTGGGCGAAATCAACGGGCAGGTGGAAGAGGTTTACAGCGGCCACAATATCGTAAAGGCCTATAATAAGGAAGAGGATGTGGAACAGATTTTCCACGAAACCAACAATATCCTTTACCAGTCCGCATGGAAATCCCAGTTCCTTTCTGGCCTGATGCAGCCTATCATGACCTTTGTGGGCAACCTGGGCTATGTATCGGTAGCCGTGGTGGGAAGTATGCTGGCTGTCAGGGGAACGATCACTGTCGGTGATATCCAGGCATTTATCCAGTACGTAAGAAACTTCACCCAGCCGATTACCCAGCTGGCACAGGTATCCAATATGCTCCAGTCCACTGCGGCCGCCGCAGAGAGGGTATTTGAATTCCTGGAAGAAGAGGAAGAAGAACAGGTGGCGGAAAATCCCGTACATCTGGAATTTCCCCAGGGTAGGGTGGATTTCCGGAACGTGGTGTTCGGCTATAACCCGGATAAAATCATCATTCATAATTTCAACTGTTCCGTAAAGCCCGGCCAGACAGTAGCCATAGTCGGTCCTACCGGAGCCGGAAAGACCACAATGGTTAAGCTTCTCATGCGTTTTTATGATGTGAACAGCGGTGCGATTCTGGTGGACGGTTCCGACGTGCGGGAATTTAACCGGAGCGAGCTTCGTGAAATATTCGGTATGGTGCTCCAGGACACCTGGCTCTTTAAGGGCACCATCATGGAAAATATCCGTTACGGCCGTCTGGATGCCACGGATGAAGAAGTGATAGAGGCGGCAAAGGCAGCCCATGCCCATCATTTCATACAGACACTGCCCGGAGGCTATCAGATGGAGCTTAATGAGGATGCGAGCAACGTTTCCCAGGGACAGAAGCAGCTTCTTACCATTGCCCGTGCTATTCTGGCGGATAATAAAATAATGATTCTGGACGAAGCGACAAGCTCCGTGGATACCAGAACGGAGCAGCAGATCCAGAAAGCCATGAACCGGCTTATGGAAGGAAGAACCAGTTTCGTAATCGCCCACAGGCTGTCCACCATTCGTGATGCAGACCTGATCCTGGTAATGAAGGACGGCGATATTATCGAACAGGGCAGCCATGAAGAACTCCTTGCAAAGAACGGCTTCTATGCAGAGCTTTACAATTCGCAGTTCGTGGATGCAACCGCATAGAAAGGGAGAAAAAGGAAATGGGAAATCTGAGAACAATCACTATAGAGCGTCAGTATGCCAGCGGCGGCCGTGAAATCGGGAAAAAGCTGTCCCAAAAGCTGGGAATCCCCTATTATGACGGGCAGCTTCTGATGATGGCGGCGGAAAAATACGGTCTTAACCCGGGAGAAGTCCGGGCCAACGATGAGAAAGTCAACAGAAGCCTTCTTTATTCGGTGGCCGCTGCGGTGGAAAATTTCCGTGGAAATGACAGGGGAATGCTGCCTTACCGCATTTATCAGGCACAGGCGGAGACAATCCGCCGCCTGAGCCTGGAAGGCCCCTGTATTTTCATCGGCCGCTGTGCGGGCGAGGTGCTTAAGGATAAACGCAGGAGCCTGCATGTATTCATATACGCTTCCTCCATGGCGGACAGAAGGGAACGGGCCAACAAGGCGGATCGTATTCCCATGACCGATGCGGATTCTTATATCCGCATGAAGGATAAACAGAGAAAAGATTACTATAAAATGTATGCGGAGAAGGAGTGGGGAGATCCCCTGAATTATGATTTGTGCCTGAACAGCTCTTCTCTCGGATATGACGGATGTGTTGAGCTGATAGAAAGAGCCGTACAGATGTGAAGTACATGAGTGATTGCAAAGCACGACTGCTTTCCTGCCGTGCGTTCCGTAAGCAAAAATTTTCCGGATATACAAAATACCGGCCGGCTTTCCTGGGAAAGCCGGCCGGAACGGATCCTGCTGAATTCAGAAATTTAAAACATATTTTGTTGCCTTTGCTTTACCGGTTACACGGATCTTTCCTTGAGACAGCAGGGACATAAGAACTTTCCGGGCCGGAAAACCGGAACATCCCAGCAACAATTCAACATCCTTACGTGAGATTTCCTTTTCGGCATTTTCTATTCCTATGATTTCCCCGTCCCTTGAAACACCAACATAGATTTCCCCACCTTCGGAATTGGCAAATGCTATAATTTCTTTCTTAAAATCTGTATTTATTATTTCTTTTAACTCCAGTTGACTACTTTCTGTAAATTCCATTTAACACCTCCTGGTATATCATAATGTATTATATCGCGATTGATTTATATTTTCCGACACAGGAACCATGTTTTAACCATATTTTAATCAACGAACTGTATATTTAAGAAAAAAACGGAGATACTTTAGCTACAATATTCCACAGAGTAAAAATCAGGTGAAATAATAAGAGTAATGAAAGGATAGAATTATGGAATCGGTTAAAATCTGTTTTGACAATGCGGATGAAGTATGGAAATTTGTAAATACCATAAGAAAATTTGACGGGGAATATGATTTGGCGGCGGGAAGCTACACGGTAGATGCCAAATCCATTCTGGGAGTTTGTGCCCTGGGAACCGGAAAAGCACTGGATCTGAAGCTGGTAAATCCCAGAGGGGAAGAGAAAAAACTGTTGACAGCCCTGCATGAGTATATGGTTGGGGTGTAACGGCAGTACGGGAGGATAGTACTGCCGCCTGACATCAATGTCCTTTTTTAATGAATACATTCTTTCCTTCAAAAGCAAAACCATATTTCCGGATGCGCTCTGCCGGCACCCCTTCGGCAATCAGTCCCTTTGCATACCCCTTTTCCCCGATCTGGTCAAGCGCCCTTTGGGCAGTATCTTCAAGACCAGGTTCTTTTCGGGTGCTGCGAACTTTAAATTCCAGAATAACTGCATCATCCTCCTTGCTGCGGGGCCGTAACATTACATCATATCTGCCGAAACCGTTTTCCCGGTTCGAAGTTATTATATACCTGTCCGTAAGATCCACCATCAGGCCCAGCAGAAACCCATGATAAAACCGTTCCGGATCGGCCTGTTTTTCCGCACCTTTTCCCGTATCAAAATAGCTGAAGGTTTCCAATGCAATCCTGTTCATATAGGCATTCATCGCTTCCAGATCATCCTGGAGCAATGCTTTAATAAAACCGTTATAATCAGATGCGCTGCGTCCGAACCAACTGTGCACCATATTGCGGAACATTATCCGTACCTCAAAGTTCGTCAGAGACAGCTCATATTCGGGCCTCCATTCTCCGAACTTTGAAGTGACAACCCTGTAGCCCTTTACCTTTAGATAGCCGCTTGCCAGCAGCAGGCTCCAAATAGCCCGTTCATCGATATCCAACTCGTCATAAACGATTTGTTCATCAATTTCTGCACCCGACTTTCTCCCTGAAGAAGCCTTTCGAAGGATATTTTGATATCCCGGCTGCCCTCCCGGATTAGCTTTCCAACCAGATTGTTAGAGCTGGTATTTGCCCAATAGGGACCCACTTTTCCGGTATCGAGGAAATTAATAATTGACCAGGGGTTATAGATTTCTTTCTTATGGCCAAAGGTAAAACCATCATACCAATTCTTTACCTCATGGATACGTTCCGCCAATCCGTACTCAGAAAGGGCGGCATTCACTTCTTCATGTGTGAAGCCAAAGCATTCCGCGTATTCATCCGAGGTTGTGGTAATCACCTTCAGGTTGTTTAAATCGGAAAAAACGGATTCTCTGCTGACCCGTGTAATCCCTGTCATAATGGCACGCTCCAGATAGGGATTCGTCTTAAAAGAAGCGTTAAAAAGACTTCGGATGAAGGAAGCCAAATCCCCCCAATACCCATCTACATAGGATTCCTGCATGGGAGTATCGTATTCGTCCAAAAGGATAATTACTTTTTTTCCATAATATCTGTAAAGATAATCGGAAAGTTTATGCACAGCCATAGTTGCAATGACTTCAGGGATATCCAGCGTCGCCGCACTTCTCATGATACTGCGGTAGCTTAACTTTTCTTCCTCGGTAAGATAACCGCCCTCCAGCAGAAACGCATTTATATTATATAAATCGGCCAGCAGCTGGCCGATTCTCTGTATGGTGGTTCGGTAATCCTTTTCTTTTACATTAGCAAAAGTAAGACTGATGACTGGATATGTTCCCTGCAGAAGACGGTATTTTTCATGCTCCCAGATAGCAAGGCCTTCAAACAAGTCTGCCCGGCCGGCATATTTCAGGGAGAAAAATTGTTCCAGCATGCTCATAGTCAGGGTTTTCCCAAAACGTCTTGGGCGGGTAAGCAATGTTACACTATCACCGCTTTCCCACCATTCACGGATAAAATCCGTTTTATCGACATAAAATACCCGTTCTTTTCTTATTGATTCATAATCCTGAAGCCCGATCCCTACCGTTCTGCCCATATGAAACTATCCTTCCTTTAATTAAAAACGATTTATAAAGAACATTTCTGAAACAGCCCGGAATTGCCCGTGCTGCTGCCTGTCTATAAAATATCGGATTATTTCAGAAAATACAATGAAATCCGGCTGTATGTACCTTCCATAAGCTGCCGCTTTGTAACAGGTTCCGTCACGATTCCGCAATGTACATACACGAATTCATAGACAGATTTCCAGGGACAATGGTATAATGAAATGCCACTCCTTTTATACAGATTGAGAAAACAGGGAGAAAGTGAATGCAGGAACAATTTACAAGAACAGCCCTTCTTCTGGGAGAAGAAGGAATCGATATATTAAACTCGTCAAAGGTAGCCATATTCGGCATCGGAGGCGTGGGAGGCTATACGGCGGAGGCGCTGGCCCGGAGCGGCGTGGGTCATTTCCTTCTGGTGGACAATGACAAGGTGGCTCTTTCCAATCTGAACCGCCAGATTATAGCAACCCTGGATACCGTGGGCAGATACAAAACCCAGGTGATGAAGGAACGTATCCTTTCTATTAATCCCCGGGCCATGGTGGAGACAAGGGAATGCTTTTTTCTGCCGGAGAATGCGGATGATTTTGATTTTTCTTCCTATAATTATGTGGTGGATGCCGTGGATACGGTAACGGCCAAGCTGGAACTGATCGTACGTGCCAAACAGGCCGGCGTGCCGGTAATCAGCAGCATGGGGGCCGGCAACAAGATGGATCCCACCCGTTTTGAGGTGGCGGATATTTACCAGACAAGCGTATGCCCTCTCGCAAGGGTTATGCGCAGGGAACTGAAGGCAAGGGGAATAAAGGATGTGAAGGTGGTATACTCCAAAGAGGAGGCGATGAAGCCAAAGGAAACTCCGGCATTGGAGGACACTGCTTCCTGCCGCCGCTCCATTCCCGGAAGCATTGCCTTTGTCCCCAGTGTCGCCGGTTTGATTGCAGCCGGAGAGGTGGTACGGGATCTCACAAAAAAGGTTTGAAAAATATCTTCTACCGTTTATAATAAGTAAAAGACAGGGATTCATTAAAGTACCGGAAGCACAAAAGAAGATGGAGAAAAGAGAATGGTATTCAGCTCGATGTTGTTTTTGTGGGCTTTTTTGCCCATAGTGTTTATACTGGATAAAATTGCGGGGAAGAGCAGGAAGCTTCAGAATCTTCTTTTGCTTGCAGCCAGCCTGCTTTTTTATGCATGGGGTGAGCCAAGGTATATGTGGCTGCTTCTTGTCTCTATACTGGCCAACTTCGCCCTGGGCCTTTTTATGGATGCCGTGCAGGGACAGGGAAGGCGCAGGACGTTTCTTATAGCAGGCATCCTGGTAAACTTAGGAATCCTGGGATATTATAAATACTTTAATTTTTTCATTAATACCATAAACAAAATATCCGGCAGGGAGCTTTTGTCCATGAAAGACATCGCCCTGCCTTTAGGCGTGTCCTTTTTTACCTTCCAGGCCATGACCTATCTGATCGATCTGTATAAGAAAAAATACCCGGCGCAGAAAAACATACTGCATATGGCCCTCTATTTTTCCTTCTTCCCTAAAATCACCCAGGGACCGATTGAAAAATACAGGGATTTTGAAAAACAGCTGACACAGAGACAGCAGAGTCTGTCCCTTATGGGCGAAGGTGTCCGGCGTTTTGTATATGGACTTGCCAAAAAGGTTATTATCGCGGATACGCTGGGAGCCTGCGTGGATCGGATATATGGGCTGGATTTGGGCAATATAAACGGTATATTGGCCTGGATTGCCATTATTTTTTATTCCCTGCAGCTGTACTATGATTTTTCCGGCTACTCCGATATGGCGGTGGGGCTGGGGAAAATGTTCGGGTTTCATCTGACGGAAAACTTCAATTATCCCTATATTGCTTCCACGATTACCGACTTCTGGCGCAGATGGCATATTTCCCTGACGTCCTGGTTCCGTGAATATCTGTATTTCCCTCTGGGCGGGAACCGGAAGGGCAAGGTGCGTACCTATATTAATATTTCCATTATTTTTGTTGCCACCGGACTGTGGCACGGCGCCAGCTGGGATTTTATCTGCTGGGGTATTTTCCATGGTGTTTTTATGGTTCTGGAGCGTCTGGGACTGGGTAAAATCCTTGAAAAGACAAAGGTGGTGAAGCATGTCTACACCATACTGGTGCTGTGCGTGGGCTGGACCTTTTTCCGCGTGGGGGATGTGGGCCTTACCCTCCAGTACCTGAAGCGGATGTTTCTTCCCTGGATGTATACCGCATCCGGTTATGCCGTACAGGAACTGGTTACCAACCGGGCTTTTTTTCTGGCGATATGCGGTATCCTGGGCTGCGGCCTGCTGCAGAAAGCGGCGGTTAAAATTACTCCCCGGGCGGAAAAATTCAAAAACAGCACGGCGGAACTGGTATTCTGTATGCTGCTTCTGGCCTACAGTATGCTGCTTATGGTGAGCAGCACCTACAGCGCTTTTATTTACATGAATTTCTAATGCATGTTTCTTCTGATACGAAAGGAGCGGTATATGTCGAAAAAAAAGGCGGCGGCGTGGATAATTATATTTGCCCTGCTTATTATAGGACCCAGGGTTATTTCCTTTTTTTGGGATCCTTCATTAAATACCGAAAATACGGAAAACAGGCAGCTGGCGGAGAAACCGGAGCTTTCCCGGGAAAACCTGCATACCTTTGCATCGGAATACAACAGCTATTATAACGATCATCTGGCCTTCAGAAGCCAGATGATCGAAGCCAACAGCATCCTGAATATGAATATTTTCGGGGACGCCTCTTCCGCAAGCGTGGTATTGGGAAAAAATGACTGGCTGTTTTTTACGGATGAGGGAAGTATTGAAGATTATAAGGGGACGAATCTTTACAGCCAGGAGCAGCTGGAACTGATTAAGGACAATATGCTGAGTACCAAAGCCTATCTGGACGCCAGGGGCATTGAATTTGTCCTCATGATCCCTTCTAATAAGGAAGAAATTTATTCAGACAACCTCCCTGACTATATCCGCAAAAGGGGAGAGCAGACCAGGGCGGAGCAGGTGATTTCCTATCTGCGTGAGGAAACGGGGATCCGGATCGTCTATCCGAAAGAGGATCTGCTGGCCTACAAGGATCAGTATGATTTGTATTGGCATTACGATACCCACTGGAATTACCTGGGGGCCTACATCGGTGCCAAGTCCCTTCTCAGAGAGCTGGGAATACAGATACCCCAGGTGGAAGAGCTCACAATTACACCCAACGACTTCTCCGGATACGATTTGGCGAATATGATGAATCTGAGGGACTATTATAAAAATAACAAGCCTGCCGAGGTCAGCTATGATGTGTCGGGTTATCCGACCAACAATATGACGGTTATCCAGGCGATAGACGCCACGGAGCTGATATACCAGTCGGATTCACCGGACAGAAGACGGCTTTTCCTCGTAAGGGATTCCTTTGCAGGGGGGATGGCCCCGGTGCTTGCCTCCAATTTCGCGTATACGTATATGCCCCATTGGAACGGATGTTTTGAACAGTCGATGATCGATGAACAGCAGCCGGACATTTTTGTTTATGAGGTTGTGGAACGAAGGCTGGATGCCCTGCTTTCTTTCCGCCTTTCGGAGTAAACAATTGCAAACAGGTGGATAATATATGGGGAATAAGAAAAACAGCAACAGCTTTGTTATGCAGGCGGGGATTCTGGCAGCAGCCGGGATTATATGCCGAATCATAGGAATTTTATACAGAAGTCCGCTGGCCGCCGTTATCGGAGACGAAGGAAACGGATATTATTCATCCGCTTATGAGATATACACGATCATTCTTCTTGTTTCCTCCTACAGCATCCCTTCTGCGATTTCCAAGGTCATCGCCCAGAGACTCGCATTGAAAGAATACCGGAATGCCCAGAAAATTTTCCGCTGCGCCATCGGTTACGTGGTGGTGGTGGGCGGACTTGCCAGCCTTTTTACCTTTTTCGGCGCAGGCTTCCTGGTAGGAGGAAATTCCATCCCGGTCCTGCGGATTTTTGCCCCCACCATATTTTTTTCCGGCCTTCTTGGGGTCCTGCGAGGGTATTTCCAGGCGCACGGTACGATGGTGCCCACCTCCTTTTCCCAGATAGTGGAGCAGATCCTGAATGCGGTGGTCAGCATCCTGGCGGCTTTCCTTCTGATTAAAGCCGTATCGGATTCGGACACCACCACCCAGGCCATATACGGTGCGTCGGGCAGTGCAATCGGCACGGGATCCGGCGTGATAATCGCTCTGCTATTCATGCTGGGTGTGTTTGTGCTGAATAAAGAATATATTAGCCGTAAGGTCAAAAGGGATCGCTCCTCCCAGCTTCTGACCACCGGGGAAGTATATAAAATCATCATTACCATGGTGACTCCTGTTATTTTGAGCACCTTTATTTACAACTTTAATACTTCTTTGAACCTTACCATATATACCAGGATCATGGAGCATGTGAAAGGTTTTACCGAAGCGCAGGCTTATACCCAGTATGGGCTGTTCAGCGGCAAAGCCAAACAGATATCCAACATCCCCATCGCTATAGCTTCCGCCATGTCCTCTGCCATGATTCCCGGAATTTCCGGGAGCTTTGCCCAGGGAGATATCTCGGGAACCAACAGGCGCATAGGTACCGCGATTAAAACGACCATGTTCCTTTCCATTCCTTCCGCCGTGGGCCTGACAGTGCTGGCCAAGCCTGTGACTTTGCTTCTGTATCCCCAGAAATCGTCCGTGGATACCGTATCCTACCTGCTTGCGGCTATGAGCATCAGCATCATTTTCTATGCTCTTTCCACTATCAGCAATGCAGTTCTGCAAGGGATTGGAAAGGTGAACCTGCCGGTAATCAATGCAGCGGTAGCCCTGGTAATCCAGACGGTGGTGCTGGTCCCCCTTCTTCTGACTACAGATTTAGGGCTTTATACCCTGGTTATTGCCACCGTCCTGTATTCCTTCCTTATGTGTATATTAAACGGGATCTCCGTGAAAAAAGAATTGAAATATAAACAGGAGATTATAAAAACCTTCCTTCTTCCCGGATGGGCCGCCGTCCTTATGGGCGCCGCCGCCTTTGGTGTTTACCAGGGCCTGTACCTTCTCATCCATATTAATGTAGTATGCCTGGCTGCGGCTATCCTTGTGGCAGTCCCCATATATTTTATTCTTACTATTAAAATGGGCGCTGTGGGAAGGAAGGATCTTCTCGCCCTTCCCAAGGGTGCATTATTCGTTAGAATTGCGGAAAAATGCCGTTTAATTCATTAAGAATTTCATAATTTACTGGACTTTCAGGTACTTGCGGAGTACAATATCATAGACTTTATGGACTTTACAACGGTAAATTACCACAGGATGCAACAGCCGATGAAAAAATCACAGATGCCGGGGATAAGGAGATATTCTTTTGCCGGGGATCGTTTTTTTAGGAGAAACACATGAAAAAAAACCAGATGATTACAGGGATAATACGCCGGAAAACCGTTCTTTTTACCGCATTCTTGGTAGGTGCTGCATTGCTTGCGGGCTGCGGCAATAGCGGGGAACAGCCGGCCGAATCGGAAACCGCCGAACAATCCCAGTCTGTCAGCGCCAGCGAACAGGCACAAGCCAATGAAACCGGAGCCGTTACCCATGACAAAGAGGCTGCCAAGGTACAAAATGACGGGGAACACAGCTTCCTTACCGGGGAAAAAATGGAATCCGGACAGGTGGCCCAAAGACCCCTTGCCGTGATGTTCAACAATATTATTGAAGGCTGCCCGCAGACGGGCATCGGCCGTGCCTCCATTGTCTATGAAGCGCCCGTGGAAGGCCGTATTACCAGATTAATGGGGCTTTTTGAAAATTACCAGGATATGGACCGCATCGGTTATATCAGAAGCAGCAGAGACTATTTTGTTTACTGCGCCCTGGAATTCGACGCTATATACGCTCATTTCGGACAGGCCACCCCCTATGTGGGGGAACTGCTTAACAGCGACCGCGTGGACAATATCAGCGGAGCCGTTGCGGGTATTGACCATCCGGCGTCCAGCACCTTTCTGCGGACCTCTGAAAGGAAAGCGCCCCACAATGTATATATCGACATCCGGGGGCTGCTAAAGGACATTAAAAAATTTGGCTACAGCCAGACCTACCATGATACCCATAAGCCCAAATTCGCTTTTGCCCCGGACGGCCGGAGGCCGGACAACTCCGACGGTAAGCAGGCTCTTCTTCTTTATCCGGGAGGAAAGAAAACCGATCTTCCCAACGGTTTCAGCAAGGTACAGGCATACTTTGAATACGATCAGAAAGAAGGGAAATATTACCGCTATCAATACGGCGGCCCTCATATTGACGAAAGCACGGGGGAACAGCTGTCTTTTGACAACGTCATTTTCCAGTATTGCTACGGCGAAGTAAGGGATGAAAACGACTACCTCGCTTTTGGCTGCCACGGGGACAACAGCATGAAGGTCCAGGTATTCACCCAGGGAAAAATGACCGAAGGGACCTGGTCCCGTTATGCAGACACCGATCCCGCTTATTATGTGGATAAAGACGGAAACCCCATCGAACTCAGTCAGGGAAAGACATGGATATGCCTGATATGGGACGAATACGCTGATGATGTGGTTATCGAGTAAAGACCAAAGAGACAGGAGCGACAGCATGAAACAGATCTGGAACAGTTTACGTTTAGCTTTTTCCATGTATTCCATAATACCCGCCCGCCAGATAGACAAGACAAAAGACAACATGAAATATATTCTTTGTTTTGTTCCCTGGGTCGGGGCCGTCATTGCATTCCTTATTACCGAATGGAGAATTGTCCATCCCTACCTTCTGGACTATGAATTCCTCCGTTCCGTAATCTGCGTAATGATACCCCTCCTTCTCTCCAGCGGAGCCTTTATGGATGGATTTTTCCGTACCGTTGACGCCCTTTCTTCCCATCAGCCCAGAAAAGGCAAACTGGAAATCCTTCAGGACTCCCACAGCGGTTATTTTGCCATCATCACCTGCGTCAGCTATTTCCTCATTATAGTTGGGCTTTGGAGTGAAATGCCTATAGACGGGTGGCCCGTTGTAGCCCTGGGATTTATTTTATCCCGTTCCCTCTACGGCCTCTCCATCATCTGGCTCCGCCATTCCCAGACAAGCAAATGCTCCCTCTATGTCCCCGAAGGCAAAACCAAGATTGCAGTTGCCGCCATACTCATCCTTTATACGGCTGCCTGCGCTTTTTTCATGCTCCGCATGAACCTTTCCGTAGGCCTTGCCTGCATCGCAGGCGCCGTCATCGCATTCCTCTACTACTGTTGGGTAGCTTTCAAGCATTTCGGAGGAATCACCGAAGACATAGCAAGCTTTTTCGTCCAGGTATGCGAAATATTGATTCCGCTCATGGCCCTTCTTGTATACCGCATGCCCACGGACTTCACCAGCCTGTAAAAAAGCGGATATGTAAAAGACTGAATCCCCCGATGTTATATCGGACTTTTCAGTCTTTTTTTACTGTTCACGTCCCCTGTGCCGACGTTCCTATTGTAACTTCGGCCTCCCCTGTGATACAATGGTCGGGACAAAAAAGACAGCAAAGCCGAACGGCAGTTAAGCCGCAAAGCGGTTTGGAGGGAAATTATGGTATCAGAGCAATATAAATCCATGCTCAGCGGAAAATCGGTCATCCGTACACTATCCGAATTCGCTGCCAGGCGTGGGGAAGAGATCGGCTATGAAAATGTATATGATTACAGTCTGGGGAATCCATCGGTTCCCGTTCCTGCGGAATTTACGGACTGCATGATAGAAATGCTTCAAAACAGCAATCCCATGGAGCTGCATGGCTACAGCCCCAGTCTGGGAATCCCGTCGGTGCGTGCAAAAATTGCAGAGTCTTTGAACAAAAGGTTCGGAATGGACTACGGCCCGCAGCATATTTTTATGGCATCCGGTGCAGCCGGCGCCCTGGCCCATGCCTATCGGGCGGTGACACAGCCCGGGGATGAAATCCTGACCTTTGCCCCCTATTTCCCGGAATATAATCCATATGTAAATCTGACCGGAGCGGTCCTGAAGGTGGTTCCGGCGGATACCGGCACCTTCCAGATCAATTTCGGGGCGTTTGAAGAAATGCTGAATGAAAAGGTGACGGCAGTCCTGATTAATTCGCCCAATAATCCTTCCGGAGTGGTCTATTCCGAAGAAACCATAGAACGCCTTGCCGGTATCCTCCGGGAAAAGGAAGAGGAATACGGGCATTCTGTTTTTATCATTTCGGATGAGCCTTATCGGGAAATTGCATTTACAGGCGTAAAGGTACCCTATGTATCCCGTTATTACACCAATACCATTTCCTGTTATTCCTTTTCCAAATCCCTGTCTCTTCCGGGGGAACGGATTGGTTATGTGGCGGTGAACCCTGCCTGCCCGGATGCGGAAACCATAGTAAATATGTGCGGCCAGATATCCAGGGGAATCGGCCATAACTGTCCGCCCTCCATCATCCAGCTGGCGGTGGCGGAGGTTCTGGATAAGACGGCGGATCTGACCGTTTATGAAACCAACCGGAACCTGCTGTATGACTGTCTGACTAATCTGGGCTTTACCTGTGTGAAACCAGGCGGGACCTTCTACATATTCCCCAAAGCACTGGAAGAGGATGCCGGGATTTTTTGTAAAAAGGCCCTGAAATATGATTTGGTTCTGGTACCCGGTGATACCTTTGGCTGTCCCGGCTATTTCCGGATGGCCTACTGCATTGACACGGAAAAGGTGGAGCGATCCCTGCCGGCCCTGCGAAGATTTGTGAAGGAAGAGTACGGACAACGGAGGTAGAGTATGTATCAGGCCGGATTGGTTTTGGAAGGCGGCGGAATGAAAGGCGTTTATACCGCCGGTGTCCTGGATTTTTTCCTGGACAAAAAAATAGAATTCTCCAATTGCTATGGGGTATCGGCAGGAGCCTGCCACCTGTGCAGCTATCTGTCGGGCCAGCGGGGCCGGGCATATGCCATCAGCGTGGATTATCTGAAGGATAAACATTATTGCAGTGCATATAATGTATTGACAACAGGGGATTTGTTTGGGGTAAAGATGTGCTATGACGATATCCCCAACCGTCTGAACCCCTATGACTATGAAGCCTTCAACCGGTATCCGGGAAAAGCCTATGCGGTGGTGACCAATATCGAAACGGGGCAGCCGGAATACCTGCGTCTGAAGGAAATGTACCGGGATATCCTTGCGGTGAGGGCGTCCGCTTCCCTGCCCCTGGTTTCCAGAAATGTGAAAATCGGAGAAAAACGTTATCTGGACGGCGGCCTATCGGACAGTGTCCCTATCATGCATTCTATTGTGGACGGCAACCGGAAAAACGTGGTGGTGCTCACCAAAGAGGAGGGATACCGGAGAAAACCATCCTCCCATCTGGGGCTGGTGAAGCTGCGCTATGCCAGGTACCCGAAAATCTATGAGCTGATGGCGAACAGGCATATTGCCTATAACAATATGCTGGATTATCTGGATGCCCAGACGGCCAACGGGCAGGCCTTTGTGATACGTCCCCGGAAAGCCAGCGGGATTGGGCGGATAGAAAAAGACAGGGAAAAGCTGCGCCTGCTGTATGAAGAAGGCTACCAGGATGCTAGGGATTGCTACGAGGATCTGCTGCACTATCTGGAACCGGGAACGGAAAGTAAAAAATAATGGAGAATAGGTATGATTGAAATTTTAAAATCGATTTTGTTCGGTATTGTGGAAGGAATTACGGAATGGCTGCCTATCAGCAGCACCGGCCACATGATTCTTCTCAATGAGTTTGTGACACTGGAGGTATCCCCGGAATTCTGGGAGGTATTTCTCGTGGTCATCCAGCTGGGTGCTATTATGGCTGTGGTGGTTTTGTTCTGGAATAAGATTTTCCCCTTTGATCTGGGTAAGAACCGGAAAAAGGGTATTATAAAAACCGATATTTTTGTGATGTGGTTCAAGGTACTGGTGGCCTGTATCCCCGCCATGATTTACGGCGTCCTCCTGGATGATATTGTGGAGCCTTATTTGTATAATGCGACTACAGTAGCTATCATGCTGATCTTATTCGGTGTCGCTTTTATCCTGATAGAAAACTGGAACAAAGGGAAAAAGCCCAGAATCAACAGCCTGGCCGCCCTTACCTACAGGGACGCCCTGATTATCGGCCTTTTCCAGCTGATTGCTGCGGTATTCCCCGGAACCTCCCGCTCGGGGGCCACAATTGTGGGGGCGCTGCTGATAGGGGTCAGCAGGGTGGTATCTGCGGAGTTCACTTTTTTCCTGGCAATCCCCGTCATGTTCGGCGCCAGCCTTTTGAAGCTGGTAAAGTTTGGCTTCGGGTTTACCATGACGGAAGCCTCTCTGCTGATCATCGGTATGGTGGTGGCCTTCGTGGTTTCCATGGGAGTGATTTCCTTCCTGATGGGTTATATCAAAAAGCATGACTTCAAGATATTCGGCTGGTACCGGATTGTGCTGGGAATTATCGTGCTTGCCTATTTTTATCTGCTTGCCGCATAAGTGCCGGAAGGGAAACTTGCGGACAGCGGGCAGGGAACCATTTGGCAGATGCGGAGTTTGAGTGACATAAAAATAGGAAGAAGGCGGCTGCTAACCTTCTTCCTATTTTTATGTTCCGGGGCAGCGCATACCTTATCCCTGCTCTCTCTTGTGAAGCAGTTCATTAATTTCCTCCGCCCGCATAGCCTGCCGTTTCCTGAAGTAAGTGAATATGGAAATATCCACAAGCAGAAAAACGGCGGTATAGGTTGCCAACTGCCTGATCGTCAGGGAATCCCAATAAAAAACACGGCAAAAGACAAGAGTGGACAGATAAAGGAGGAGGGATTCCGTAAGGCAGTAATGGCTCCATTTCCTGAATTCGATTCTGCAGACAGCGGCATCGATCAGCTGGCAGAGGATCAGCCAGAGAAAAAGATACAGCACCGAAGCGGTATATCCGTCCAGGCCGCGGCTGTATAATACCTGCAGCGCCGAGTTGGCAATTGTGATGAGGGTAAAACAGATACATATAGAAGGAATACGTACAGAAAGCAGTTTATTCATAACATTTCTCCTTTTAGTTTCTCTTTCAAAGGTTCGATATAATTACGCGTGATGATCAGCTTTTCCCCGTTCCGGAGCGCAGCCGGAAGTAATCTGCCCCGGGCACAGAGAGGCTGTGAACGATAACAGGACCCTTTCTAACTTTAAATAACAAATTAAAATGATATTTTACATAGATTTTACATAACCTAAGCGTGTACTTTACACACGCCTGATAAAATAAAGAAGGACAATGAGAAAGTATGAATTTTTGTAACTGTTCAGCAGATCAGCGCATTTACTGCGCTGACCGTAAGAAAGTGATTCAGGAGTGCAAAAATCCATCGCCGAAGGCGATTTAAGATGGATTTTTGCAGAGTAACTGTGAGGGTACTGAACAGTTATGATTTTTTTCTCCATTGTAAAACCCATGTAACTGCCAGAGTTACAACCAATGAAAAATAAATACCGCCCCGAAGCGGAATGAGGGAGAAGTCAGGATTTCGATTGCGTGAAAAGACAGCGATATCCGTTGACGAGGGCAGAGGAGAGTTGGAATGTCTATTAATGATGTAGGAATGTTGTTTTCATTCATCGGCGGCCTTGGCATGTTCCTTTACGGAATGAATATCATGGCTGACGGCCTTCAGAAATCAGCCGGGGGCAAGATGCAGAAGCTGATGGGATTTCTGACCAAGAACAGGCTGATGGCCATCCTTGTAGGAGCCGGAGTAACTGCGATTATTCAGAGCTCTTCCGCCACAACGGTCATGGTGGTAGGGTTTGTTAATGCCGGCATGCTGGAACTGGCACAGGCTGTGGGCGTGATTATGGGGGCCAACATCGGTACCACCATAACGGCCTGGATTGTTTCCATGAGCGAATGGGGCAGTATTATGAAGCCCGAGTTCTTTGCCCCTCTGTTATTGGGAATCGGTGCATTTCTGGTCCTTTTTACCAAGAGTGAAAAAAAGAAAAAAGTCGGGGAAATCCTCGTCGGCTTCAGTATTCTCTTTATCGGCTTGTCTTTCATGTCCGACGCCATCAAACCCTACCGGGATGCACCTGTCTTTGCGGACGCCTTTGCCGTGCTGGGTAAAAATCCTGTGCTTGCGATCCTGGCAGGCGCTGTGGTTACGGCTATCATTCAAAGCTCATCCGCTTCGGTGGGAATTCTCCAGACACTGGCCCTCAACGGGGTAGTGAACTGGCAGTCCGCCGTGTTTATCACGCTGGGCCAGAATATAGGAACCTGCGTAACCGCCCTGATATCCAGCGCGGGAGCCGGGAAAAATGCAAAAAGAGCCTCTATTATCCATCTGCTTTTCAATGTGATAGGAGCGGTCATTTTCGGAATTATCATGTTTATCCTCTTCCGGTTTAATCCGGTATGGGGTTCGTCAACCATAAACAGTGTGGAAATTTCCATATTCCATACCGTATTCAACGTACTCAACACCCTTATGCTCGTCCCTTTTGCGGATAAGCTCGTGAAGCTTTCTACCTATATAATAAGGGAGGACAAGTCCGAGGAACAGCCCGAGATCAGTGCATCCGGTGAAATGCGCAGACATCTGGACGAACGTATCCTGGGAAATCCCGCTTTTGCCATGGACGCTGTACTGGGGGAAGTGAATGTCATGGGACAGTCCACCCTGCTAAACCTGAAAAAATCCCTGGAGGGTATTGAAACGGGAAATAAGGAAACCATACGCTCCGTTTTTCAGAATGAAAAGATCATAAATGAAATGGAAAAGATTCTTACCGCGTTTCTGGTTCGGGTGGACAATCTTTCCCTTACCGAGGAACAGCATCAGGTGATCAAAAACCTGTTTTATACGGTAAGCGACCTGGAAAGGGTGGGCGACCATGCGGAAAACATCGCCGAACTGGCCGACAACATGCGCAAGGATGATGTTACCTTTTCCAAGAAAGGCTTCAAGGATTTGAAGCTTATAGCGGAGGAAACTATTCTCGCCCTGGAAAGCGCGCTGAAAGCAAGAGAACTTTCCAGTGCCAGCGATGCACTCCAGGAAGCCGATTACGAAAGGAATGTTGACAAGCTGGAGGATGAACTCCGGGAAAAGCATATCCAGCGTCTGTCCAAAGGAAAATGCGTCCCGGAAAGCGGCGTGGTATTCCTCGACCTGATCAGCAACCTGGAGAGGATAGCCGACCATGCTACCAATATAGCCGGTTATGTGGTGAGTGAATCCGGGAAAGCCCTTCCTGCTTTAGATGAAGAGTGATATACTGATAGCGTAAGCCGGTATGGGGCAGAAAGAACCCGGGATAGCGCCGAGAGTGCTTTTGCAGAAGAATGGAGAGGTAAGCATGCAGAAAATATTTGTTATTGAAGATGATGAGAATATCCGGAATCTTGTGAAAATTGCATTGGAAGGCTATGGCTATCAGGTCCTGTCTTTTGAAACGGCTGAGGAAGCCCTGGAGCTGGCGGGGAAGGAAAAACCGGATCTGGCGGTTTTTGACCTGATGCTTCCGGGGATGGACGGGCTTTCGGCCATCCGGCTTATCCGCGGCAGGGAGGATGAGATTAAGAATATCCCGATCATTGTCCTCACGGCTAAGGATAAGGAATACGATAAAGTGGTGGGCCTCGACGGGGGCGCAGATGATTATATAACGAAACCCTTCGGCGTGCTGGAACTGGCGGCCCGGATCCGTTCCCTTCTGCGGCGCGCGGCGGAACAGCAGCCTGTGCATGAAACGGGCAAGATTAAGATGGGCGGCCTGTCGGTGGATCCGGCGGCCCGGGAAGTGGTTATGAACGGGGATCCGGTTTCCCTTACTTATAAAGAATATGAACTGCTGATGTATCTCATTGATAACCGGGCCAGAGTGGTGGAACGGGATGAACTGCTGAATAAGCTGTGGGATTATTCCGCAGATATTGAAACAAGGACGCTGGACATTCATATCAGGACCCTGCGGCAGAAGCTGGGTGAGGAAGGAAGCAAATACATCAAAACAATCCGCAGCGTGGGATATCGGTTTGTGATTCCCCAGGAGAATGAAAATAAGGAAAATTAAACATGAAACGAGCAATTTTACTCCGGTTCGTAGCGATACTCATGCTGGCCCTTGCGGTCAGCAGTGTTTTTTCCTACTATTTTATAGGAAAGAACATGCTGAAAAACAACAGGGAGTCCATGATTAATACGATCCATGTGGTGGATTATTCCCTGGATTATGAAGGCGATCTGCAGGAGCAGCTCAGCAGTCTGCATAAAGCCACCATGGACGAGGAATCCCGGATTACGATTATCAGCGAAGACGGGACAGTGGTGGCGGATAATGAAATAGAACAGGTGGGAAAACTGGAAAATCATCTGGAACGGGAAGAGGTGAAGGAAGCCCTGGCAACCGGATCCGGCTTCGCAGCCAGGAATTCCGAGAGCCTGGGGCGCAGCCTGCTCTATGTGGCGGTGCATTCCGTAAAAGGCCCCTATGTGATCCGGATGTCGGTACCGTATACGAATATGCTGGATTATATGATTCTGATTTTTCCGCTCCTGCTTCTGGGTACCGGGATTGCTTTTGCCATGAGCGTTGTAATTGCCATACGGTTTACCAATACCATTACCACCCCCCTGAATGAAATTTCCAGGGAAATGGTGAAGGTGCGGGGAGAAAACCCCAGCTTTACCTTCCGGCAGTATAAATATAAGGAATTAAATGTGATATCCCAGACTACAATGAAAATGGCGGCGGAGATCCGCGAGCATATGGATCAGCTGGAAAAGGAAAAACGCATCCGCCAGGAATTTTTCAGCAACGCTTCCCATGAACTGAAAACACCCATTACCTCCGTCAAAGGATATGCGGAGCTGCTGGATCAGGGATTTGTGAAGGATGAGGCTACAAAAAAAGATTTTATTGCCCGTATCCTGAAGGAAACGGACAATATGACCAACCTTATCAACGATATCCTCATGATATCCCGCCTGGAAGCAAAGGAGGCCGAGGTGACCTATTCCATGGTGCGTATCGCCCCTCTGCTGACGGAAATCTTTGAATCTGCGGAACCTATTGCTGCGGAATATCAGGTTGCGCTTCATAAAGAATGCGAACCCCTCATCATAGAAGCCAGCGCCAAACAGCTGCGGGAGCTGATAATGAACCTGGTGAGCAACGGTATCAAATACAATCACCCCGGCGGAAACGTATGGGTGGAGATTTCTTCGGAGGGGAGCGACATGTGCATCCGCGTGAAGGATGACGGCTGCGGTATCAGCAAAGAGGATCAGGAGCGTATTTTCGAACGCTTTTACCGGGTGGATAAGGGACGCAGCAAAAAGATGGGCGGAACCGGCCTGGGGCTATCCATTGTGAAGCATATTGTGGAGTTCTACGGAGGCCATATCGGGCTGGCGAGCACTCCGGGAAAGGGTAGCTGCTTTACCGTAACAATTCCTTTTTCAGCGGAAAATAAGGCGAAAAGTTGACAACTGCGCGTCTTTGCGGTAAACTGAATTCTATATTCAGGTATATTACTGCTTTGTGTGTTGTGCTTGGACGAAGTACCTGGGTCTAAAGGAGGAGAAAATTATGGCAGAAATGAAGAAAAACGAAGCGAAGGAAACTGTGAAACCCGTTGAGAAAATTACTGCGAAAGCTGATGCACTGAAAATCGAAACCAAAGAGCCTGAAAAAACACCAGCAGTAAAAGCCGCTGTAAAAGAACCCGCAGAAAAGAAGGCACCTGCCAAAAAGGAGCCTGTTAAAAAAGAAACCGTAAAGAAAGCGCCTGTGAAGAAGGCACCTGCCAAAAAAACGGCTGAAAAGCCTGCAGCAGAAAAGACTGCCGCCGCCGCGAAACCTGCCGCCAAAAAAGCGCCTGTTAAGAAAGCGGCAGCTAAAACAGAGACGATGGAAACTATCGCATCCAAGGAAGTTGTTACCGTACAGTTTGCCGGTAAATCCTATTCCACAGAGGATCTTGTCAAGATCGCAAAGGATGTTTGGAAATATGATTTGGGCAGGGAGGAAGCTGATTTCAGGGAAGTTGAGCTTTATGTAAAACCGGAAGAAAGCAGTGTATACTATGTGATTAATGGGGATGTGACAGGAAGTTTTGCTATCTGACAGAAACCCGCAGGCCTGCAATAAAAATACATAGTTAGATTTCATGTAACTGTTCCGTACCTTCACAGTTACGAATTCATACAACTACACGTCATTTATACGCCGTATCCCCTGAAAGGCGGATTCCGATTCCGGTTTATCCAGCTTTTCAGTTTCACAGGGATACGGCGTTTCTTTTGCCGGAAGGAAGGCTGCTGCTGAACCGGAGGGCCTTTGTTTTCATCCGTTTTTCTTAAGATTCTTCACAATTTTTTCATTAATTTATTTCTAAAAACGAGTTGACAACGTATAGGAGAAGTGATAATGTATGTTCAGAAGGTGTTAGCACTCCTGAAGGTTGAGTGCTAACAACCCGAAATGAGGTGAGGTAATGCAGCACGAACTGGATGAACGCAAAATGAAAATTCTGCAGGCAATCATCCGTAACTATCTGGAGACAGGAGAACCGGTAGGGAGCAGGACGATTTCCAAATACACGGATTTGAACTTAAGTTCAGCCACGATTCGTAATGAGATGGCAGACCTGGAAGAACAGGGATACATCCTCCAGCCCCACACCTCCGCAGGCCGGATTCCTTCCGATAAAGGCTACCGGCTTTATGTTGACAGCATGCTGGCAGAAAAGGATCGGGAAGTGACGGAATTAAGAGAGCTTCTCGTGGAGAAAGAAGATAAGATGGACCATCTTCTCCGGCAGGTTGCAAAGGTTCTCGCAGTGAATACCAACTATGCGGCAATGATTTCATCGCCGCTTTATCATGGGAATAAGCTTAAGTTCATCCAGTTATCCAAGGTGGATGAACACCAGGTATTGGCGGTTATCGTGGTGGAAGGCAATATGATTAAGAACACCATGCTCCATGTGGACGAAGCGCCCGACCAGGAAACCATATTAAAATTAAATATCCTGCTGAATACCCACCTGAACGGGAAGAGCCTGGATGAGATTAATCTGGCGATGATAGCCAACCTGAAGCAGCAGGCAGGCATTCACAGCGATATGGTGGGCGAAATCATCGATGCGGTGGCGGAAGCCATACAGGCGGATGAGGATCTGGAGATTTATACGAGCGGCACCAATAATATCCTGAAATATCCGGAGCTTGCGGATAAGGAACTGGCAGGACAGCTTATTACCACTTTTGAAGAAAAACAGGCATTAAACCAAATCGTTCAGGAAACACTGGCTGATGAGAACAGTACGGGCATTCAGGTATATATCGGTAACGAAACACCGGTACAGACAATGAAGGACTGCAGCATAGTAACAGCCACCTACGAGCTGGGCGAAGGAATGAAAGGAACCGTCGGCATCATCGGGCCCAAACGTATGGATTACGACAAGGTTGTGGGAATCCTGAAGAATCTGATGACACAGCTGGATACGTTATATAAGAAAAAATAGATAACTGTGAACTACCGGACAGTTACAAAAATAGAAAGTGTCAGATACACAGAATGGAGTGAAGCAGAAGATGGAAAATAAAGATAACCGGAACCTGGAGGAAGAGATGGATACTGCTTCTGAGGCGAAGGCAGGAGAAGAAACAGCACAGGGGGCTTGCAAAACAGCGGATGCCGATCCGGCTGCGGACGCGGATAACGGCGTGGATTCTGCCGGAGAATGTGAAGCATGCAGCAGTGAGGAAGCGGACGGAGGGGAAGAAAGTTCCCCGGAAGATGATTCCGCACAGGATGACAGCCCGGCAGCTGAAAAAGAAGGCTTTTTTAAGAAAAAGAAAAAAGATAAAAAGGAAGAAGCTTTTAAGGCCAAAATTGATGAACTGGAAGACAGGGTAAAACGTCAGATGGCCGAATTTGAGAATTTCCGTAAGCGTACGGATAAAGAAAAGTCAGCAATGTTCGAAACCGGAGCAAAAAGCGTGATTGAAAAAATCCTCCCGGTGGTCGACAACTTTGAAAGAGGTTTGGCGGCCGTACCCGAAGATGAGAAGGGATCCGCTTTCGTGGAAGGTATGAACAAGGTATATAAACAGCTGATGACCGAACTGGATAATATGGGGGTTAAGCCCATTGAAGCGGCCGGTCAGGAATTCGACCCTAATTTCCATAATGCGGTCATGCATGTGGAGGATGAGGCGTACGGTGAGAATATTGTGGCCGAGGAATTCCAGAAGGGTTATACCTATCACGATACTGTGGTAAGACACAGTATGGTTAAAGTGGCAAATTAAGTATTTCAGGCACTGCCTGATGAAATAGCCGCAAAAAGCGGTAGAATGGAGGAGACTTATGAGCAAAATTATCGGTATCGACTTAGGTACAACAAATAGCTGTGTTGCAGTTATGGAAGGTGGTAAACCCACCGTTATCGCCAACGCGGAGGGCGCAAGAACAACTCCCAGTGTGGTTGCATTTACAAAGACCGGCGAAAGGCTGGTAGGCGAGCCTGCAAAGCGTCAGGCGGTAACCAATGCGGACAGAACCGTTGCTTCCATCAAAAGACATATGGGAAGCGATTACAAGGTTGACATTGACGGAAAGAAATATTCCCCTCAGGAAATTTCCGCAATGATTCTCCAGAAACTGAAAGCGGATGCTGAGAACTATCTTGGTGAAAAGGTGAATGAAGCGGTAATTACCGTACCTGCTTATTTCAACGATGCACAGCGCCAGGCTACCAAGGATGCAGGAAAGATCGCAGGCCTGGATGTAAAGCGTATCATCAATGAGCCTACCGCAGCAGCCCTTGCTTATGGTCTGGATAATGAAAAAGAACAGAAAATCATGGTATACGACCTGGGCGGCGGTACCTTCGACGTTTCCATCATCGAAATCGGTGACGGTGTCATCGAAGTTCTTGCAACGAACGGCGATACCCGTCTGGGCGGCGATGATTTTGACAATAAGATTATTGACTGGATGGTAAGTGAATTCAGGAAGCAGGAAGGCATTGACTTATCCGGCGATAAGATGGCTATGCAGAGACTCCGGGAAGCGGCTGAAAAAGCGAAGAAAGAGCTTTCCAGTGCAACCACCACCAACATCAACCTTCCTTTCATCACAGCAACTGCGGATGGACCGAAGCACTTTGATATGGACCTGACGAGAGCGAAATTCGACGAGCTTACCCATGACCTGGTGGAAAGAACGGCTATTCCCGTTCAGAATGCCCTCAAGGATGCCGGCGTAACCGCATCCGAGCTGGGGAAGGTACTTCTTGTAGGCGGTTCCACACGTATTCCTGCCGTACAGGATAAGGTAAAATTAATGACAGGCCATGAGCCGAGCAAGACGCTGAACCCGGATGAATGTGTTGCTATCGGTGCTTCCGTTCAGGGCGGCAAGCTGGCCGGTGATGCAGGCGCAGGCGATATTCTTCTTCTTGATGTTACGCCTCTGTCCCTGTCCATCGAAACCATGGGCGGCGTGGCGACAAGGCTGATTGAAAGAAATACAACAATTCCTACCAAGAAGAGCCAGATTTTCTCCACCGCAGCAGACAACCAGACTGCAGTAGACATCAACGTTCTTCAAGGGGAAAGACAGTTTGCAAAGGATAATAAGTCCCTCGGACAGTTCAGGCTGGACGGGATCCCGCCGGCAAGACGCGGAGTGCCTCAGATTGAAGTTACCTTTGATATTGATGCCAACGGTATCGTAAATGTATCCGCCAAGGATTTGGGTACAGGGAAAGAACAGCACATCACTATTACAGCCGGTTCCAACATGTCCGAAGACGACATCAGCAAGGCTGTAAAGGAAGCTGCTGAATACGAAGCACAGGATAAGAAGAGAAAAGAAGCAATTGACGCCAGAAATGAAGCGGATTCCTTCGTATTCCAGACCGAAAAAGCTCTGGAGGATGTGGGAGATAAGATTCCTGAAGCCGATAAGGCAAGCGTACAGGCAGATCTGAGCGCACTGAAAGCTCTGCTGGATCAGACCAAGGATCAGGAAATGACAGAATCCCAGGTTGCAGACATGAAGGCAGCGCAGGAAAAACTGATGCAGAGTGCACAGACCCTGTTCTCCAAGGTTTACGAGCAGGCTCAGGCAGCAGGCGGCGCAGGCCCGGATATGGGCGGCGCGGCGGATGCAGGCGCAGCTGACACAGGCTCCGCACCGGAAGATGATGTAATCGACGGTGATTTCAGAGAGGTTTAAGCTTAAAAAATACAACACTAGGGGGCACTGCAGTGTCCCTTAGTGTTGCGTTCAGATAATAGTGATTCTGCTGTGTTGAGGCAGAACCAAGGGAGGCAATTATGGCGGAACAAAAGAGAGATTATTATGAGGTCTTAGGCATTGAGAAAAATGCCGATGACGCAGCCATTAAAAAAGCATACAGAGTCCTCGCCAAAAAATACCATCCTGATATGAATCCGGGAGATGCGGAGGCTGAAAAGAAGTTTAAGGAAGCATCAGAGGCATATGCGGTGCTGAGTGATCCTGAAAAAAGGAGACAGTATGACCAGTTCGGCCATGCGGCCTTTGACGGGGGTGCCGGTGGCGGCGGCTTCGGCGGCTTTGATTTTAACAGTGCAGACTTCGGCGATATTTTCGGTGATATCTTTGGCGATTTCTTTGGCGGCGGTTCGCGCAGAAGCGGCAGGGCCAGCAATGCCCCCATGAAAGGGGCTAATTTACGTACCAGTGTCCATATAACCTTTGAAGAGGCGGTATTCGGCACTGCCAAGACCATTGAGCTAAATGTAAAAGAAGAATGTAAGACCTGTCACGGAACAGGAGCGAAGCCGGGAACGCAGCCTATTACCTGTCCCAAGTGCGGCGGTAAAGGCCAGGTGGTATTTACCCAGCAGTCCTTCTTCGGGACGGTGCGTAACGTTCAGACCTGTCCGGACTGTAATGGTACCGGCAAGGTGATAAAAGAAAAATGTACGGATTGCCATGGAAGCGGCTATGTTCCCATGAAAAAGCGCTTTGAAGTGGATATTCCCGCAGGAATTGACAATGGCCAGTGCAAGCGGCTCGCAGGCATGGGAGAACCCGGCGTAAACGGCGGACCCAGAGGTGATGTGCTTGTGGAAGTGATTGTAGGCCGTCATCCCATTTTCCAGCGTCAGGATTATAATATCTATTCCACGGTACCTGTATCCTTTGCCGTAGCCGCGCTGGGCGGTGAAGTAGTCATCGATACGGTGGACGGAAAGGTGATTTATGATGTGAAGCCTGCGACGCAGACGGATACCAAGATCCGGCTGAAAGGCAAGGGCGTGCCCAACCTCCGCAACAAAGAGGTGAGAGGCGATCATTATGTAACCCTTGTGGTCCAGGTGCCTGATAAGCTTTCCGGCGAAGCGAAGGAGCTGTTGAAGAAATTCGACGAGGCGTCCGGTGACAGCCTGAATGCGGCAAAGAAGATGGGCGAAAATGGTGCCCCGGAAGGGAAAGAAAAAAAGAAAAAAGGATTCTGGAAGTAGGAAATATACGTATCCGGATTATTGACGGTCGGCACAGGCGGTGTCCCTTTCAGGGAAGCACAGCCTGTGCCGGCTGTTTTTTCTATACTTCTGTTTTACTTTTCAGCTTTTCGGCCGTTATAGCCATAAGGATAACGAACAGGAGAAGGAAAACGGGGAACAGACGCACATTCACATATTGGGCGATAAGCCCGAACAAAGGAGGCATGAACGTGCTCCCCACATAAGCGCAGGCCATCTGGATTCCCATGATGGCCTGGGAATTGTTCCGGCCGAAGTTAGCGGGGGTGGCATGGAGCAGGCTGGGATATATAGGGGCGCAGCCCAGGCCAATGAGAAAATAGCCTCCGCATATAGCCGGAGATCCGAAAGGCAGACAGAGAACAAGAATACCGGCCAGAGCTATTGCCTGGCCCAGACGTACCATATTCCTGTCGGATACTTTCATGGAAAGAAAACCGCTGACAAGACGGCCGAAGGTGATCCCGAAATAGAACAGGGAAGTCCATTGGGCAGCTTTTTCCGCAGGGATTCCTCTGGCAAGTACGAAATAGCTGCTTCCCCACAGCCCTGCCGAGGCTTCCAGGGCACAATAGCCGAAGAAGCAGAGCAGGGCCGGCTTGGCCCC
This sequence comes from Eisenbergiella sp. OF01-20, assembly GCF_003478085.1. Classification (NCBI taxonomy): domain Bacteria; kingdom Bacillati; phylum Bacillota; class Clostridia; order Lachnospirales; family Lachnospiraceae; genus Eisenbergiella; species Eisenbergiella sp. OF01-20. The sequence goes on along the minus strand of NZ_QUES01000002.1, from coordinate 359,998 downwards.
GGGAAGCTTTACTACCTGGGAAAAAGAAAGGGAGGAATTCTGTGTTTCCTGTTCCGTCGGATCGGTCCCGTTCTGCTGTTTTTTCCACAAAGGAAGTGAAAGAAAAAGAAACAGAGTGAGAGTGATCTGGATCAGGGCAATAATCAGGTAGCCGCTGTGCCAGCTGTTTCCCCGGTTCAGGAAGAGTGACATGATAAAAGGGCCGGCGGTTGCCCCGATTCCCCAGAAGCAGTGGAGCCAGCTCATATGATGTGCCTTATAATGAAGAGCCACAAAGTTATTCAGGGCGGCATCCACACTTCCCGCCCCCAGGCCGTAGGGAACGGCAAGAAGGCAGAGAAGCCAGGCGGAATGGGACGCGGAGAAGCCGAGCAGGGCGGCCGCCGTCATAAATACACTGACGGCGGTGACAAGGCCGGTCCCCAGGCGCCGTATAATTTTTTCACTGAAAAAGCTGGAAATAATGGTTCCTCCTGCAATAATCATGGAAATGACACCGGCAAAAGAAACCGGGACCTGAAGCTCCCCATACATAACGGGCCAGGCGGAGCCAAGCAGAGAATCCGGCAGCCCCAGGCTGATAAAGGATATGTAAATAATTAGCAGCAATAAAGTCATCATGACGTTTTTCCTTTCAAGACTGTATTCATACTTAATAAATATACTTAATTAAGATATGCCTCTTGATTATAAAAGACAAGGTATCTGGTGTCAAGAGAAGTGCTGTGTTAAAATAAAGAAAATGTGTACGGCAGAGTGGAGGAAAGGTATGGAATTAGTGGATAAAAACGGCCTTACGGAGGCGGAGTTTCTTAAGGATTACCGGCCCCGTGATTATGAACGTCCGTCCGTAACCGTGGACATGCTGATTTTCGCTGTGGATAACCGGGGTGAAAATGTCAGGCTCCTGTTGATAAAACGGAAAAACCACCCCTTTCTGGGGTGCTGGGCGCTGCCCGGAGGATTTGTGGAGATGGGGGAGTCCCTTCGGGAGGCCGCAGCACGGGAGCTGGAAGAGGAAACCGCAGTTAAGGGAATGTATCTGGAGCAGCTGTATACCTTCGGGGAGGTCGAACGGGATCCCCGTACCCGGATCATTTCTGTAGCGTATATAGCTGTGGTGGATGGGAACGGCCTGAAGATACAGGCCGGGGATGATGCGGCCCGGGCCGCCTGGTTCCGGGTTTGGAAGGAAACGGATGAGGATGGGGAACGGATTAGCCTGGAATCGGACGAAGCGGGTGTCTGTTTTTCTTATCGTGTGGAGAAACATGAAGGGCAGGAGTACCAATGCAGGCCTTTATTTGATACGGCTGCAGAGAGGGGGCTGGCGTTTGACCATGCGGAAGCGGTACGTATGGGATTGGACAGGCTCTTTTCCATGTAACAGGAACCGGGGGGAAACCGGGGGGAAATTCCCCAAAATCCTTGTGGTTGGCTGTTCTTTGTGTTAAGATAATTAACTGGTATGTAGTTAACGGGGCTTACCGGAGGAAGAGAAAGATCCGGAAACCAGGGAACCGTTGTTAGGAGCAGGGAAAGATGAAGTGGAAGAAATTTAAAATAAAAACGGTAACGGATGCGGAAGATATTATTATAAGCACACTTTATGACATTGGCCTGGAGGGTGCGCAGATAGAAGACAAGGTGCCGCTAACCGCGGCGGAGAAGGAGCAGATGTTTGTGGATATCCTTCCGGAAGGTCCGGCAGACGACGGGATAGCCTGGCTCAGTTTTTTTGTAGAGGAAACAGAGGACGGACGGCTTCAGGTGAATGGTGGGGATACGGATGAGCAGGCCGTGATGGAGAGCGTGCAGAAGGAGCTGGACGGGCTGCGCGCGTTCTGTGATATCGGGGAAGGCAGCATTACGGTGGAGGAAACAGAGGATATTGACTGGATCAATAACTGGAAACAGTATTTCCACCAGTTTTATATAGATGATATCCTTGTTATTCCTTCCTGGGAAGAGGTGGAAAAGCAGGATGAGGGCAGAATGGTGCTTCATATCGATCCGGGAACGGCTTTCGGGACGGGAATGCATGAAACTACCCAGCTCTGTATCCGGCAGCTTAAAAAGTATGTGACGCCGGATACGGCGCTTCTGGATGTGGGGACCGGCAGCGGGATTCTGGGAATCCTGGCCCTCATGTTCGGTGCACGAAACGTTGTGGGCACGGATCTGGATATCTGCGCCGTGGAAGCGGTGCGGGAAAATCTGGAATCCAACCATATCGATCCGGACAGGTTTGAGATGATGATAGGGAATATCATCACGGAAACGGAAATCCAGGACAGGGTGGGATACGGCTGTTATGATATTGTGGCGGCCAATATTCTGGCGGATGTGCTTGTAGCCCTTTCACCGGTCATCGTAAACCAGCTGAAGCCGGGCGGGATTTATATTACTTCAGGAATTATTGATGATAAGGAAAGCGTGGTAGTGGAAGCGGTGAAGGCGGCAGGGCTGGAAGTGCTGGAGGTAACCTGTCAGGGTGAATGGGTGGGAGTGACTGCCAGAAAGCCCCTGTGACAGGAGAAACGGATAGAGGATGTATCAGTTTTTTGTGGACCCCGGGCAAATACAGGGAAAAAGAGTCACGATTACCGGGAGTGACGTAAATCATATAAAGAATGTGCTTCGTATGCGTATCGGGGAAGAAATCGCAGTCAGCAACGGGAAAGACGGCCTGGAGTACCGGTTCGGGATTGATGAAATCCTGGAGGATGAAGTGATCGGTACGCTGCGGTTTGTAAAAGAGGACGGGCTGGAGCTTCCCTCCAGGATTTACCTGTTCCAGTGTCTGCCCAAGGCGGATAAAATGGAACTGGTGATCCAGAAAGCGGTGGAACTGGGAGCCTATGCGGTAATTCCGGTAGCGGCCAAGCGCTGTGTGGTGAAGCTGGATGCCAAAAAAGAAAAGAACAAGCTTGCCAGATGGCAGGGAATCTCAGAGGCGGCGGCCAAGCAAAGCAAACGCCGGATCGTGCCGGAGGTCATGCCGGTTATGGCAATGGGGGAAGCGCTGCAGTTTGCGGCAGATATGGATGTGAAGCTTTTTCCCTATGAGCTGGCAGAAGGAATGGCTAAGACAAAGGAGCTTATCGGAACTATCCGTCCCGGGCAGTCGGTGGCCGTTTTTATCGGACCGGAGGGCGGTTTTGAGGACAGCGAGGTGGAAGCAGCTTCTGCCTGCGGGTTTGTGCCTGTGACGCTGGGGAGGCGCATTCTCCGTACGGAAACAGCCGGATTTACGGTGCTTTCCTGGATTATGTACCAACTGGAAGGGGAAGGGCCTGAGGGTTCCCAATTAGGGCAGTCAGACATATAATAAGGTAGGCGGATTCCGAAACAGGAGTCCGCGCTTCATTCCTGCGGGCAAAATCAAATACAGAAAGTTGGGAAAAAATTATGGAATGCTATCTGGATAATTCCGCTACCACGCAGTGCTTTGACAGTGTGGCGGCTATCATGACCAGGGTCATGTGTCAGGACTATGGCAATCCATCCAGTATGCACATGAAAGGAGTGCAGGCAGAGCAGTATCTGCGCTATGCCAAAGATGTGATTGCAAGAACACTGAAGGTAAATGAAAAGGAGATCTTTTTTACTTCAGGGGGAACGGAGTCTGATAATCTTGCCCTCATCGGATGTGCTTTTGCAAACTGCCGGGCCGGAAGGCACCTGATCACCACATCTATTGAACACCCTGCCATTCTGCAGACCATGCAGTATCTGGAGGGACAGAGTTTTGAAGTAACTTATCTGCCGGTGGACGGCTTTGGACGGATTCGGCTTGAGGATTTACAGTATGCTATGAGACCGGATACAATCCTGGTATCGATTATGCATACGAACAACGAAATCGGCTCCCTGCAGCCTGTTGCGGAAGCGGGGATGCTGATTAAGCGGATGAATCCCGGAACCCTGTTCCATGTGGATGCGGTTCAGGGATTCGGAAAGTTCAGGATCCTGCCGAAAAAAATGGGAATTGACCTGCTGTCGGTAAGCGGTCATAAGATTCATGGTCCCAAGGGTGTCGGTTTCCTTTATATCAGTGAAAAGGTGAAGATACAGCCGATTATTTTCGGGGGAGGCCAGCAGAGAGGGATGCGTTCCGGTACGGAAAATGTACCGGGAATAGCAGGGATTGCAAAGGCCACGGAAGAGATGTATGCCAATCTGGAAGGCGATGTGAACCGGCTGTATGCGCTGAAGGAGATGTTCATAGAAGGCGTGACGCAGCTGGATGGGGTACGGGTGAACGGCCTGACCGGACGGGACAGTGCCCCCCATGTAATCAGTGTTTCCTTCCTGGGGATCCGGAGTGAGGTTTTACTGCATGCGCTGGAGGAACGGGGGATCTATGTCTCTTCCGGAAGTGCCTGTTCTTCCAATAAGCCGGGGACAGCTGCATCGGCAACCCTGAGGGCTATCGGGCTGGATAAGGAGCTTATGGGATCCACGCTTCGTTTCAGCCTGTCGGTATTTACTACGGAAGAGGAAATCCAATATACGTTGAACGCGCTGTATGAGATTGTACCCATGCTGCGCAGATTTACAAGAAGGTAGGACCGGTATCCGGCCGTACAGGACGGAGAAAAGCACTGCGTTGTACCAACGCAGTGCAGATGCCGGTGGCAGCCGGTCTTTCGGAAGGGGAAAACCGGAGTTACAGTTCATATAGGTCTGCGCATTTACGGCGCAGTGGAGGATAAGATATGGTATTTAAGGCATTTCTGATAAAGTATGCGGAAATTGGTGTAAAAGGTAAAAATAGAGGTATTTTTGAGGATGCCCTGGTGAGGCAGATCCGGTATGCCCTGAAGCGATGTGAAGGGCAGTTTGCTGTGCATCGTACCAGGGGCAGGATCTATGTGGACGTGCTGTCTGAAGAGTATGATTATGATGAGACAGTGGAGCATCTGAAGAAGGTTTTCGGCATTGCGGATATCTGCCCGATGGTGCAGGTGGAGGATGAAGGGTTTGAAAAGCTGTGCGGGACCCTGGTGCAGTATATGGATGAGGTTTATGCGGACAAGCATCTGACCTTTAAGGTGAATGCAAGAAGGGCGCGGAAGAATTACCCGCTGGATTCCATGACGATAAACGGCCAGGTGGGCGGAGTGCTTTTGGATGCATTTCCGGAAATGAAGGTGGATGTGCATAAGCCGGATGTCATGCTTCATATAGAAATCAGGGAAAAAATTTATATATATTCCATAGAAATCCCGGGGCCGGGCGGTATGCCGGTGGGTACAAACGGGAAGGGGATGCTGCTGCTGTCGGGAGGGATTGATTCGCCGGTGGCAGGATATATGATCGCCAAAAGAGGGGTAAAGATCGATGCGGTTTATTTCCATGCTCCGCCGTATACCAGTGAGAGGGCGAAGCAGAAGGTGGTGGATCTGGCGAAGCAGGTAGCGAAGTACAGCGGCCCGATTTATCTGCATGTGGTGAATTTTACGGATATCCAGCTTCATATTTATGAGAAGTGTCCTCATGATGAGCTGACGATTCTTATGAGGCGGTATATGATGCGGATCGCGGAGAAGATCGCCGGAGATACGGAGTGTCTGGGCCTGATTACGGGTGAAAGCATCGGACAGGTGGCGTCTCAGACGATGCAGTCCCTGGCGGCTACGGATGATGCCTGCTCCATGCCGGTATACAGGCCGCTGATAGGGATGGATAAGCAGGAGATTATCGATATATCGGAGAAGATCGGGACGTATGAAACTTCGATACTGCCGTTTGAGGATTGCTGTACGATCTTTGTGGCAAAGCATCCGGTGACGAAGCCGAACCTGAATGTGATCCGGAAGCATGAGAAGTTTTTGGGAGAGAAGATCGGGGAGCTGGTGGAGACGGCTTTGGAGACGAAGGAAATGATAGTTGTGGGGGCGGATGCGTAGGGCGGCGCCTGTCACACACAGAGAAGAGAGGATGGGGGTACGGTAAGCCGCCCTGTGCAAAAAGAAAAATAAAAACTGCCCGGAATGCAGATAATGGTAAATTTTTATCTGTATTCCGGTCAGCTTTCATTTTTTCTTTGCACCCGGCAGCAATTATAAAAAAAGACAAGCCCCCTCCTAATTGCGCAGGTTCTTGCCCTTTTTTCCATCATTGTTTTACTGGAAAGTGGTGGAGGGTAATTAAACCATGTAGGGCTTAAGTACTTCCAGAACTTCGTCAGAGTTATCCTCAGCATGGATGTTCAGATCAATCGGCTTGGATAAGTCGAGGCTGAAGATGCCCATAATTGATTTTGCGTCGATTACGTATCTTCCGGATACTAAATCAAAGTCATAATCAAATTTGGTAATGTCATTTACAAATGATTTTACCTTATCAATGGAATTTAATGAAATCTTAACGGTTTTCATTTTGTTTTACCTCCTTATTTGTTGAACAACTATATCCGGTAGAACGGTTATGTTGTCTTATACCTTCTGCTTACATATTAAAGGGAAGGGGGGTAAAAGTCAAGCATCAAACATGACAAAAATAGTGGGGAATAATATGAAAAGTGTAGCATTACATAATTTGGGCTGTAAAGTTAATGCCTATGAATTAGAGGTTATCGGGCAAAACTTACAAGAAAGCGGATATTTAATTGTACCATTTGATAAAAAAGCGGATATATATATCGTAAATACGTGTACTGTGACTAATATCGCGGACCGGAAAAGCAGGCAGATGCTGCACCGGGCGAAGAAACAAAACCCGGATGCAGTGGTGGTTGCAGTGGGGTGTTATGTGCAGACGGGGAAGGAAGAAGCGCTGCTGGACGGGAGTATCGATCTGGCTGTGGGGAACAACCGGAAAAAGGATCTTCTCCCGATTCTGGAGGCTTTTCTGGAGGAACGTGAACGGAATAAAGGGGAGGGGGGCACAGGCGATGCGGCTGACGTGAAAACGCTTCATCATACGTCCGTGGTGGATATCTCCTGTGAAGCGGAATATGAAGAAATGTCCCTTTCGAGTTGGAACAGGCAGGATGGGAAAGAATCCGGGGATGATTTTTCCCCCAGGGATGAAAGATCATCCCTGCGTACCAGGGCATATATCAAAATTCAGGATGGCTGTAATCAGTTTTGCTCCTATTGCATCATCCCCTATGCCCGGGGACGGGTGCGCAGCCGGAAGCAGGAGGATATTCTGCGGGAAGTCCGGGGGCTTGCACGGGAAGGGTATAAAGAGATCGTTTTTACCGGCATTCATATCAGTTCCTACGGTATGGACTTTATTGATAAGACGGACGGCGATTATCTGGAAAGCGGAAAAGATCTGCGTGGGACGGCTATGGAAAGGGCTTATCTGCTGAACCTTGTGCGGGAAATTGCCGGGGTGGACGGAATCGAAAGGATCCGGCTTGGCTCGCTGGAGCCGCGTATCATTACGGAAGAGTTTGCAGCGGGGCTGGCGGCGGTTCCCAAGGTTTGCCCGCATTTTCATCTTTCCCTGCAGAGCGGATGTGATGAAACTTTAAAAAGAATGAATAGGCATTATACGACAGAGGAATACTATGACAAGGTAAAGCTGCTGCGCAGGGTATTCAAAAATCCGGCGGTTACCACGGATGTGATCACAGGGTTCCCGGGAGAAACGGAAGAGGAATTTGCCGTAACCAGACGGTTTTTGGAAAAAGTGGACTTTTTTGAAATGCATGTTTTCAAGTATTCCAGGCGTCAGGGGACTGTGGCGGCCGCCATGGAAGATCAGGTGCCGGAGCCGGTTAAGACGGTGAGGAGCGGGGAACTGCTGAAGCTGGAAAAGAAACAGTCCGCTGCATACCGTGAGGGCTACATAGGGAAAGAAGTTACTGTTTTAACGGAAGAAGCCAGGGAAATTGAGGGCAGGGTATACCGTATCGGCCATACGGATACGTATGTAAAAGCTGCCGTGCCGGGCGCTTTGGCGGGCGGCAATATGCTGGTGACAGGAAAGGCCGCCGGGCTGCTGACAGAAGAAATCCTTCTGCTTGAGCTATAACGGATATCACGGTACACATTTTAAATACGTTGAAATTTTTCACAAAGTAGAGTAAGATAATAAGGAACAGGTATTTTGACAGTAAGACGGAATGGAGTTTAGAATGCAGGACCAGGATTTTGGCAGCACACAGTATTTTAAAGTGGAAAAGGAACCGGAGAACGGAGTGAAGGTCATTCTGGCTGCGGTTTATGAGGCACTTACGGAAAAGGGCTACAACCCGGTTGACCAGATAGTGGGATATATTATGTCCGGAGATCCGACCTATATTACCAGCCATAAGAATGCCCGGGGCATGATCATGCGCGCGGAGCGGGACGAGCTGGTGGAAGAGATGCTCAAGGAATATATTAAAAATAATAACTGGGACAGGCAGTAAACCAGAGCATGATTGAAAATTGAGGGAATGAGTATTCAGTCATGCTCCAGGGTGCCATTTACTCTGTACCGGATGCGTCGGCGTCCGGTGCCGGTTTTTTGCGCCGTATCAGAAAAGGACGGGTAATGTATGCGTATTATGGGACTGGATTTCGGGTCAAAGACGGTGGGAGTTGCCATCAGTGACCCTTTATTGATTACTGCTCAGGGAATCGAAATTGTCCGCAGGAAAGAAGAAAACAAGCTTCGCCAGACGCTGGCCAGGATTGAAGAACTGATACTGGAATATGAAGTGAAGGAAATCGTGCTGGGATATCCCAAGCATATGAACGATTCGGAAGGTGACCGCGTGGCCCTGACCAAGGAATTTGCGGAGAAGCTGATGCGGCGTACCGCGCTTCCTATTACCTTCTGGGACGAGCGTCTCACTACAGTGGCGGCTGACCGCACCATGATGGAAGCGGGAATCCGCAGGGAAAACAGAAAAGAGCATGTGGATCGCATCGCTGCCGTGCTCATCCTGCAGGGATATCTGGATTATCGAAGAAACAGGCAGGACGGCGTGCTGGAGCAGGCCGTAACCAAAGAGGAAAAAAGCGGGATTCCTATGGAACCTGGCCTGTAAGGAGCCGTAAAACCTGGCCTGAAAGGTGCCATAAAACCTGGTTTATGAGGTTCTATAGAACCCGGTTTACAGGGCAGTGAGAAACAGAAGAACCGGAACTTATATAGAAAGCGGGAAATAATATTGGATAAAATTGAATTTTGCCTGGAAGACGGTGAAAAAGCTGAGTTTTACGTATTGGAGCAGACAAGACTGGGCGGCTGTGATTATATCCTGGTCACCGATTCGGTGGATGAAGAAGAGGGGGAGGCCCTGATTCTGAAGGATATATCAGCTCCTGAAGATAAAGATGCCATCTATGAAATCGTGGATGATGAACGTGAATTGGATGCGGTGGCAGAGATTTTTTCCGATATGCTTGAGGATATTGACCTGGAGAAATAATCCAGGAGGTAGCATACATGATTCTTGATGAAGAAAAAATAAAAGGGATACTGAAGCAAAAGGGACTGAAGGTAACACGTCAGCGTCTTCTTGTATTGGATGCGCTGGCATCCAGGCCCGGTTCCCATCTGACTGCTGAAGAAATATTTGATTTGGTAAAAGCAGGCAGTCCTGAAATAGGGCTGGCTACTGTTTATAGAACAATACAGTTATTTATGGAATTACATCTGATAGACCGGATAAACCTGGATGATGGATTTGTAAGGTATGAGATTGGCGATATGGGGACGAAAAAAAACTGCCATCACCATCATCACCTGATTTGTCTCTCTTGCGGCAGGGTCATGAGCGTGGAGGATGACCTGCTGGATGAGCTGGAGGCAGAAATTGCCAGGACGACAGGCTTTAAGGTTACCGATCATGAGGTGAAGCTCTACGGGTACTGTAAGGAATGTGGAGGTAATTTGATTGAAAAAAACAAAACAAGTGAATAATGAAGGCTCCAGGCTGAAAGTGATCCCTTTGGGAGGATTGGAGCAGATTGGGCTGAACATTACTGCCTTCGAATATGAAGACAGTATTGTTGTGGTGGACTGCGGTCTTTCTTTCCCCGATGATGATATGCTGGGAATTGATATGGTCATTCCGGATATCACCTATTTGAAGGACAACGTAGATAAAGTAAAAGGCTTTGTGATCACCCACGGACACGAAGACCATATCGGAGCGCTCCCCTATGTGCTGAAGCAGCTGAATATCCCCGTTTATGCTACGCGCCTTACTATGGGAATCATAGAGAATAAACTGAAGGAACATAACCTTCTTAACCATACAAAGAGAAAGGTTATTAAATTCGGTCAGTCCATCAACCTGGGACAGTTCCGGATTGAATTTATTAAGACAAACCACAGTATTGTGGATGCGGCAGCGCTTGCTATCTATTCGCCGGCAGGCACCGTCGTGCATACCGGAGACTTTAAGGTGGATTACACACCGGTATTCGGGGATGCCATCGATCTGCAGCGTTTTGCAGAAATCGGCAAAAAGGGCGTGCTGGCCCTGATGTGTGACAGCACCAATGCGGAACGGCATGGATTTACGCCTTCCGAGAGGACCCTGAGCCGTATTTTCGATACAATTTTCCATGAGCATCCCAACCAGAGGATTCTAATTGCCACCTTTGCGTCCAACGTGGACCGGGTGCAGCAGATTATTAATTCCGCGTATAAATATAACCGGAAGGTGGTAGTGGAAGGCCGGAGTATGGTGAATATCATTGATACCGCCATGAATCTGGGCTGCCTGAATATTCCGGAAAATACGCTGATCACTGTGGATCAGCTTAAGAATTACCCGGACGAGCGCACGGTAATCATTACCACGGGAAGCCAGGGCGAGAGCATGGCGGCCCTGAGCCGTATGGCGGGAAGCGCCCACAGGAAGATATCCATCACACCTAATGATGTTATTATTTTCTCATCCCATCCCATCCCCGGAAACGAGAAAGCGGTTACGAAGGTTATCAATGAGCTTTCCATGAAGGGTGCGGAGGTTATTTTCCAGGATGTCCATGTTTCCGGACATGCCTGCCAGGAAGAGATCAAACTGATTTATACGCTGGTCCATCCCAAATATGCGATCCCTATCCATGGAGAATTCAAGCACCGCAAGGCACAGGCCGGGTTGGCGGCGGATTTGGGAATCCCGAAAGAGAATATTTTCATGATCAACTCCGGGGATGTCCTGGAATTGGGCGGTGAAAAAGCCCAGGTTACAGGAAAGGTGCCTGTGGGAGCTATCCTTGTGGATGGTCTGGGTGTTGGAGATGTAGGCAATGTGGTTCTGCGGGATCGGCAGCATCTGGCGGAGGACGGCATCATGATCGTGGTCCTCGGGCTGGATTCCGCCAGCGGGCAGTTGGTGAGCGGACCGGATCTGGTATCCCGCGGTTTCGTATATGTGAAGGAATCGGATGCCCTGATGGAGGAGGCCAGAGTTCTGATGACAGATGTGCTGGATAACTGCATCGGACGCGGCTGCAGTGACTGGGGTAAGATCAAGTCTGCAGTAAAGGATTCCCTGGGTGATTTTATCTGGAAAAAAACAAAGCGCCGCCCCATGATACTTCCCATCATAATGGAAGTCTAGAATGTGAAAGGTTGTGTAGAAACGATGGAAGTACAGGAGGCTCTGGAGCAGCTTGCCCAGGCTGTAAAGGAATCTGAAGTTTACCGGGAATACCGCAGGCAGAGCGAGCGGGTGGATAATTCCGGTGATATGAGAGAAAAAATTGACGAATACCGGGTTCGTAACTTTGAATTACAAAATTCTGTCCAAACAGAAGATTTACTTGACAAGCTGGATGATTTTGAGAGAGAATATGAGAAATTCAGGGAAGACCCGTTGGTCGAAGAGTTCCTTGATGCCGAACTCGCTTTTTGCCGCATGATGCAGGAAATTGATGTGAAACTGGCGGAAGCGATGGATTTTGAGTAGAAAGGAAAGGAAACGTCAATGAAGAAAAAAGAGGCAGCGGGATTTGCTGTATATTCCGTGGTGAAAATTGTTGTAATAATCCTGGTGGTAATGGTTATTTACCGGCTCGGCAGCATGGCTTTTTCCTATGGGGAGAGAATCTTCGGAGAACCTCCCATGGAGGATGCGCCGGGTACGGATATCGTGATAACGGTAAGCAGTGAAGACAGCATGAAGGATATTGCTGAAAAAATGGAATCGGCAGGACTTATCCGGGATGCGGGGCTTTTCGTGCTTCAGGAAAAGCTGGCAGGGTATAAGGAGGGCGTAAAAGCCGGAACCTATACGCTGAATACATCAATGACACCGGAAGAAATGATACAGACCATGGCGGCCTCTTCGGATGAAGGAGACGCAGATAATGATAACGGATGAGCGCCTGACAGCCTTCATCAATTCTCTGGACACAGGGAATCCGGCATATCTGAATGAACTGGAAAAGGAAGCAAGAAAAACCAATGTGCCGATTATCCGCACAGAAACCCAAAGCCTGTTAAGGACGCTGATAGCGGTTAACAGGCCGGAACGGATTCTGGAGGTGGGAACGGCAGTTGGTTTTTCTGCGCTTTGTATGAGTGAATACGCGCCGGAGGGCTGTCAGATCACAACAATAGAAAAATATGAGAAACGAATCCCTGTGGCGCTGGAGAATTTCAGACGTTTTGGGAAAAGCGGCTGTATACATCTGATAGCGGGGGATGCGGCGCTGGCGCTGAAAAAGCTGGACGGCAGCTATGATTTTATATTTATGGATGCCGCCAAGGGGCAGTATATGAATTTCCTCCCGGATGTCCTGCGGCTTCTTCGTGAGGGAGGGATGATGGTTTCGGATAACGTGCTTCAGGACGGGGATATTCTGGAATCCAGGTATGCCGTGACCAGGCGTGACAGAACCATACATGCCAGAATGCGGGAGTATCTTTATGAATTGAAACATAACCCGGCGCTGGTGACCTCGGTGCTTCCGGTGGGAGACGGCGTAGCTGTGAGTGTTAAGGCTTCCCGGAACGGGTGTGGGATGCAGGAGCGGCAGCCCCGGGAGGAAGAGAGTAAGGAACCGGGTTCCTAAGGAGGAGATACATGAAGGATAAGAACAGGAAGCCGGAGCTTCTCATTCCGGCAAGCAACCTGGAAGTGCTGAAAACGGCGGTTATTTTTGGAGCCGATGCGGTATATATTGGAGGAGAAGCCTTTGGGCTGCGGGCAAAAGCAAAGAATTTTTCCCGGGAGGATATGGCGGAGGGAATCCGGTTTGCCCATGCGCATAGTACCAGGGTATATGTGACGGCCAATATCCTGGCCCATAACAGGGATTTGGACGGGGCAAGGGCGTATTTCCGGGAATTAAAGGAAATAGAGCCGGATGCGCTGATTATCTCGGATCCCGGCATGTTTACCCTTGCCAGGGAGGAATGGCCGGAGGTTGAAATCCATATTTCCACCCAGGCTAACAATACCAATTACATGACCTACCGTTTCTGGTGGGAGCAGGGAGCCAAAAGAGTGGTTTCCGCCAGAGAGCTTTCCCTTGCGGAAATAAAGGAAATCCGGGAAAAGATCCCTGAGGACATGGAAATAGAAAGCTTTGTTCACGGGGCCATGTGTATTTCCTATTCCGGAAGATGCCTTCTCAGCAATTATTTTACCGGTCGGGATGCCAATCAGGGGGAATGCACCCATCCCTGCCGCTGGAAATATGCAGTTATGGAGGAGAGCCGTCCGGGAGAGTATCTGCCGGTTTATGAGAATGAAAGAGGAACGTTTATCTTTAATTCCAGGGATCTGTGTATGATTGATTATATTCCGGAGCTGGCGGATGCCGGGATTGACAGTTTTAAAATAGAAGGAAGAATGAAAACCGCCTTGTACGTGGCAACTGTGGCCCGTACCTACAGGAAGGCTATTGATGATTACTTCCGGTCGGAGGAAGAATACCGCAAAAACCGGCCATGGTATCAGGCTGAAATTTCCAAGTGTACCTACCGGCAGTTTACCACCGGCTTTTATTTTGGAAAGCCCTCCGAAGAGGGCCAGATATACGACAGCAATACGTATGTGAATGAATATATCTATCTGGGTACCGTCGGGGAATGCAGGGAAGGCCTTACGAGAATCGAACAGAGGAATAAGTTCTGTACCGGGGACACTATTGAGATCATGAAACCGGACGGCAGGAATATTCCGGCCAGGGTGTTACGGATAGCAGATGAAGATGGAACGGAAATGGAAAGTGCGCCCCATCCCAAACAGGTTCTGTATCTGGAGCTGTCTGAAAACCCCGACAGATATGATATTCTCAGAGTGAAGAGCGGGACACCGGCAAACGGATAAGCCGGACCTGCGGGCGGCAGGTTTTGTAACCGTTCAGACAGGCTGCCAGGTTTTTTATTTTTTTAATGCAAGGGGAAAAAGTTGTGGTAATATAAATTGAAAAACCCGGCTTCCTTCCCCTTCATGATAAAAGATCCCTTATCCGAGCAAGCGAATTACGGTGTGAAAATTTTTAAAACTTTTACTTGCTTTTTTTAGAGTTTTAAGGTATCTTATAGAAAACGAAAGCAGTTTTCATATTGGCAGGTATCATGAACGAAGGTGTTCCAAAAGGGTTTTTGGGACATTTTTTTATGCAGAAAACTAAAGTGTGTTTGACGGTTCGTTTGCCCGCTTTGCGGAAAGCAATGTTCAAACACGCTCTGCGGGAGGCTTCCCGGCAGATTGAAATAAGCGATGCCTGCGGGCTGCAGACGTAAAAAAGCCGTAACTGCGAAGCTGCTGAACAGTTACAAAAAATCAGAGAAAGAGCCGTACTTCGCGGCGGCGGAATGGAGGATAAAATGAGCGAAGTTCTGAATGTGGAAGCAATTTTCGGTGAAAATGTATTCAACCTGGGAACTATGAGAGAACGTCTTCCCAAGAATGTATTCAAAGAGGTGAAGAAGGTTATGGACCAGGGCGGGGAGCTTTCCCTTGCTACCGCAGATATTGTGGCAAAAGCCATGAAAGACTGGGCTGTTGAAAACGGCGCAACCCATTATACCCACTGGTTCCAGCCGCTGACAGGTATTACTGCGGAAAAGCATGATTCCTTTATCGGGCATCCGGATGAAAACGGAAAAATGCTGATGGAATTTTCCGGAAAAGAGCTGATTAAAGGAGAACCGGATGCCTCTTCCTTCCCTTCCGGCGGCCTGCGCGCCACTTTTGAAGCCAGAGGATATACCGCATGGGATATTACGTCCCCGGCTTTTCTCAAGGAAGATGCCACGGGCGTAATTCTCTGCATTCCCACCGCCTTCTGTTCCTATACGGGTGAGGCGCTGGATAAAAAAACCCCCCTGTTGCGTTCCATGGAAGCCATAAGCGAACAGGCGCTGCGTATAGCGAAGCTTTTTGGAAACACGAGAGCGACCAAAGTGACGGCCTCTGTTGGTCCGGAACAGGAATATTTCCTGGTCGACCGTCAGAAATACTTGAAGAGACAGGATCTGATATTTGCAGGCCGTACCCTGTTCGGTGCACCGGCACCCAAGGGACAGGAGCTGGAGGATCATTACTTCGGCGTCATCAGGGAACGTATCGGTGCCTTCATGAAGGATCTGAATGTGGAGCTGTGGAAGCTGGGCGTGACGGCCAAGACGCAGCATAATGAAGTGGCTCCCGCACAGCATGAGCTGGCCCCGATTTACGAAACGGCCAATATTGCGGTGGATCACAACCAGATAATCATGGAAACAATGAAAAAAGTAGCGGAACGTCATGGCTTACGGTGCCTGCTGAATGAGAAGCCCTTTGCAGGCGTGAACGGATCCGGCAAACATAATAACTGGTCCATCACCACGGACGACGGCATGAATATGCTGGATCCCGGTGAAACCCCCAATGAAAACATACAGTTCCTGCTGGTTCTGGCTTGTATCCTGAAGGCTGTGGATATCCATGCGGATCTGCTCCGCCAGAGTGCGGCGGATGTGGGGAATGACCACAGACTGGGAGCCAATGAAGCGCCGCCGGCTATTATTTCCGTATTTTTAGGGGAACAGCTGGAAGATGTGGTAAGACAGCTGATTGAAACCGGAGAAGCCAAGTCCTGTCTCCTGGGCGGCAAGCTGATGACAGGGGTTTCCACCCTGCCGGATCTGCCGAAGGATGCCACAGACAGAAACCGGACATCGCCCTTTGCGTTTACCGGAAATAAATTTGAATTCCGTATGGTAGGTTCCGCAGATTCCATTGCAAGCCCCAATACCACACTGAATGCCATCGTCGCCGAAGCCTTCTGTGAAGCTGCCGATATCCTGGAAAAAGCGGATGACTTCGATATGGCTGTGCATGATTTGATTAAGCAGTACATGACAGAGCATCACCGGATTATTTTCAACGGGAACGGCTATTCCGACGAATGGGTGGCGGAAGCGGCGAGAAGAGGGCTTCCCAATATCAAATCCATGATTGAAGCCGCCAATACGCTGACCAAGGAAAAAGCGGTGCAGCTGTTTGAACGATTCCATATTTTTACGAGAGCCGAGCTGGAATCCCGGGAAGAAATTATATATGAGACATATGCAAAGAGTATTAATATCGAGGCTCTTACCATGATTGATATGGCTTCCAAGCAGATAATCCCTGCCGTGGTGGAATACAGCCGGAAGCTGGCGAAAACGGTCCTGGATGTGAAGGCGGCGGGCGTGGAGCCAGTGGTACAGTCGGAGCTTCTCGTAAAGGTAAACAGCAAGCTTACCGAAATGAAGGAAGCCCTGACCGTCCTGCAGAAGGAGGAAGCGGCGGCTTCTTCCATTGAGGATGTGAAGGAACAGGCATTCCGTTATAAGGATCTGGTGATGCCTGCCATGGATGCCCTGAGGGCGCCGGCAGACGAGCTGGAAATGATGATGGATAAGGAAGACTGGCCGTTCCCTACCTACGGCGATTTGATGTTTGAAGTATAGAGGTTCCTCAACCTTATGTGCGGCTCCGCTGGTCATCCGGCGGGGCCGGACGCCGAAAAGCTGCGGAAAAGGGCATTTTATACCGATTTATGCAGAAATTTAAAAATATGGAAAAATATAAAAAAAGTACTTGCAAAAGTGGTGGGAATCATATATAATCTATTCTTGCAAGCGGCTAAAAAAGCTTGTCCCAAATATAGGGCTATCGCCAAACGGTAAGGCAACGGACTCTGACTCCGTCATTTCAAGGTTCGAATCCTTGTAGCCCTGTTCAGAAAACCCGATGGAATATATCCATCGGGTTATTTTATATGTACCGGGCATAAAAATGTTGAAATAAGGACGCTTATTTTATCAAAGGAAGAATTTCCGTTATGAATTTTTCCAGAGCCAGAAGCTGTTCCTCCGACAGGCCGGTATCGGAGCACGAGCCAAATAACGGGAGAAGCCTCTCCAGCGTGTGCCTGGCAGAGGATTTTCTGGAGGAATCCACGGGAGTGAGCTCTACCAGATCCTGGATGCCTACCTGCAGTACGCTGCAGATCTTGATGATCTTGTCGATCTGAAAATGACGTTCTCCCCGCTCCAGCTGGCCGTAATACTGGGCTTCAATCCCTATGGCGGAAGCCAGATCGAACTGGGTCATTTTGCGCATGAGCCGATATTTTTTAACATTGCGGGAAATTTGAACAATTATTTGTTCTGTAGTGGTATTTGTCGTTTTTTCTGCCATCATGTGCCCTCCCTGTATAAAAAGAATAGAAGGAATCAAAATAAAAAAGAAGCGGCAATATGCTTTATGGCATATAGCTTATTGCATATATATCCTGAAATGAAGGGATGGGAACACCGGAAACAGAACAAAAGTTGAAAGTGCCGGGAACCTGGGGTATAATAGGTTTTCAGGATAAATGACAGAAAGGCCGTGAGGAGGCATAAATATATGTACACATTCCAAAGCAGGGTACGCTACAGCGAACTGGACCCGGAACGGAAATTAAGCATCGCATCGGTGGTGGATTATTTTCAGGACTGCTCCACTTTTCATTCAGAGCAGCTGGGGGTCGGAATCGATTATCTGGAAGAGCGGAACATGGTATGGGTGATGTCATACTGGCAGATTGTGATAGACAGATATCCCAAATTATGTGACAATATAACAGTCGGGACATATCCCTATGAATTTAAGGGGTTCATGGGGTATCGTAATTTTTTTATCAGGGATGAGGCCGGGGAAATCATTATCCGGGCGAATTCCATCTGGAGCCTGATGGACAGGAAGGCAGGAAGGCCGGTCCGTCCCACGGAGGAAATGCTGGCGGCCTACCGGCTGGAGCAGAAGCTGTCCATGGATTATGAGCCGCGCAAAATTGTCCTGCCTGCGGCAGGGATCCGGAAAGCGCCCTTTGTTGTGGCAAAGCAGCATCTGGATAGTAATCAGCATGTAAATAACGGGCAGTATATATATATGGCGCAGGACTATCTCCCCGGGGATTTTTCGATCGGGCAGATGCGGGCGGAATACAGAAAATCGGCTCTGCTTCATGATTGTATTGTGCCGGAGGTATTTGAACAGGAAAACCAGGTGAGCGTATCCCTCTGCGATGAGGAGGGACAGCCCTTTGCGGTTGTGGAGTTCAGGAAAAAGAAGCAGTGAGGATGAATATGCATATTGAATTGGGAAGAATGCAGGAACTGATGGTAGTAAAAAAAGTGGATTTCGGCGTCTATCTTGCGCCGGAGGATAACCGGGAGGAAAAGGTGCTCCTTCCCGGGAAACAAGTGCCGGAGGGCTGTGAAACAGGAGATTCCCTGACCGTGTTTGTGTACCGGGATTCCAAGGACCGTCTGATAGCCACCACCAAAGAGCCAAAGCTGAGCCTGGGTGAGGTAGCCGTGCTCACGGTTGCCCAGACCGGCAAATTCGGAGCCTTTCTGGACTGGGGGCTGGAAAAGGATCTGTTCCTGCCCTTTAAGGAACAGACAACCCATGTGCAGGAGGGGGACAGCTTTCCTGTGGTGCTTTATGTGGACAAGAGCGGCCGCCTGTGTGCCAGTATGAAAATATACCACTATCTGCAGACGGACAGCCCTTATCACAAGGATGACCAGGTAAGCGGCCATCTCTACGAAATCAGCCGCCAGTTCGGCGCCTTTGTTGCGGTTGACGACAGGTATTCCGCTTTGATACCGCCCAGGGAAATGTTCGGCGAACTGCGGGTGGGGGAACCGGTGCAGGCGAGAGTAATTGCGGTGCATGAGGACGGCAAGCTGGATTTGAGTATCAGGGACAAGTCTTACCGCATGATAGAAACGGATGCCCTGAAGGTATTGGAACTTATAGAGAGCTTCGACGGGGTGCTGCCTTTTAACGATAAGGCTTCACCGGAGGTTATCAAAAGAGAGACACAGATGAGCAAAAACGAATTTAAAAGAGCGGTGGGACATCTGCTGAAAAACGGACGCATAGAAATTACTGAAAAATCGATCAGAAAGATAAAATAGGAGCGATAAATGAATTACAGGAAAGTTAACTGGTGTTTTCTGGGGATAATTATGCTGCATCTGGGAGTGGTGGGCCTTCTGGTTGCCCTGCGCAATGTGTACAGCATGGGGATGGTGGCCAATCTGCTTGTCAGCGAACTGATATTGGCGGTGCCTGCCTTTCTTGCAGTGCTTGTGTCCAGGGAGAAGCCGAACCGGGTGCTGGGATTCCACAGGATGAAGCTGTCCTCCGTATTTATGATCATTCTGTATACGTTTCTGATGGGCCCGCTGACCACGCTGCTGAATGCGATCAGTATGCTTTTTGTGGATAATGCCGTGGTTTCCATCAGCGGTGAAGTGCTGAACCTGCCTTTCCTGCTGACCTTTTTCATGATGGCCATATTCGGGCCTGTCTGCGAGGAACTCTGCTTCCGTGGCGTGGTGTATAGAGGGTATCTGAAAAGCGGGAATGTAGCGGGGGCGGTGCTGCTGTCCTCTCTGTTGTTCGGACTGATGCATATGAATTTCAATCAGGCACCTTATGCCTTTGCCATCGGGGTTTCCATGGCGGTTCTGGTGGAGGCTACGGGCAGTCTCTGGTCCTCCGTGATCATGCATGTGGTATTCAATGCCCAGTCGGTTATCGCCATGTATTTTTACCTGAGATTTTACCCGAAGGTTTGGCTGGAACAGACACAGGCCGTTACGACGAATGACGATATGATAGCCGCCATCAGCGTTTATCTGGTGATAGCCGTGATAACGACTTCGCTGGCCGTATGTGTCCTTGTATGGCTGTGTAAGAACCAGGGCCGGGAAGAGTATATCCGCTGGCTTTGGAGGGAAAGAAAGTCCGGCCGGAAAAAAGGGAGGCTTGTAAGCGCTCCCCTTATCATTGCCGTCATCCTCTGTCTGGCGTACATGCTGCTGAATCTGTTCCTTTAAAATACCGCCGGTACGGGGCGGCAGCTATAGGAGCATATAGCGGGGTGCGTTGCGCGGAGTGGAATTATCTGCTATAATAACGGGAAGGAAAAAGCGGGGGGAGGTGCGGGCGCTATTCTGCCAGGGTGAAGGTATGCAGAAATATACAATATTAGGGATTACTTTATATGATTACGGGGCGCGGGAAGCGCTGCGCAATACGGACAGCTTCCTGCACAACGGGGCGCTTAATACGATTGCGTATATCTCCAGTTCCAATCTGGCCCAGGCTTCCAAGGACGAACAGCTGAAGGATTGCCTGGAGGCCATAGACATGACGGTGTGTACGGAACCGGATGTCCTGGAAGCGGCAGGAATTGCCGGGAGAAACAGGATCCGTGAAATAGACGAAAAAGTATATCTCAGGGAGCTGCTCAGAAAATTCGGAAGGAACCGGAACAGTGTATATCTTCTCGCGGATACGCAGGATAACCTGGAGGTGCTTGGAGAGATTGTTTCCGAGTACCAGGAAAATCTTCTGATAAAAGGCTGCGGCGTGTATGAGGATTTTGGATGCCAGCCGGAGCGGCTGGTAAATAATCTGAATGATCTGGCGCCGGATGTGGTGATTTCTAGGATGCCATGGCCGACAGACGTACATCTCATGCATGATTACGGGCATTTTGTGAATGCGGAGCTTTGGGTCTCCCTTCCTTTCGGGGCGGTGAGCTGGGTCAGGAATCCGTCTTTTCTGGCGCGTTTGAAGCGCAAACTCATCTATCAGGTTTTCACGCATAACGTAAATGAATATAATAAGAAAAAGACAGGGGACTAGCTCCTGTTTTTTTGTATAGGTTGACCAGCGCCTGAAAATGGGAAAAGCTGAAAAAAAAGCTTAAAAGTGCATAAAATTTTTGACTTTCCTATAGATCTTTTTGTGGTTTTCATTTAAAATGGAAAAAGGGTGTTACATTAGACAATTTCCCGGCGTGGGTAATGTTTGTGGAAATTGCATAGGAGAAGGAGCGGGGTAAGAATATGATATCAAATCAGGTATTGCAGACTACGATTGACGGACTGCGCAGTATTGCACGGGTCGAATTGTGTGTAGTGGATGTGGACGGCAAAATGATCGCAACAACATCCGAAGAAATGAGTAACTGTCTGGGAGCGGCCCAGGATTTTTCCAGGTCCCCTGCGGACAGCCAGGAGGTACAGGGTTATCAGTTCTTTAAGATCCTGGATGAGACACAGCTGGAATATATCCTTGTTATAGGCGGCGCCGGCGAAGATGTCTATATGATTGGAAAAATGGTCGCCTTCCAGATTCAGAGCCTTCTTGTGGCCTATAAAGAAAGGTTCGATAAGGATAACTTCATTAAAAACCTTCTTCTGGACAATCTGCTTCTGGTGGATATATACAGCAGGGCTAAAAAGCTCCATATCCCGACAGATGTGGCAAGGGTCGCCCTGATCATTGAATCGGACAATAACCGGGATAACAATGTTCTGGAAATTATGCGGGGCGGTTTCGGAAGCAACAATAAGGATTTTATTACGGCGGTGGATGAAAATAACGTGATCGTGGTAAAGGAGCTGGTGGAGCCGGATACGGGTAAGGAGATTGACCGGGCGGCAAAGGCCATTGATGATTTCCTGGATAAAGAAGGGATCACGGGTATCCGTATTGCCTACGGCACGATTGTAAAGGAAATCAAAGAAGTGAGCCGTTCTTACAAGGAAGCCAAAATGGCCCTTGATGTGGGAAAAATTTTCTTTGACGAACGCAATATTATCGCATACAATGAATTGGGTATAGGAAGGTTGATTTACCAGCTTCCCATTCCTCTCTGCAAGATGTTTATTAAGGAAATCTTCGGCGGGAAAAGCCCGGATGATTTTGATGAAGAAACCCTGACCACTATCAACAAGTTCTTTGAGAACAGCCTGAACGTATCGGAGACAAGCCGTCAGCTGTTCATCCACAGGAACACGCTTGTATACCGTCTGGATAAGCTTCAGAAAAGCACCGGCCTGGATTTAAGGGTATTCGAGGATGCCATTACCTTTAAAATCGCGCTGATGGTTGTAAAATACATGAAATATATGGAAACATTTGAATACTAGGCCGTTATGGTAAGGCCGGATAGTGAGGTGTATCGTTTTGGGACTTTTTGGTACGAAAAAGACAAAGAGAAGAATTAAGGAAGATGGTTCCCTGATAGTTCTCGACAGGGTGAGCAAGAGCTATTCCACAGGGGCGCCTGCATTAAACGGGGTTAATTTAAGAATAAAGAAAGGCGAATTTGTCTTTATCGTAGGTGACAGCGGTTCCGGAAAGTCCACACTTATCAAGCTTCTTCTGCGGGAGCTGACACCGACTTCCGGCACGATTCTGGTAAACGGGCAGAGCGTGGCGGATTTAAAGCCGCGGCAGATTCCGCGGTACCGTAGAAACCTTGGAATCGTTTTTCAGGATTTCCGTCTGCTCAAGGACAGGAATGTATATGAGAATGTGGCTTTTGCCCAGCGTATCATCCAGGTGCCCACCAAGGAAATCAAGAGGAATGTTCCGGCCATCCTCGCAACGGTGGGGCTTGCCGGGAAATACAAGGCAAAGCCCAAACAGCTTTCCGGAGGGGAGCAGCAGAGAGTGGCGCTGGCCAGGGCACTGATTAACAGACCGCCTATTTTGCTGGCCGATGAGCCTACCGGTAACCTGGATCCCAAGAACTCATGGGAAATCATGAAGCTTCTGGAGAAAATAAATGAAGGGGGAACCACAATACTGGTAGTAACCCATAACCGCGAGATTGTAAATGAAATGCGTAAGCGGGTTGTTACGATGAAGAAGGGTGTCATCGTAAGCGACGAAGAAAAAGGTGGTTATATCGATGAGAATTAGTACATTTTTTTATACCCTGAAGCAGGGCATTATCAATATTTTCCGTAATAAGTGGTTTTCGCTTGCTTCTGTGGCAACGATCAGCGCCTGTCTGTTTCTGTTCGGCTTGTTTTATGCGGTGATTACCAATTTCCAAAGTATTGTGAAATCGGCGGAGGAAGGCGTTTCCGTCACTATATTTTTCCAGCACGGCACCTCGGAGGAACAGATTATGGAAATCGGTTCCAAAATAGAAGCCAGGGATGAGGTGTCCAAAATAGAATATACCTCTCCGGATCAGGCATGGGAGTATTATAAGGAAAACTGGATACCGGAAGAATTTTCTGACGGCTTCCCGGATAATCCGCTGGAGAATTCCGCCAGCTACGCCATCTATATGAAGGATATATCCCAGCAGGCGGCTCTGGTCGAGTATCTGAACAGCATCCCGGAAATCCGGACGGTAAACCAGTCGGAGCTTGCGGCTTCCACACTGACAGGTGTGAATGCGCTGGTTGCCTATGTATCGGCAGGTATCATCCTGATTCTGCTTCTGGTTTCCGTATTCCTGATCAGCAATACGGTAACGATAGGTATTTCCGTGCGTAAGGAAGAAATCAGTATTATGAAATATATCGGGGCAACCGACTTTTTTGTAAGAGCGCCTTTTGTTATCGAGGGTATTCTCATCGGCATTTTCGGTTCTGCCCTTCCTTTGGGAACCATCTATGTATTGTATAACAAGGTAGTGGAATACATAGGAACCAAATTTTCCGTATTGTCCGGCCTGCTCAATTTCCTGCCTGTAAATACGGTATTTTCCACGTTGGCTCCTGTGGTGGTCGCTATTGGCGTAGGGATCGGTTTCCTGGGCAGTTTTATTACTGTCCGCAAGCATCTGCGTGTCTGATTTCCGGGCATGTCTGATGATACGGTACGGTGGTGGATTATGAAAAAAAACAAAAGAGTCATCAGCCTTGTGCTTGGTTTCGTCCTGTTTGTTACCTGGCTTGGCCCGGCGGTAGGGAGCGAAGCGGCCACCTCCAGTGAACTGGAGCAGAGCATCAAGGAAAAGGAATCGGCAATTTCCCAGGCACAGGAAGAGAAAAAACAACTGCAGACCACCATGTCTGATATCCAGGCCATGGTAGACAGCCTTGAAAGCTCCAAGAATGATCTGGAGGCGTATGTAAAGCAGCTGGACGGTAATCTGGCTGAGATACAGTCCAAAATCAACGAACTCAAGACGATGATTTCGGAAAAGGAAGAGGAGATCAAAGAGACGCAGCAAATGCTGGACGAGGCCATAGAGCGGGAAAAGGAACAGTATGCGGCCATGAAGGTACGGATACAGTATTCCTATGAAAAGGGCAATAACAATTATCTGGAAATGCTTTTAACTGCAAAAAGCTTCGGGGAGCTTCTGAATAATGCCAATTACATGGAAGAAATGAACGCCTATGATCAGAGGCAGCTGGAGGAATACCAGAAGAACCGGGAGCTGGTGGAAACCTGTAAGACGGCTCTGGAAGAGGAGCAGGAGGTTCTGGAACAGGCCAAAACGGAAGTGGAAAAGGAAGAGGCCGGCCTGGAGACCCTGATTTCCCAGAAGGAACAGCAGATCAGCGCGTATCAGGGAGATATCAGCAATAAGGAAGCGGCTATAAAGGATTATGAGGCGGATATCGCGGCGCAGAATTCCACGATTGCCGCGCTGGAAGCGGCTGCGGCTGCGGAACGCAAGCAGCTGGAGGAACTGAACAAACCCAAGGTGACCTACGACGGAGGCATGTTCCAGCTTCCGCTTACATCTTATAAGCGGATTTCCGATGAATACGGATACCGGATACATCCTACGCTGGGGGTTAAGAAATTCCATAATGGTGTGGATTTTGCGGCAGCGAGCGGCACCCCTATCCTGGCGGCTTACGGCGGTACGGTTGTAGGGGCGGCATATAACAGCTCTATGGGCAATTATGTGATGATCAACCATGGGGACGGGCTGTACACTATTTATATGCATGCTTCTGCCCTTTATGTATCACAGGGGCAGACGGTGAAAAAAGGGGATCAGATTGCGGCGGTAGGGTCCACCGGGCGTTCCACAGGACCTCATCTGCATTTCAGTGTGAGGGTGAACGGTGAATACGTAAATCCATGGAATTATTTAAAATAATTGGCAATATATTAAAACAGGACGTAATCGGACAGATAGGAGCATGGTAATGAATCACAAAAAGAGCTTCTGGGGAGGGGTAATTACAGGTGTTCTGGCAGTAGCGCTGGTATTGAGCGGTGTCTTTTTGGGACAGTCCGCATGGAATTTATATCAGTCGTCCAGGGCACAGGAAACTGCGGCACATAACGGAGAGGAAGGCGTGAGCAGCAACAGTGTGGCTAATCCGCAGACCATGAATAAGCTTCAGGTGCTGGAGGATACCATAAACAAGTATTATCTGGAGAATGTGGATGAGCAGACGCTGGAGAAGGGCGTATATGACGGCCTGGTGGAAGCTCTGGGGGATCCCTATTCCACTTATTATTCCTCAGAGGAACTTAAGGAACTGCAGGATAAGACAGAAGGGATTTATTATGGAATCGGTGCCTATGTGGGAATCGATGCGGATACCAGCCTCCCAAGGCTGACCGGTATTATTGAAGGAACGCCTGCACAGGAAAGCGGCCTGCGGGCAGGTGATCTTCTTTATAAGGTAGATGGAGAAGAGGTACAGGGGCTGGAGCTGACCCAGGTGGTGAGCAAGATCAAAGGGGAAGAAGGAACCTCGGTTCATCTGACCATCATCAGAGAAGGAGCCACGGATTATCTGGAGGTGGATGTGGTCCGCAGAAAAGTGGAAAGCCCTACGGTTAACCAGAAAATGCTGGACGGTGATATCGGCTATATCCAGATTACGGAATTTGATACGGTTACCCTGGATCAGTTTACGGAGGCTCTTGCAGTATGCAGAGGTTCAGGTATGAAAGGCCTGATTCTTGATTTACGCGGCAATCCCGGAGGTAACCTGAATACCGTGTGTGATATTGCCCGGGAAATTCTTCCGGAAGGCCTGATTGTCTATACGGAGGATAAGGACGGAAAGCGTTCGGAATATACCTGCGACGGGACAAGAGAAATGAAAGAGCCTCTCGTGGTGCTTGTTGACAGCGGAAGCGCAAGCGCGTCGGAAATCCTGGCGGGGGCTGTCAAGGATTATGGAATCGGTACCCTGGTAGGGACCACCACCTTTGGGAAAGGGATTGTACAGCGTATAATTTCCCTCAGTGACGGTTCGGCAGTGAAGCTGACAGTAAGTAACTATTATACCCCTAAGGGAAATAATATCCATAAGATCGGTATCGAGCCTGATGTGGAAGAAAAGTTTGATGCAGAAGCTTACTATAATGATAAAGTGGATAACCAGCTGAATAAGGCTATTGAAATTATGAATGAAAAGCTGGGGCAGGAGCAGTAACGCCCGTTGGGCCGGGCATGGGAGTTTACTTATTATGCGGAGCTGTGATACAATTAACAGAGTATCATAGCTCTGTATTTTTACATGTTCCGTTCTCGGACTCAACAGGACGGAGAGCAGGATAAAAGCGGCCTTATTTAGGAGAAGGAGGGCTGGGCGGATGGGGGAAGACTTAAAAACAACGCTTAGCAATATTCCATGTGGATTGTGTGTTTACAGGCTGGCCGGGGGAAAAATTTCCCCGGTATATCATAATTCCGTCTTTTATGAAATTATGGGCTATGCAGAGGAACATATCCGTTTAGTGGAGAAAGAAACGAGTTTTCTGGGAGTCCATCCGGAGGATCTGGAACCCTTGAAAAGAAGCATTCAGGGGGCGATCCGGAGCAACGGCACCGTGCAGCATACGTACCGGCTTTGGAATGACAGCAGAGGGGAATACCGCTGGATCCGTCTGGAAGGCTCCGTGAAGGATGCCGGAGATAATACCAAGCTGCTATATGGGGTATACAGTGATGTAACCGGTCAGATACGCACGGAGATGGAATTAAACCAGGCTACCGAAAAAATGCAGGATATTATCAATGCGATACCGGGCGGGGTTGCCATTTATAAGGTTTCCGATATCTTCGAAACGGTTTACTTTTCGGATGGGGTTCCTGAACTTTCCGGGTATACGGTGGAGGAATACCGGGAACTCATCAAGAGCGATGCGGCAGGAATGATCTATTGGGAAGATACAGAAATGGTGTTATCCCGGGCCGGAGAGGTGATCCGCACCCATGAAATTGCCAGTTTTGAATTCCGTAAGCAGCATAGGGACGGGCATATCGTCTGGGTACGTGTTCAGATTAAGTGGATTGGGGAAGAGGACGGTTATCCGCTGCTCCACTGTGTATTCCATAATATTACAGACTTAAAGGAAGCGCAGCTGGAGGTAGCTCATCTGGTCAATTCCATACCGGGAGGCATTGCAAGCTACCGCGTGGAAGGGGAGCGTTTTATTCCCACCTATTTTTCCGACGGCGTTATGGCGCTTTCCGGGCATTCGCGGGAAGAATACGAAAAGATGGTTGCGGATAACGCTCTGGATATCATCTACGAGCCGGATCGGGACAGGGTGCTGGCGGCTGCGGTGACCGCGCTGAAAAGCGGAGGGGTACTGGATGTTTCGTACCGGATGCGCCATAAAAACGGACAGCTTATCTGGATTCATCTGAATGGGCGCCGGATGGGGCCTTTGGCGGAAAGCACCGGTTTTTATGCGGTATTTACGGGGATGTCCGCAGATACCCGCCTGTTCCAGAGCATGGTGAATGAGACTGCCGATGCCATATATGTCATAGACAGGGAAAATTATGATCTGCTATATGTAAATGAAGCCAGAAATCTTTTTGCAGAAGGAAAGAATTGTGTGGGGCAGAAATGCTATGCGGCCCTGCACGGGAAAAATGCCCCCTGTCCGTTCTGTACTTTGAAAAGCCGTAAACCGGACGGGGAGGAGCACGAGATGCTCATTGAGGGAACCGGCCGGTTTTACAGTACCCGTTTCCGGGAAACGGACTGGAACGGGATTCCGGCGTACGTGAAGTATGTGCGGGATATTACGGAAACGGTTATCACGCGGAAGGATAAAGAGCGTCTGGAACAGTATTTCCAGACGGTTTTGAAAAATCTGCCGGGCGGGGTCGCCGTCGTTAGATATGAAGATCAGGGGAATATGACTCCTGAATTTTTATCCGACGGATTTGCGGCAATGACGGGAATGACACTTCAGGAAGCGTGGGATCTGTATCGGGAAGATGCCATGGCGGGTGTACATCCCGAGGATCGGGTATATGTATATCAGCAGATGAATGCGTATATAGCCGGAGGGGAAGGGCATTGTGAAATCGTCTACCGTCTGCAAAAGGGAGACGGCAGCTACTTATGGGTTAAGAACAGCCTTACCCTGATCGAATACGAGGACGGGGAAAGGCGGGTATATTCGGTATATCAGGATATGACCAATGAAAAGGAAGAACAGAACCGGATCCGGCAGCAGTATAAGGATTTGATATTGCAGCACTATCATACGCAGGATCCCAATGCGTTGATTGTGGGTCACTGCAACATTACACAGAACCGTATCCTGGAAATCATTGATCATACACATTCGGATCTGCTTAAAAATTTTGGTTCGGCAAGGGAAGGCTTTTTTACCGGGCTGAGTACGCTGGTGGTGGAAGAGCAGGAGCGGCAGGAGTTTCTTGGCATGTACCTGAATAAACCGGCGCTGGAGGCTTTCCGCAGAGGGATTCCGGAGCGGCAGTTTGAATGTTTTGTCCGCATGCCGTGTGATACGAAGGGCAGATATGTTCAGATAAAAATGAATCTGGTGGAGGAACCGGACAGCGGTGACGTGACGGGAATCCTTACGGTAACGGATATTACCAGCCAGACCATATCAGACCGGATTCTGCACAGGCTATCCGCAGCCGGCTATGATTTTGTGGCAGATATTGATTTGCCCAATGACTGCTATCGGGTGCTGACATCAAATGAGAAGGCGGGATGCATTCCGCCCAGGGAAGGCCTGTATTCCCGGTGGGTGCAGAATATGCTGGAAACCCGGCTGCTTCCCAAGGATCGGGATCGGTATAAGGCGATGATGGATCCGGAAGGCCTTTCGGAGAGACTGCAGAATGCAGGTTCTTATACCTTTGCCTATTCCATAACGGATGACGGAGGTGATGTGAGGACCAAAAATGTTACGGTTTCCCTTGTGGAAGCCCGGTTGGGCAGAGTATGCCTGGCAAGAGCGGATATCACGGATTCCGTCCGGGAACAGCAGGGGCTACTGCGTCTGATCGCCTATACCTTTGAACTTGCCGGTTTTATCAATATCGGGAGCGGAGGATTGACCCTGTATACCAGAAAAACCGTGCTGGAAAATCTCCCCCCTTATTTTACGGAAAATTACGGGGTGTCCATTCCCCGCTTTGTAGATGGGTATATAGCCGATGAAAACCGGGATTATGCCGCGGCCCAGTTTGACATACAGACCATGGCAAAGCGTCTGGAGGAGAATCCCAACGGCTATGATTTCCTGGTTTCTTACCGCGGGGAAAACGGGGAAAGATACAAACAGGTGAATGTGATGTGGGGAGATGTGAACCGCAGCACTATCTGCCTTGTGCGGGCGGATGTAACGGATGTCCTCGCTGCGGAGCGCAAAACAAAGAAAGCGCTGGAGAACGCCCTTTCCCTTGCGGAGGAGGCCAACCGGGCCAAAAGCGATTTCCTGTCCGCCATGAGCCACGATATCCGTACGCCCATGAATGCCATCATGGGGATGACTGCGCTGGCAGTTGCCCATATGGACGAACCCGGACGGGTGTCGGACTGTCTGAACAAAATATCCGTATCCTCCAGGCATCTGCTCAGTCTCATAAACGACATCCTGGATATGAGCAAAATAGAATCCTCGCAGATCACGCTGAACTGCAGGAAGATAAATCTTACGGAGCTTCTGGGGCAGCTGTCTTCCATCATGTCGCCTCAGGCGAAGGAAGCCGGGCTGAGACTGGAATTCAGGACTGCAGAAATACGCCATGTGTGTTTCTATGGGGATTTTCTCCGGATCAATCAGATACTGCTCAATATATTAAGCAATGCGGTGAAATATACGCCGGAGGGCGGCAGTGTGGCTTTCCTGGCGGAGGAGATACCTCCCGTTGATTCCGGGGACGGGGTGCGATACCGGTTTACGGTGAGCGATACCGGTGTGGGCATGTCGGAGGAGTTCCTTTCGCGCATTTTTGAACCCTTCACACGGAGCACAGGGACCATGCGTGTGGAAGGGACCGGGCTGGGCCTGAGCATTACCAAAGGACTGGTGGAGCTGATGGGAGGAACGATTACCGTCAAGAGCCGTCTGCATCAGGGAAGCAGCTTCTGCGTGGAACTGGAAGGACAATGGGCCGATACAGAAGGAGAGGATTCCGTTAAGGCAGGAGGGGAACCTTTCCCGGTAAATGCCGACAAGGATCTGTTCGCCGGACGGAGGTTCCTGGTGGCGGAGGATAATGCGATTAATGCGGAAATCCTGTGTGAACTGCTTTCCATGTATGGCGCCGACAGTGTGGTAAAGACAGATGGGGTCCAGGCTCTGCAGGAATTCCGTACCGCTGCGCCGGGAACCTACGATGCGGTCCTCATGGATATCCAGATGCCGGAAATGAACGGATATGATACCGCCCGGTGCATCAGGGGGATGAAACGGTCCGATGCCGGGGAAATCCCCATAATCGCCATGACGGCAAATGCCTTTGCGGAGGATGTGAAAGCGGCTATGGATGCCGGGATGACGGCCCATGTAGCCAAACCGATCGACGTGGAGGTACTTCGGGAAACCTTAATGAAGATACTTCCCGGAAGGAAGGAATAGATTAAAAGAAACGCGGTTCCGATTATTTTTTGTGGTTCTTTCTCGTGTCCGGGTACCCAGTGCCACGCTCTGTGCAGCCCCCTTTGGGCCGGTACAGAGCGCGGCACTGGATACCCAAACGCGAAAAAGAACCTTTTTTTGTCTGCGCTGTGTTATTTCCGGCTGTTCAGTACAACATAAAGATTATGGGACAGAGGGTGTGAACCATAACAGGGAAATAGTGGGTTTAGAACAAATGTTCTGAAATGTGCTATACATTTTAAATAGTCTATGATATAATTTTTGGTACACTATGGACAGTGTCTGGTGTGTCAGGCTGTTGTAAAGCCCTTTTAAAATAAATGCTTCTGTTTATGAGTTCCTGCCGAACAGACGGACTTGTTATAGGGTTACCAAGGAGGTAAAACAGATTATGGAGTTTAAACTGCATTCCGAATACCAGCCTACCGGCGACCAGCCGCAGGCTATTAAGCAGCTTGTGGCCGGTTTTAAGGAAGGCAACCAGTTCCAGACCCTGCTGGGTGTCACCGGATCGGGCAAAACATTCACAATGGCGAATATCATTCAGCAGATGCAGAAGCCGACCCTGATCATCGCCCACAACAAAACCCTGGCCGGACAGCTGTACGGGGAATTCAAAGAATTCTTCCCGGAGAACGCGGTGGAATACTTTGTCTCCTATTATGATTATTACCAGCCGGAGGCCTATGTGCCTTCTTCGGATACCTATATTGCCAAGGATTCCTCCATCAACGATGAGATTGACAAGCTGAGGCTTTCCGCAACCGCGTCCCTTGCGGAACGCAGGGATGTTATCGTGGTAGCCAGTGTTTCCTGTATTTATGGTCTGGGAAGTCCGGATGAATATAAGGATATGATCGTTTCCCTGCGTCCGGGTATGGTAAAGGATCGGGATGAGGTCCTGCGCGAACTGATTAGTATACAGTATGACAGAAATGATATGGATTTAAGCCGCGGCTGTTTCCGTGTGAGAGGGGACAGTGTGGAAATTTATCCTGCCCAGGGCGGGGATTACCTGATCCGGGTGGAATTTTTCGGGGATGAAATTGACAGGATTGCGCAGGTGGATCCGTTAAGCGGGCAGCTGCATTCCACTTTGGAGCATATTGCTATTTTTCCCGCCTCCCATTATGTGGTATCACAGGGGAAAATCAATATCGCCTGCGATAATATTGAACAGGAACTGGAAGAGAGGATCCGTTATTTTAAAGGGGAGGACAAGCTGCTGGAGGCACAGAGAATCTCTGAAAGGACCAATTTTGATATTGAGATGCTGCGGGAAACCGGCTTTTGTTCCGGCATTGAAAATTATTCCAGGCATCTGAACGGTTCCGCGCCGGGAGAACCGCCCATGACTCTCCTGGATTTCTTCCGGGATGATTTCCTGATTATGATTGACGAGTCTCATATCACCGTTCCGCAGATCAGAGGGATGTATGCCGGGGACCGTTCCAGGAAGATGACCCTGGTGGATTATGGATTCCGCCTGCCTTCCGCTCTGGATAACAGGCCGCTCAATTTCGAAGAATTTGAAACCCATATTGATCAGCTGCTTTTTGTTTCCGCCACGCCTTCCTCTTATGAAGAAGCGCACGAACTGCTGCGGACGGAGCAGATCATCCGGCCCACAGGCCTGCTGGATCCGCAGGTTTCCGTCCGTCCTGTGGAAGGGCAGATCGACGATTTGGTGGGGGAAATCAGAAAAGAGACGGATAGACATAATAAAGTGCTGGTAACCACGCTGACCAAACGCATGGCGGAGGATTTGACCGATTATATGCGGGATGTGGGTATCCGCGTGAAATACCTGCATTCGGATATCGATACGCTGGAACGTGCGGAAATTATCCGGGACATGCGTCTGGATGTATTTGATGTACTGGTGGGGATTAACCTGCTGCGGGAAGGGCTGGACATTCCGGAAATAGCCCTGGTCGCCATATTGGATGCGGATAAGGAAGGGTTCCTGCGTTCAGAAACATCTCTGATACAGACTATCGGCCGCGCGGCCCGGAATGCGGAGGGACATGTTATCATGTATGCCGACAAGATGACGGATTCCATGAATGCCGCCATATCGGAAACCAACCGCCGCCGGGAGATCCAGCAGAAGTATAATGAGGAGCATGGGATTACGCCTCAGACTATCAAAAAGAGCGTCCGGGATTTGATCAGTATCTCCCGGGTGATCGCCAAGGAAGAAGTGCGCTTTGAGAAGGATCCGGAGTCCATGGATGAGAAAGAACTGGAGAAGCTCATCGGGGATATCCAGAAGAAGATGAAGCAGGCGGCTGCAGATTTGAACTTCGAAGCAGCGGCAGAGCTTCGTGACAAGATGGTGGAATTGAAAAAGACACTTGCAAAACTGAAGGATTAGCAGGCCGGCGCAGGATATACCTGAACGGCAGGCTTTGAAAGGAGTATAAATTACAAAATGGAGCAGGAAAGCATAAAGATGAGGCCCCGTGAATATATCAGGATCCGTGGGGCAAACGAGCATAATCTGAAAGGGATTGATGTGGATATCCCCAGAAACGAGCTGGTGGTTCTCACCGGACTGTCAGGTTCCGGGAAATCCTCTCTCGCCTTTGACACAATATATGCGGAAGGGCAGCGCCGGTATATGGAATCGCTGTCCTCATACGCGAGACAGTTCCTGGGCCAGATGGAAAAGCCCAACGTGGAAAAAATCGAGGGGCTGTCACCCGCTATTTCCATTGATCAGAAATCCACTAACAGAAATCCCCGTTCCACGGTAGGTACCGTTACGGAAATCTACGATTATTTCCGGCTTCTGTATGCCCGTATCGGTATCCCCCACTGCCCGAACTGCGGGAAGGAGATTAAAAAACAGACGGTGGATCAGATGGTGGATCATATCTGCGGTCTGCCTGCGGGAACCAGGATACAGCTTCTGGCCCCCGTGGTGCGCGGCCGGAAGGGTGAACACGTCAAGGTTCTGGAAAGAGCCAAGAGAAGCGGGTATGTCCGCGTGAGAGTGGATGGTAATCTGTATGAGCTGTCCGAAGAAATCAAACTGGATAAAAATATCAAACATAATATCGAAATTGTGGTGGATCGTCTTGTGGTGAAGGAAGGGATAGAACGCCGCCTTACGGATTCCATTGAAAATGTGCTGGCGCTTACGGAAGGGCTGCTGATTGTGGATGTCATTGACGGGGAACCGGTTACCTTCAGCCAGAGTTTTGCCTGTCCGGACTGCGGAATCAGCATCGATGAGATCGAGCCGAGAAGCTTTTCCTTCAATAATCCTTTCGGCGCCTGCCCGGAATGCTTTGGACTGGGATATAAGATGGAGTTTGATATTGATCTCATCATTCCGAATAAACGGCTCAGCATTAACCAGGGGGCCATTGCGGTGATGGGCTGGCAGTCCTGCAATGATACCTCCAGCTTTACCAATGCGATCCTCCAGGCGCTGACCAGAGAATATCACTTCAGCCTGGATACCCCTTTTGAGGATTACCCGGACAAGATAAAGGACATTCTCATAAACGGAACCAACGGTCATGAGGTGGAGGTATATTACCAGGGACAAAGGGGAAAAGGAGTGTACCCGGTGGCGTTTGAAGGCCTCATAAAAAATGTGGAACGCCGCTACCGGGAGACCGGTTCGGATGTGGTGAAGCAGGAATATGAAACCTTTATGAGCATCACCCCCTGTAATGTCTGTCAGGGAATGCGCCTTAAAAAGGGAGCGCTGGCGGTTACGGTATGTGACAAGAATATCTATGAAGTGACTTCCATGTCTATCCGCAATCTGAAGACTTATCTGGAAGGAATGGAGCTGACAAAGCAGCAGCAGCTCATAGGAAAACAGATACTGAAGGAAATCCGGGCGCGGGTCGGATTCCTGGTGGACGTGGGGCTGGAATATCTTTCCCTGTCCAGGGCCACGGGTACCCTTTCCGGCGGGGAGGCACAGCGTATCCGTCTGGCTACCCAGATAGGCTCCGGGCTGGTCGGTGTGTGCTACATCTTGGATGAACCGAGTATCGGACTGCATCAGAGAGACAATGACAAGCTTCTGAATACGCTTAAGAATCTGCGGGATTTGGGGAATACCCTTCTGGTGGTGGAACATGACGAGGATACCATGCTCGCCGCCGATTATATTGTGGACATCGGCCCCGGAGCGGGTTCCCACGGCGGTGAAGTAATTGCCTGCGGTACGGCGGAGGAGCTGATGAAAAACCCCGAATCCATTACCGGGCAGTACCTGAGCGGCGCCCTTTCCATCCCGGTTCCCGACAAACGCAGAAAGCCTGCGGGGTGGATTAAGGTAAAAGGGGCGGCGGAAAATAACCTCCGTAATATTGATGTGAAATTCCCTCTCGGGGTCATGACCTGTGTGACCGGCGTATCCGGTTCTGGCAAGAGCTCTCTGGTTAATGAAATCCTGTACAAGACGCTGGCAAGGGATTTGAACCGGGCAAGGACCATACCCGGTAAAAATAAAGGCATCGACGGTGTGGATCAGCTGGATAAGGTGATTGATATCGATCAGTCCCCCATCGGACGTACGCCCCGATCCAACCCCGCCACCTATACCGGCGTGTTTGATATGATAAGGGATTTGTTCACCTCCACCCAGGATGCCAAGGCGCGCGGCTATAAAAAAGGAAGATTCAGCTTCAATGTAAAGGGCGGCAGATGCGAAGCCTGCGGCGGAGACGGTATCATTAAAATCGAAATGCATTTCCTGCCCGATGTGTATGTGCCTTGCGAAGTCTGCGGCGGAAAGCGTTATAACAGGGAAACGCTGGAGGTCAAATATAAAGGAAAGAATATATTTGACGTGCTGGATATGACCGTGGAAGAAGCCGTGACCTTCTTTGAAAATGTGCCCAGTATACGCAGAAAAATAGAAACGCTCTATGATGTGGGCCTTTCCTATATCAAGCTGGGTCAGCCCTCCACCACGCTGTCCGGCGGGGAAGCACAGCGGATCAAGCTGGCAACCGAGCTGAGCAAGAGAAGCACCGGAAAGACCATATATATCCTGGATGAGCCTACTACCGGGCTTCATTTCGCAGACGTGCACAAACTGGTTGAAATCCTGCACAGGCTGGCGGACGGAGGGAATACGGTAATTGTGATTGAGCACAATCTGGATGTGATTAAGACAGCGGATTACATCATTGATATGGGACCGGAAGGCGGCGACGGCGGCGGTACCGTAATAGCGGAAGGTACGCCGGAAAAGGTGGCCGATTGCAAGGATTCCTATACCGGGTACTATATTGGGAAAATGCTGGATAAAGCGAAGAAAAACAAAGTGCGTGCAGAGAAGCCGTGAGAGGAAGGGCTGACGGGTTGTCCCGGCAGGCCGTACGGATGAGGCTGCCGATAGGACAAGGCGTGAAAAACTGCCATTGGCAAAAGATAATAGAATACACCGGTAAAACGGTGTATTCTTTAATTTTTTATGAAAACACTTTCCATAAGTAAGGTTTTAGGTTATAATAACAGACGGTATATTTTACGCTTGCGTCGAACAGGCTATTGATTCGTTGCGGGGTATCTGATTGGATTTTTCGTAATTTTACGTGATTTGTAAAATATATATGCTTGATTTATAAAGATTGGTCCATAATATAATAGAGGCAGAAGGAAGCGCAGGGGATTGTAGGCATAAGTCTTCCGCGCCGTCTTCATTTGGAATGGAGGAGAATATGCAGTATACAGATATTGGAATCGACCTGGGTACCGCCAGTATTTTAGTGTATATCAGAGGAAAAGGCGTCGTTTTAAAAGAGCCAAGTGTAGTGGCGTTTGACAGAGACACTAATAAAATAAAAGCTATCGGCGAGGATGCAAGGCTGATGCTGGGACGTACACCCGGAAATATCGTTGCGGTAAGGCCGCTCCGCCAGGGTGTTATTTCTGATTATACCGTTACGGAAAAGATGCTGAAGCATTTTATCCAGAAGGCTCTCGGAAGGAAAACCTTCCGTAAGCCAAGGATTGCAGTATGTGTTCCCAGCGGGGTTACCGAAGTGGAAAAGAAGGCCGTGGAGGATGCAACCTACCAGGCCGGTGCGAGAGAGGTTTCCATTATTGAGGAACCTATCGCGGCTGCTATCGGAGCCGGCATTGATATCTCCCGTCCCTGCGGAAATATGATTGTGGATATCGGAGGCGGTACGTCTGATATTGCTGTTATTTCTCTGGGCGGTACGGTAGTGAGCGCTTCTATTAAGATCGCCGGTGATGATTTTGACGAGGCTCTCGTCCGCTATATGCGTAAAAAACATAATCTGCTGATCGGGGAAAGGACTGCAGAGGATATCAAAATTAAAATAGGTTCCGCCTATAAGCGTCCGGAGCCTGATTATATGGATGTGAGGGGACGTAACCTGGTGACCGGCCTTCCCAAAACCGTAAAGGTTTCGTCGGAGGAAACGGAGGAAGCCCTCAGAGAGCCTACCCTGCAGATTGTGGAGGCTATTCACAGCGTTCTGGAGAGAACCCCTCCGGAGCTGGCGGCGGATATTGCGGACAGGGGAATTGTCCTTACCGGCGGCGGAAGCCTGCTTCGCGGACTGGAGGAGCTGATTTCAGACAAAACCGGTATCAATACCATGACCGCGGAGGATCCCATGACGGCTGTAGCTATAGGTACGGGTAAATATGTGGAGTTTTTAGTTGGATATAAGGATGAAATCTAAGTAAGGATCTGTCAGGTATAGAGTAGGGCTACTCCGTCGGAGTAGCCCTTTTGATACCCGGCCTGTGTCCGGATGGTAGGAGTAAGCCGGTGGAAAAAAAAGCGGGTTATGTAGAACATATTATATACAGGAATACAGGAAATGGTTATACGGTATTTGAACTCGTCTCAGAGGGGGAAGAAATCACCTGCGTGGGTACCTTCCGTACTCTGGACGAAGGGGAAAACCTGGAGCTGACAGGCGGTTTTGTGGAGCATGCGGTCTACGGAAGCCAGTTTAAAGTGGAAAGCTACGAAGCGGTGGCACCGGAGGACGAGACCAGCATCGAGCGCTATCTGGGATCCGGGGCGATAAAAGGGGTAGGCCCGTCTCTTGCGGCACGAATTGTCCGGAAATTCGGAAAGGATACCTTCCGTATTATGGAGGAAGAACCGGAACGTCTTGCGGAAATCAAGGGGATAAGTGAAAGGAAAGCCATGGAAATCAGCACCCTGCTGGAGGAAAAGAAGGGGATGCGGGAGGCGATGATCTATCTGCAGAAATTCGGGATTTCCAATACCCTGGCTGTCAAGATATACAATACATATGGGCTTGAGGTATACGGCATCCTGGAGGAAAACCCCTACCGTCTGGCGGAGGACATTGATGGCATCGGCTTTAAACGGGCAGATGAACTGGCGGCCAGAATCGGTATCCATACGGATTCCGATTTCCGTATCCGCAGCGGTATTCTTTATACCATGCAGCTGGCAGCCATGGACGGTCATACCTATCTTCCTTATAAGGAGCTGATGAACAAAGCAGCCGTCCTCCTCGGGTTGGAAGCGGATTACGTGGGCATTCAGATTCCCAACCTTGCCATGGATAAAAAGCTGGTGATCAAGCAGGGGGAGGAAGAGGGAGCAGTCTACGCTTCTTCCTATTATTATGCGGAACTTTCCTGCGCCCGTATGCTGGAAGAACTGAATGTAAGCATGGTTTTTTCCGGGCAGCTGCTTCCTTCGGAGGAGGCCAAGCTCCTTACCGATATTGAGAAGCTGGCCAGGGGCCAGGGCATAGAACTGGAGGAGCTACAGCAGCAGGCGGTGCTGGAGAGCATCAAGCACGGGATATTTATCCTTTCGGGCGGGCCGGGTACGGGAAAGACCACCACGATTAACACGATGATCCATTATTTTGAGGCGGAGGGAATGGATATCCTGCTGGCGGCTCCGACGGGACGGGCGGCAAAGCGTATGACGGAGGCCACGGGATATGAGGCGCGGACCATCCACCGCCTTCTGGAGCTGAACGGCGCGATGCTGGAGGAGGAAAACCGGTACGGGAGAAATGCCGGATT
The DNA here is from genome assembly GCF_003478085.1 of Eisenbergiella sp. OF01-20. Taxonomy (NCBI): domain Bacteria; kingdom Bacillati; phylum Bacillota; class Clostridia; order Lachnospirales; family Lachnospiraceae; genus Eisenbergiella; species Eisenbergiella sp. OF01-20. The sequence continues at coordinate 320,886 of NZ_QUES01000002.1, read as the reverse complement.
TGAGAAGAATGAGGAAAACCCTCTGGAAGCCGACGTGGTAATTGTGGATGAGATGTCCATGGTGGATATTCATTTGTTCCAGTCCCTTTTACGGGCGGTTACCCCCGGGACCAGGCTGATACTGGTAGGGGATGTGAACCAGCTTCCCTCGGTGGGTCCGGGACAGGTGCTGCGGGATCTGATAAACAGCGACGCTTTTTCCGTTGTGGAATTAAAGAAAATATTCCGGCAGGCAGGGGAGAGCGATATTGTGGTTAACGCCCATAAAATCAATGCCGGACAGGAAATCCCCCTGGATAATAAGAGCCGGGATTTCTTTTTCCTGGAACGAAGCGATGTGCAGGTGATTTATAAGCATATGATCCTTCTGATTCAGGAAAAAATGCCCCGTTACGTGCAGGCGGGGCCGTTGGATATCCAGGTGCTTACGCCTATGAGAAAGGGGAATCTGGGCGTAGAGGTGCTGAACCAGATACTCCAGACGTATCTGAATCCCAAGGATGCATCCAAAAAAGAATACCAGGCCGGGACCGTATTATTCCGGGAAGGGGATAAGGTGATGCAGACTAAAAACAATTACCAGCTGGAGTGGGAAATTGTGAGTAAATACGGTATTCCGGTGGATCACGGGGTAGGGATTTTCAATGGGGATATGGGAATCCTGAAGGAGATCGACGAATATGCACAGACCGTAATGATAGAATATGACGAACAAAGACGGGTGACCTATGCCTTTGCCCAGCTGGAAGAGGTGGATCTGGCTTATGCCATAACCATCCACAAGTCCCAGGGAAGCGAATATCCGGCAGTTATCATGCCGCTTCTGGGCGGCCCCAGGATGCTTTTCAACCGGAATCTGCTGTATACAGGTGTGACCAGGGCAAGGAACTGTGTGACGATACTGGGTAGCCGGCAGGTGGTTCAGGAGATGATCGCCAACGAAAGTGAGGCCAGGCGCTATACAAGCCTGGATGCGAGGATAAAGGAAGTCATGGCTTAAAGGAGCCATATGACAGGAAAAAAGAATACAATACTTACAGCACTGACGGATTTATTATTCCCAAGGAGGTGCCCGGTCTGCGACAGGCCGGCAGAGCCGTCCGGCGCTTATATCTGCACCGCCTGCAGAAAGAAGCTTGTTTATATTACGGAGCCCAGGTGCTGCAAATGCGGCAAGCAGCTTCAGGAGGCGGAAAAGGAATATTGTCATGACTGCGGCACCGGAGCGCATATCTATGACAGGGGTGCCGCCCTGTATACCTATGGCAGCATCCGGCCGGCCCTGTACCGGCTGAAGTATGGGGGAAGGCGGGAGTATGGGGAATTCCTGGGAAGAGAGCTGGCCGCCAGGCTGGGCAGGGAAATCCTGTCCTGGAAGCCGGACGCGCTGGTCCCGGTTCCCCTGCATCCTGTAAGGGAGAAAAAACGGGGATATAACCAGGCGGCCCTTCTGGCGGAAGAGCTGGGAAAGCAGCTGGATATCCCGGTATTTCCGCACCTTGTGGAACGGACGCGCAATACCAGTCCCCAGAAGGAATTGGACGGTGCAGCGCGTCAAATTAATTTGAAAAAAGCTTTTAAAATAACACAGAATGATGTAAAATTAAATACGATTGTAATTATTGATGATATTTACACAACCGGAAGTACCATTGACGCAGTGGCATCGGCCTGCAGGGCGGCAGGCATAAAGCACGTTTATTTTGCGGCACTGGCGATTGGCAGAGGAATGTAGGGATGATAAACGAAAATAAAGTGGCGGTAATGACAAGGATGGCTGCATATGAGGCGGGGGACGGCAAGAAAAACCAGACTGTCTGCAACTATTTCAGAGGCGATTATGTAGGGTTCCAGATGCTGAAAACCTGGATCGCCGTGACCATAGCCTTCTGTATTATGTGCGGCGTCTATCTGCTGTTCCAGATGGACAGCATTATGACGGATTTTTACAGCATTGATCTGATAGCGTTTGCAAAGAAATTTGTATTCGCCTATGTTATCTTATGCGTTGTATATCTCTTCGCCGCATTTGTAATCGCCCAGAGAAGATACGGGCTTGCGCAGCGGGCAACGGTACGGTTTGGTAAAGAACTGGAGGAGCTGGACGGAAGGTCGGACGGCAATTCCGAGGAAGAGGAATAAGGGGAACCGGCCTGTGCATATCCGGGCCGTCACCGGGAATTCTTAAGAGGGACATTTATGACAACATCATTGCTTGAAGTGAGAGAGTATATCAGGAATTTTTATGTAAAATACGAAGAGTACATTGTGCCGGTCCTGAAATTTCTGCTGGCGCTGGTATCACTGCTGATGATTAACGGACAGCTGGGGTATATGAGCCAGCTGAACAACGTGGCTGCCGTGCTTGTAGTGGCTCTGGTATGCTCCTTTATGCCTAAGAACTTTATCCTTTTTGCAGGGGCGGGATTTGTGACGCTGCATTTGTATGAGGTATCACTGGAATGTGCGGTAATAGCGCTGCTTGTGTTCCTTCTGATGTTTTTGCTGTATTTCCGTTTTTCTCCGGACAGCGCGGTGCTGGTAATTGTGACCCCCATGCTGTTTGTGCTGAAAATTCCCTATGCCGCACCCATACTGGCCGGTCTGCTGGGGAACCCGTTTGCCGCGCTGACAGTGGCCTGCGGGGTTGTGATATACTATCTGATTTCCTATATGAATGGAAATGCTTCCATATTGGGGGCATCCCAGGCGGAATCCATGATCCAGCGGTTCCGTGATATCTTTGACGGTATTTTCGGAAACCGTGCCATGCTGATCATTGTTGCCGCCTTTGCGGTAACCGTGATTATGGTATATCTGATCAGAAGACTCTCCGTGGATTACGCATGGACAATTGCCATTGTGGCTGGGGCCCTTCTTGATGTGGTGATCCTGATGGTGGGGGATCTGATGTATGATGCCAATTTTTCCATCGGCGGGGTGATCCTGGGGAGCCTGGCAGCTATTGTTGTGGCAATGCTGGTACAGTTTTTCCGGTTTAATCTGGACTATTCCAGGACGGAAAAGGTACAGTTTGAGGATGATGAATATTATTATTATGTAAAGGCGGTGCCCAAAATGACGGTGGCTACGCCTGAAAAAAAGGTAAAAAAGATTACGACGCAGCGCAGCAATAAAAATGTGAGGCATACACATGCCAAAGGCACTGCGAGGAAATAGCGGGTTTAGGTGGATATGGAACAGATTAGGAGCTTTGCGGATAAATATTTGGCACATGTACCATCTTTGCGGGTAACGGATATCGTGGAGATTGTGATAATCTCTTTTCTCGTTTACCACATAATGGTATGGATTAAAAATACGAAGGCCTGGGCATTGTTTAAGGGTGTTGTATTTATTATGGTATTTATCGTACTGGCCGCAGTATTTGAAATGAATACCATTTTGTGGATTGCCAAAAATGTGGTTATGTATGGTGTGGTTGCGTTGGTGGTAATCCTGCAGCCGGAACTGCGCAAAGCGCTGGAACAGCTGGGTAAGACGGAATTCCTGGCATCCCTCCTCCCTTTCGAAATCGGAAAAGTGGAAGACGGCCTTTTCTCGGATAAAACAGTCCATGAGATTTCCAAGGCCTGTGCGGAGATGGGAAAGGTAAAGACAGGGGCGTTGATTGTGGTACAGCAGAATGACCCCCTAACAGAATATGAAAGAACCGGAATTGATGTGGACGGCATTGTTACCAGCCAGCTGCTCATTAATATTTTTGAACATAATACACCGCTTCACGACGGTGCTGTTATTGTACGCGGAGACAGGATTATATCCGCTACCTGCTACCTGCCCCTGTCGGACAATATGTCACTGAGTAAGGATCTGGGAACACGGCACCGGGCCGGGGTGGGAATTTCGGAAGTGTCGGATTCCATGACGGTGATTGTCTCGGAAGAAACGGGTAAAATAAGCGTTGCCTATTCCGGGGTGCTCTACCGCAGCCTGTCACCTGCCGAACTGGAGGAACAGCTCAAAAAGATACAGAATAAACCGGTGGAGGAGAAGGAGCACAGGCTTTGGAAAGGATGGCCGAAGAATGAAAAGAACAAATAAATTATGGCATAATCTCGGCCTGAAAATCATGGCGCTGGTTTTTTCCGTCCTGCTCTGGATGGTCGCCGTGAATATCAATGATCCCGTGGAACGGAAGGTTTTCCGGGATGTTAAGGTGGAAACCACGAATACCAACGTACTGACGGATGAAAATAAGCTTTATAAGGTGCTGGATGATACGGATACGGTGACCGTTACGGTACGCGCCAGCCGCTCCGTCCTGGAAACAATTAATGTGAGTGATATTACCGCAAGCGCGGATTTTTCAGAACTGTCCTTTACCAATACGGTGCCTATCCGGCTTTCCGTAAACCGCTATGTTGACAAACAGATTGAGAGCATCAGCGGGAGTATAGACAGCATGAAGCTGGAAGTGGAAGATAAGAAAGAAAAGCAGCTTGTGATTGAGATCGTCCAGAGCGGCGAGCCGGCAGAAGGCTATATCGTTGGGAAAATTACCACTACCGACGGAAATGCCATGAAAATTTCCGGCCCCGAATCCGTGGTGGATACGGTAAAAAAAGCTATAGTAGAAGCGGATGTGAGTGACCTGACGGACAACATCAATATTACGGAGAAGATAACACTTCTGGATGCGGAAGGTAAGGAAGTTACGGACAGCAGTATTTCACGGAGCGTGAACACCGCAAAGGTTTCCATAACCATACTTGCCACGAAGGAAGTACCGGTGTCCTTATCCACTATGGGTGAGCCGGCTTCCGGGTATGTGGCTACCGGTGAGATAAACTGTGCGCCGGCGGTCGTGACCATTGCAGGACGAAGCAGCGTAATCAAGGATGTGGGAGGCCTTGTGATTCCGCCGGAAGAGCTGGATATCACAGGGGCGACTGCCGATGTGACTAAGCTGATTGATGTGCGCGGGTACCTTCCTGAAGGCGTCAGCCTGAGCAATACAGGCGGAGAGGAATTCAACGGAAAGATCGCTGTGACCGTTAAGATAGAACCGCTGGTGGATATCACCCGGACGGTGGACAGTTCCAGGATCCAGGTCCTGAACGTACCGGAAGGATATTCGGTTACCCTCACTCCGGACAGTTCCGTTACGATGAAACTCCGCGGTCTGCAGGGAAACCTGGATCAGGTAAATACCGATACCCTGACCTGTACGGTGGATGTGGCGGAATGGATGAGTGATAACGGATTGTCGGAACTGAGCGAAGGGAGTGCGGAAGCGGAGGTTGACGTTTCCCTGCCTTCCGGGGTTATTCTTACGGCACCGGTCAGGGCGGCCCTTACGATTGAAAAGATAGCGGAAGTTACCCCGGAGGAATAAAGGGTTCCGGATTACCAGGGAAGCCGGTTGCCTGAAGGGTCCTGTATATGTGAGCATAAAGCCGTTTATAAGGCAGAATGAGAGGATAATATGGCTAGATTATTTGGTACGGATGGAGTGCGCGGAGTGGCAAATGAGGAACTGACCCCGCTGCTGGCTATGCAGCTTGGGCAGGCAGGGGCAACTGTTCTTACAAAAGAGAATGAACACAGGCCTACTATCATGGTGGGCTGTGATACCCGTATTTCAGGGGATATGCTGGCAAATGCACTGATGGCGGGGATCTGCAGCGTGGGGGCCAATGCGGTATATGTAGGTGTGATTCCCACGCCCGCAGTAGCTTACCTGACAAAGAAATACAAGGTGGAAGCCGGGGTGGTGATTTCCGCATCCCATAATCCCGTGGAATTTAACGGGATCAAGTTTTTTGACGGGAACGGTTACAAGCTGCCCGACAGTATGGAGGATGAAATTGAAGCGCTGATTCGCGGCGGTATGCATAATCTGGAGCTTCCCACAGGTTCCAGGGTGGGGAAAATTAAATACAGGACAGATGCCAGGGAGGAATATATCAATCATGCCATCCAGTCGGTGCCGGTGGATTTATCCGCATTGAAAATTGTCGTTGACTGTGCGGAGGGAGCTTCTTACTATACATCAGTAGAAGCGTTGAGAGAGCTTGGGGCGAATGTGGTGCCTATCCACAATATGCCCGACGGAACGAACATCAATTCGAACTGCGGTTCCACCCATATGGAAGAGCTGCAGGCCAGGGTGGTCTATGAGAAGGCCAACGTTGGCCTGGCTTTTGACGGGGATGCAGACAGACTCCTTGCAGTGGATGAAAACGGAGCCATTGTAGACGGCGATCAGATCATGGCTGTGGTCGGCAATCATATGAAGAACCAGGGCAAATTGAAAAAGAATACTATCGTTGCTACGGTAATGAGCAATCTTGGTTTTTTCAAAATGGGAGAAAGAGAAAATCTCCATATGGAGCAGACAAAGGTGGGTGATCGCTATGTGCTGGAGCGGATGCGTGAAATCGGCGCCAGCCTGGGCGGTGAGCAGTCGGGGCATGTGATCTTTCTGGATGAGAATACCACGGGGGACGGCCTGTTAAGCGCGCTGCATCTGCTGGAGGTCATGGTGGATACCGGGAAGCCGCTGTCGGAGCTGGCTTCTGTTATGACAGTAATGCCCCAGGCGCTGGTCAATGCAAAGGTACCGAACCATAAGAAAGATAAATACATGGAATATCCCGAGATTGCCAAAGCGATTGATGAGCTGAACAGTAAATTTGCCGGTGAGGGACGTGTGCTCATCAGGCCTTCCGGAACGGAACCCAAGGTCCGTGTCATGATAGAAGGTAAGGATCAGCGGATGATTGATGAGGAAGCCCACAAGCTTGCGGATTTGATTCAGAACATCATGCTGTAAACCGGGGGATGTGTACAGTGACTTCCCGGAGGGGTTTCCCTGCAAACCCCTTGAGATATGGACAGAATGATGATATACTAATTTTAGTGGGGTGAAGTGGTTTTCCCTACAGGGATGAAGAAACAGGAGGTAATGTTCATGGTAAGCCAAAAGGTGGTTATAAAGAATCCTACAGGACTGCATTTGAGGCCGGCCGGCATCCTATGTAAAGAGGCGATGCAGTTTAAATCGCTGATTACTTTTACATTCAGGGACAGCACGGCAAATGCCAAAAGTGTTCTCAGTGTCCTGGGGGCATGTGTAAAATGTGGTGATGAAATCGAGCTTACCTGCGAGGGTGAAGACGAAGAAGAGGCTTTGAAGGCGTTGGTTAATGCCATTGAAAGCGGCCTCGGAGAATGATAGATAAATCAGCCCAACTTAAGTTCCGTAAGACAAGGGATGAGGGCTGATTTTTTATGCCATAGGATGCAGAAAGAAACAAGGAGGCAGGTTATGCTGAATTATAAAAGATACCGTAAAAATCCGGTGGTTGCTTATCCGGTACGGGAATGGCCCAACAGGGAAATAGAGAAAGCGCCGGTATGGTGCAGTGTGGATCTGCGGGACGGAAACCAGGCTTTGATCGATCCCATGATTGTGGAAGAAAAGATAGAAATGTTCCAGTATCTGGTGAAGCTTGGGTTCAAGGAAATAGAAATCGGATTTCCGGCGGCAAGCCAGATTGAATTTGACTTTCTCCGACAGCTGGTGGATCGGAAAATGATTCCCGATGATGTGCGGGTTCAGGTGCTGACCCAGTGCAGGGAAGAACTGATTGACCGGACGTTTGAATCGATAGAAGGCTGTAAGCAGGCCGTGGTACATATTTATAATTCCACATCCACCCTGCAGCGGGATGTGGTGTTCCATGCATCCCGGGAAGAGATCATTGCTATTGCGGTCAAGGGTACCCAGATGGTAAAGGAGCGTGCGGCGGCTTTTCCGGGAAAGATCGTGCTGGAATATTCCCCGGAGAGTTTTACGGGAACCGAACTGGATTTCGCCCTGGAAATCTGTACGGCGGTACAGGAGACCTGGGGACCGACGAAGGAAGAACCTATTATTATAAACCTGCCTTCCACCGTGGAAATGAACACGCCTAATGTGTATGCGGATCAGATCGAGTGGATGGATCGTCATTTCAAGGACAGGGAGACTATTGTACTCAGTATCCATCCCCATAATGACCGGGGAACCGGTGTGGCAAGCTCCGAGCTGGCCCTTCTTGCCGGAGCCCAGAGGGTGGAAGGGACTCTGTTCGGAAACGGGGAGCGTACCGGAAACGTGGATCTGCTCACCATCGCCTATAATATGTTTTCCCAGGGCATTGACCCGGAGCTGAATATCGAGCATATCAATGAGATAATAGAAATTTATGAGAGATGCTGTAAGATGCCTATTGATGCGAGGCATCCCTATGCGGGCAAGCTGGTATTCACCGCCTTTTCCGGTTCCCATCAGGATGCCATTAATAAAGGCGTGCAGGCAATGAAGGAAAGGGACAGTCAGATCTGGCAGGTGCCTTATCTGCCTATTGATCCTTCGGATATCGGAAGGGAATATGAGCCTATTGTCCGTATTAATTCCCAATCGGGAAAAGGCGGCGTAGCTTTTATTATGGATACCTATTTCGGTTTCAAGCTTCCCAAAGCCATGCATAAGGAATTCGCTAATGTAATCCAGAAGATTTCCGAGAAGCAGGGTGAGGTATCCCCGGATGAAATTATGGATTCCTTCCGCAAAGAATATCTGGATAAAAAGGAACCCATCCATTTCCGCAAGCTGAAAATGGATGATCTCACAGGAGAAACCGCTTCTGAATTTGACACCAGGGTTACGGTGGATTATACCGATCATGGGGAAGCCGGCCAGTTCAGCGCTGTGGGCAACGGCCCTATCGATGCGGTGCAGAGAGGTCTTCAGGTGGAACTGGGTGTCCGTATCAAGGTGCTGGATTACGAAGAGCATGCGCTCCAGAGCGGATCCAATTCCCAGGCTGCTGCTTATATCCATCTGCTGGATGCGGAGACCGGACGGGTCACCTATGGCGTTGGTGTGAGCTCCAATATCACCAGGGCGTCCGTAAGAGCCATTTTCTCAGCGATTAACCGGCTGGAATTGGGGAAGCCCAATACCCCGTAGCGACATAAAAACGGCAGTACCCTGAATAAAGGTACTGCCGTTTTTGTCTGCGGACATCCCGCCGTCAGGCAGGAAACCGTGCATGCTGTTATTTATTCGTATCCGAAGGTATCCCCGTCTTCAACAATGCAAATCATGGTTTTTCCGGTATTCAGTTCTATTTCATTCCCGTCGTCATCATAGAATTTGGTGGGATCGTAATCACCGGTCTTTTTCCAGTTCACATGAATTCCTTTTCCGTTGGTGAAATAGTATCCGTCTCTTGTGGTATCATGATCCTGGAAGCTCAGATAACCCTTCGCATCCCTCACTTCATAATAAGCGAACTGTACAAGAACATTCTTAAAAGCCAGCTGTGCGTTATCAAAACCTGCATCCACATGGGGCTTCCCATATTCATAACGATAGAACAGGCCGTCCTCTTCATTATATTCAAAATAGGTTTTGGAAATGGGGTAACATTTCGCCATATCTATTTTTTTCACTGTAAGGGCATCACTATACTGTTCCAATGTGTTAGGGCTGGATTCTCCCACGAATTTGAAATGATCCGGATTATAATAGTTTTCCCGGTAGGTTTTGGAGATCCCCAGTTTATCAATGGCCTCGTTGGCTCCCTCCGCACTCAGATAGGCATTCTGAGGGGCTTTCCGGTCGGAACTGCGGAAATAAGCATTGCCGTAGATCCCCTTTTTGCCGGTGCCGCCGTAATTGGCGCCTGTTACGTTGTCGGTGCTTTTCTGTTCGATGACAGGTGCAATATAATAAGGCCCGCCAAAATGGAAATAAATGGCATCCCATTCAAAGGCCCAGTAAACGAAATAGTCCCTGGAGCTTCTTACGTTGCCGATACGTTTCATTTCTTCATTGTCCCAGTCCTTGAAAACGGCCATGAGACGCGTGATCTTGCCTTCCACAGGGCATTCGTACAGGATGTCCGCTTTGGAGAGGCTGTAATGAGGCAGTGCGGAGGAATCGTTGGGAATCATGACCGCTATAGGCCTCTGATCCGCAATATCCCCGCTGATCCATTCGTTGGTCAGAGGACTTCTCACCATTCCCTCTTCAGGAGGGACTTCTTCAGCAACCGTTTCCGTCTCTGTTTCCGATTCTGTTTCAGCCGGCACGCTTTCTGCCGTTTCTTCCGTTGCCGGTATGGTTTCTGTTTCCTCCTTGGCTTTCCCGCAGCCGAACAGCAGCATGGCCGATGACAGACCTGCCAGGAGTAATACACCCAGTTTTCTCATGATAAATCCTCGCTTTCCTTACTATTTTCTCGCAAGTGGCTGCCGTCCGCGTCCTGCCCGGGGATAATCCTTCCGGCAGCCCTCCCGGGCAGGATGCGGACGGCAGACACAGGTAAATACCGGCACTCCGCTATGTGCGCCGTTTTATGCAGGGCTTGCCAGGACCCTGCCCGTATGAAGTCAAACACACTCTAACAGACATTATAGACAAAAAAGGAAGGATTGTCACTAAAATTAAGGTTTTTTTAAGAATACCAAAGTGCCTCAGCCGATGCAGATAAAAAAGTTTGGTGTCAACCGGCGGCGCCTTCTATGTGGTAAAATCTGTGTGTTAGTGATATAATAAAAAAATGTAAAACTGTAAAGGAACGAAACAGTTGTAAAAAATGTAAGCATGCATGTGGAAGGCTTTGTCCGAAGCTGTCTGCCTGCGGAGAATTTGGAGGTTTCCTGAATGAAGAAAATTATTGTAACCGGATGCAACGGACAGCTGGGACGGGCTGTTAACCTTTTTTTTAAAGAGAATCAGGATATCAGTTTTGTAAATACAGATGTTGGTGAGCTGGACATTACCAATATTGATAAAGTTATGGAACTGGCCAGGGAGGTGCAGCCTTATGCGATCATCAACTGCGCGGCCCATACCGGAGTGGACGCCTGTGAAACGGAGTATGACAAAGCGTTCAAAATCAACGCTATCGGACCCAGGAACCTGAGTATTGCAGCCCGGGAAACAGGGGCGAAGCTGATGCATATTTCCACGGATTATGTATTTGACGGGAAGGGGACAAGGCCCTATGTGGAAACGGACGCTACCAATCCTCAGGGCGCATACGGATCCACCAAGCTGGCGGGAGAAGAATTTGTGAAAGATTTTGCCGGCAGGTATTTTATCCTGCGGACGGCGTGGCTGTACGGGGATGGAAAGAATTTTGCCAAGACGATGCTCCGGCTTTCCGAGAGTAATGATAAAGTGAGGGTGGTAGGGGATCAGTTCGGCTCCCCCACCAGTGCTTCTGAACTCACCAAGGCAATTAATGCGTTGCTTTTTACGGAAAACTACGGTTTGTTCCATGCTACCTGTGAAGGGTCCTGCAGCTGGGCGGAGTTTGCAGGGGAGGTATTCCGCCTTGCGGGGAAGAGCACGGCGGTTGAGGCAATCACTACCGAGGAGTTCGGGGCACCTGCACCCAGACCGGCGTACTCCATCCTGGAGAACCGGATGTTTAAGCTGACTACGGACTTCATGTTTGCCGACTGGCACGAAGCCATTGCGGAATATATGAAAACGCTGTAAAAAGCGGATATGAAAACAGCCCTGCCTGATTTATTTCCGGCAGGGCTGTTTTTCCGTAACAGAAGGATGTCCCGCAGGATGCATCAAATGTTGTTTGCTTCCAGTCCCGCATGAATCAAAAGCGGCATGGCAAAAATAAGGGAATAGAGATATCTGACGTCAGAGGCTACCGGCGTGGCCGCGCAGAGAGTCAGGACAACGGCAAAATAAGGGATAAACAGGATCCAGTTTTCTTTTTTCCCGTTCAGCAGACAATTGGCAAACAGGAAGATGGCCGCCCAGGTAAAAGCACCGATACTGTACAGCAGTCCGTATAGAGGGAAGATGGTATACAGTTTGGAAAGGATTTCCACAACTTTCGTAACCCCCTGCCCATGCAGCACCGGCTGCCAGGAAAGACCCAGTTCGTTGGGGGAGATCCCTTCATTGGTGAGCAGCCCGGGCGCATCGGGGAACCAGTAGCCCTTCGTTTGATCCACAAACGCATTCCAATAATCGGCAGGATATTCCAGGCCCAGACGGATCCATAATTTCAGATATTCCCCCTTGTGCGCTTCCAGGTATTCCGGGTGTCCGTACTGGATGAGGGCTTTTACCGGATCGGAAAGCTCCGGCTGGTAATAGCCGGGAATGGATGCATAATCCAAGGTTTTCCCTATGAGGGCAATCTGTTCCTCCGTAAGCTCACGCCCTTCCGCAACCACACGGGCGATCTGCTGGGCGGGGATGGACAGGGATTCTGAAAAAGCCGGTTTTTCAACTCCCAGGGAATCCATGACGGGGCCCTTGATCAGCATGGCGCTCCCCAGAATAAGCAAAAGGGAAGGCAGAAGAAGCTTCCACTGCTTCCGGAAGGCCGCCAGCAGAAAGGGGGCCGCCGCCGCTGTCACATACAGGCCGTTGGAACGCATCAGGCAGACAAGAATTCCCCACAGAAGAAAGGAAAGGAAAAGCAGCGGTTTCGTATAGAGCGGTTTCCCTTCCCGGTAAAGGGGAAGGAACTGATAGATACATAAAACAAACAGCAGAAGAATACCGGAAAAAAGAATATCCTTCCACATGGTGACTGCAAAAATGCCGTTATAGGGCACGAGCGCATAAAAAAGCAGAAAAACAAAACACAGCGTTTTTCCGGCCCGGCAGCGGATGAGCACGCGGATGCACGTAACGATAATAAGCGCCATGGCTGTCATCTGAAACACAGTATAACAGGCGATTCCCGCATAAACATTGTGAAAAAGGGCATTACCCAGGGAAGTGAACAGACGTATCAGCAGCGTGTGAACAAAAGGATGATGGTTGCTGTAACCGGTCATTCCCATGGCCTGGCTGTACTGGCTCAGGCTGTCCGGCGTCATTACCCCCGGAAAATGATACAAAAACCAGGGAAGCCAGCAGGCGAGAAGAAGAAGAAATAAGAACAGCCTCGTCTGTACGGAAAGGACCGGTGCCGGGGAATCCGGTGTTATCCGGGAAGCGGATATTCGGGTAGACCGGTTTTCCAGATACAGCAGAAGCAGGCGGCAGCCCCTGTAAAACAGGAAAAAAAGCCCGGCAGCCGTCATGAGCAGATAAACAGCCTGAAACAGCCGGTTTTCCAGGGAACCGGTAAGGACACTATGCTCTGCAGCCATATAAAAAAAGGTATAAAGCGAACCTAACACAGCCGCCGTACCCCTCCTCTTACGGAAGGAAATGGCATTCCCCTTTTTTTTGCCGTCTGCGGACAGCGCATGCCCGGTTTCTTTTTTATCGGCAAAAAGAAACAGCTGAAAGCACAGGAAAAACAGGACCAGGGTTATGATATTGGTAGTGGCGATGTGACCGATATTAGCCAGGGCAAATGCCGCGAAGTAACCCTCCGCAGCGTTGCGCCATATAGGTTTCCTTTTATTCATATATCTTCCTTTCCATATTCAACAATCCTGCGGGAATAAACGCCTGTAAATACGCATACTGCCGGATGATTACCACTTTTTACGATATTCCAGCGGGGTCATGGTTTCCGTTTTTTTGAACACCTTAATAAAATAGCCTGCGTCTGCGAAGCCGCATTGCACCGCAATTTCCTCAATGGAGCTGTCCGAAAAACGGAGAAGAGATTTGGCATGGGACAGCCTGCGCGCCGTCAGGTCGCTTCCGATGGTTACTCCATAATTTTTTTTGTATTCTCTGGAAAGATGGTATTTGCTGATGAAAAAAAGAGAGGACAGTTCTTCCAGGGAAATTTTCTCCATATAATGCTCCTCCAGATACTGACGCACCTGGGCAAGCTTTGGTGAGAGGGCGGCGCCCTGAAGCGTTTCCGGCCGGTTTTCCGTGAAAATAAGAGTGATGATGTCCGTTAAATACTTATGGGCGCTTAATTCCATAAGAGATGGCTTTGCCTGCATCAAACCGAACAGAGCGGTTAGACTATCTGTAAAAGGAGCCGTATCCGCCGGATGGAAAATGGAACTGCGTTCCTGTCCCTGATACGACTGATAAAAATCATCCGCGCCGTTTCCGTTAAAATGCACCCACATCAATGTCCAGGGATGCTCCGCAGAGCTTTCATGGGCGTATTGGTTCCTGCAGTTAATATAAACACAGTCCCCGGCCTGGATATAATGCTTCCTTCCACGGTAGGTCAGATACCCTTCTCCCTTCTGCACAGTAAGAAAAAGGTAAGAGCTGATATTCTCCCTGGAACTGACATGAGGCTCCATACTGGTCAGCGTACCGATTTCCTGCACGTATAAATAATGCTTTTTCGCATAAGAGGAGGGCGTTGCAAGAACGCGGTCCGATAACGATTTTCCCATGGCATCCCCTTTCCTGAAAGTTATAAACCCGAACTTCGCAGGTGCCAGACGGCCCTCCGCCCGCTGTCGGCGCCCCTCTCCCGGGACTGAAAAGGATTTTCGCAGGTCCATCAGACCAGGCATTCCGATGAGCCCAGGGGCGTCAAATGTGTCAGATGAGGCTGACACATTTGACTGGTCTCATCTCCATGGTCTGAAAGGCACCTGCGAAAATTCCTTTTCAGTCCCGGGAGAGGGGCGCCGACAGCGGGCAGAGGGCCGTCTGGCACCTGCGAAGTTCGAGTTTATATATTTGAAACGGTTCGATACCTTGCAGTAAAGGCATCCGTACAACTGACACCCATTATATAGCAAAAACAATACAATAGCAATATATTCCCATTTGTACGCAAGATTATAAATTGTTTTCATAGAAATTAAATGATATATTGATTTGCAGCCGCAGCAAAAAAAGCCCAAAGGGCAGAGACAGAGAGGTATGATATATGAAAAACGTAGCTTTGATTACAGGAATAAACGGGCAGGACGGTTCTTATCTGGCGGAATTTCTGTTGGAAAAAGGGTATGAAGTGCATGGTCTGGTAAGGCGTCACAGCATTTCCATAACCAGCAGGATTGACCATCTGATTCATTCCCCCTATAATAATGTTAAATTCTTTCTTCACTATGCAGACACGACGGATTCCAGCGCGCTGATGCGCATTATGGCGGAAATACGGCCTACGGAGGTTTATAATCTGGCGGCGCAGTCCCATGTGGGAATTTCCTTTGAGGTGCCGGAGTATACCGCGGATGCCACCGGAATGAGTACATTGAAGCTTTTGGAAGCGATCCGTATCAACGGAGGGCCCTGCCGTTTCTATCAGGCATCCACCTCGGAGCTGTTCGGGGGGCTTCCGGAAACAGCCCCCCAGAGTGAGAAAACGCCGTTTTATCCCAAAAGCCCTTACGGGGTGGCAAAGCTGTATTCCTACTGGATTACGGTAAATTACAGGGAATCCTATAATATGTTTACCTGCAACGGTATTCTTTTTAATCACGAATCACCCAGAAGAGGCGAGAATTTCGTGACAAGGAAAATTACGCTGGCGATTGCCGCCATTCTGGCAGGAAAGCAGGAAAAGCTTTCCCTGGGAAATATGAATGCCAAGAGGGACTGGGGTTTTGCCGGGGATTATGTGGAAGGGATGTGGCTGATGCTGCAGCAGGAAAAGCCCGGCGATTATGTGCTTTCCACCAATGAGACCCATACCGTGAGGGAGTTCGTGGAGGAAGCCTTCCGGGAAGTGGGGATTATTGTGCGCTGGGAAGGACAGGGTGTGAATGAAAAGGGATACGATTCGAAAACCGGCAGGCTGCTGGTGGATGTGAACCCTGAATTTTACCGGCCGGCAGAGGTGGAATTCCTGTGGGGGGACTGCTCCAAAGCGGAGAAGGAACTGAATTGGAAGAGAAAAGTGGATTTCAGGGGGCTGGTTGCCATGATGATGGATGCGGATATGCAGGAAATCATGGGAATGAGCTGCGAGGAATTTAAGCAACTGCGAAGGGACTGAACAGTTACGGTTTAAAAACAGGAGCCGGTAATCCGGCTTGACGAGGGGAAATTATGTTATTTGTTCTGCTGAACTGGGCATATATAGGCATAACTGCTTTTCTGGCGGGTTTTACGGTACTGATGCCTTTCCGTAAAACAGGGCCGGAAGAGGAAAGGGGATATGCCTGCCGCACAGGTACGGGGATTTTCATGGCCGGACTCGCTTTTGTTACGGTATATGCGGAAGGGTACAGCCTGTTTGCCGGAGTGGGGCTTGCTGCCAATCTTGGGCTGCTGGTTTTCTGCGCCGTCAGTGCTATTGTCCTGCGTAGACAGCTGTCTGCATTTATCCGGGAGAAATGGCAGGAAAGCGGGCCGGGAGGCCGGCTGTTTGCAGCGGTATTGGTATTGCTCATGGCTTACGGGACTTCACGGGGATATATGCATGTGGATACGGGCCTTTACCACGCGCAGGCCATCCGCTGGATAGAGGAGTACGGTGTTGTTCCCGGCCTGGGTAACCTTCACAGCAGATTTGCCTATAATAGTGCGGCCTTTCCCCTGTGCGCCATATATGGCATGCGGTGGGCGGCCGTCGGGTCCTGGACGGAAAGCATGCATGCCGTCCAGGGCTTTCTGGCGTTGTTGGTGGGAATACAATGCTGCGGGCTGGGAAGGCTGGTACGCAGGAAGCGGGTGCTGGTTTCGGATTTTGTCCGGTTAGGGGCGGTATACTATTTAACAGTACTGTTCCGGGAAATGGTTTCTCCCGCTTCCGATTATTTCGCCATGCTGTTCCTTTTTTATATCCTGATTGCCTGGCTGGATTTGCTGGAGCGCAGGGAAGCTTCGGTGGTTCCTTATGCGCTTCTCAGCCTTCTGCTGGTATTTACGGTAACCGTCAAGCTGTCGGCGGCGGTAATGCTTCTGCTGGTCCTCAAGCCTGCGGTCCTTCTCCTGAAAGGAAAACGCTGGAAGGAGATTGCCCTGTATATCGGGCTTGGCATATTGATTTCCCTTCCATGGCTGATACGTGGGGTCCTGATATCCGGCTGGCTGTTTTATCCGTTTACCTTCCTGGATGTGTTCCCGGTGGACTGGAAGCTTGAAAAAGGATACGCGGACTGTGATTCCAAGGAAATCCAGGTTTTCGCAAGGCTCCTGTATGACGTTAATCTGTATGACACCCCTTTTACCAGCTGGGCGGGAAACTGGTTTGCGTCATTGAAGGGGCTGGAAAAGCTGTGGGTTGCGGCAAGTGCCGGCTGTACGGTGCTGGGCATGGCTGCCATAGGAAGGGCGGCCCTGCTGCTGAAAAACAACGGCTGCCGCGCTGCGCGCTCCCCCCTCATGTTCAGGAAAAAGGCGGGAGATACCGGGGGAATAGCCGCATGGGACTGGATTCTGTATGCATCCGTCCTGATAATCGGCTATTTTTTCTGGCAGTTTTCAGCACCATTGATCCGTTATGGTTACGTATATGTACTGATGCTGCCCACTGCCGTGCTTGGATACGGTTATGTTTATCTGACGGAAAAAAACAAAAGGCTGGAACGCATGGGCTGTTATGCCTTTGCGGCCGGGGCGTCCGTTTTTCTCCTGATAAAAGGTTCAGGCCTTGCGGGCGGAATAGCGGAAACGGCGGGAGAACCATATTACATCCGGCAGCAGGGTTATGGAAGCTTTGCGGCCATTACTTATGAAGTTGACGGGGTAACGATATATGTGCCTGCGGACGGCGGGCAGATCGGGTATGATAAATTCCCCTCCTCACCCAGAATACAGGATATTGAATTGCGGGGAGAGGGAGCGCATGCGGGGGACCTGCGGTACGGCTTCCGGGCGCAGTGATCGGGAAACATAAGGGAACAACGGCTGCCACGCTGCGTGTTCCATCCTTATAGGCAACAACGCGCAACAGTCCGGGCTTGCCTGGACGGCAGCAATAAAACAGAAAAGAGGATAACAGATGAGCGGCATAGAAAAAACAGATAAGATTTATGTAGCAGGGCACAGGGGGCTGGTTGGCAGCGCCATTGTGCGGAATTTGGAGGCAAAAGGCTACGGACATGTGTTCGGCAGAACCCACAGGGAGCTGAATCTGACCAACCAGGCGCAGGTCACCGCTTTTTTTGAAAAGGAAAGGCCGGATGTGGTTGTGCTGGCAGCGGCAAAGGTGGGCGGTATCAACGCCAATAATACGGCTCCCGCAGAATTTGCATACGAAAATCTGCAGATTCAATGCAATGTGATCAAATGCTGTCATGACTTCGGGGTAAAGAAACTTCTGTTTTTAGGAAGCACCTGTATATATCCCAAGCTGGCGCCCCAGCCGATCCCGGAGGATGCGCTGCTTACCGGCCCGCTGGAGGCCACCAACGAAGCGTATGCCATTGCCAAAATAGCGGGGCTGGAAATGTGTAAGTTTTATAAAAGGCAATATGGGGATGACTTTATCAGCTGTATGCCCACGAATCTTTACGGCCCTCATGACAATTATGATCTGCAGGGAAGCCATGTGCTGCCGGCCATGATCCGGAAATTCCATGAAGCGAAGGTGAATGGGGCGGCGAGTGTGGAGCTGTGGGGAACAGGAACCCCTCTGCGGGAGTTTTTGTATGTGGACGATATGGCGGATGCCTGTGTATTCCTGCTGGAAAATTACAGCGGGGAACAGCATGTGAATATCGGAACCGGCAAGGAAGTGACCATCCGGCAGCTGGCGGAAACCGTGCGTGAAACGGTAGGTTTTGAAGGGGACATTGTCTGGAATAAGGATATGCCTGACGGAACCCCGCGGAAGCTGACGGATGTAACCAAGCTCCATGGACTGGGATGGAGCCACAGGGTAGAACTGGAAGAAGGTGTGAAGCTGGCTTATGACTGGTTTCAGGAACATGTACAGGAAGCAAGAAAATAACAAGGCTGGCGGGGCCGGACAGCAGGCCCTGAAGCGGGAGGATATGCATCTATGAAAACATATGGAGTCGTGATGGCTGGCGGCGGCGGTACCAGGCTGTGGCCACTTTCCACTAAAAAAATGCCCAAGCAGTTTCTGAACCTTTCGGGAAAAGAGACGTTGGTTAACGAGGCCGTTGACCGGCTTTTGGGCGTTGCGGACAAAAAAGATATCTTTATCGTCACCAATGCCTCCCAGAAGGAGGTAATGCTTGCGCAGACGGCAGGACGGGTGCAGGCGGATCATATCCTGTCGGAGCCGGCAGCCAGGAATACGGCGGCCTGCATCGGCTATGCGGCAGTGACGATTGTTAAAAAATACGGGGACGGTATCATGTGTGTGGTGCCTTCGGATCCTTATATCCGGGAAGAGGCTGCCTTCCGGGAAACGCTGCGGCAAGCGGTGAAGGCCGTGGAGGAAACGGATGCGCTGGTAACCATCGGGATTAAGCCCACCTTCCCTTCCACCGGTTACGGTTATATCCGCAGTGTGGAAGCGGTTGGAAAGCCTTACCGCAGGGTGGAGGAATTCGTGGAAAAGCCGGATGAAGAAACGGCGGCGGCCTATCTGCAAACCGGCTGTTATGCCTGGAACAGCGGTATGTTCATCTGGAAAGCATCCACCATACTTTCTTATTTTAAAAAACTTCTGCCTTATATTTACGAATGTCTGATGCAGCTGGCGGAAAGCTTCGGAACCCCCGGGGAGGAAGAGGCCCTGTGGGATATCTATCCCCGGATTCCTAAAATTTCCGTTGACTATGGAATCATGGAAAGGGCCGATCATGTGCTCATGCTCACCGGTGATTTCGGCTGGAGCGATGTGGGGGGATGGGACGCCTTTGACGCTTTGAAGGACCGGGATGAAAATCAAAATATCACCGTGGGAAAAACTTTACTTCTTGACAGCAGGAACTGTACCGCGTATTCTGTAGACAAGCTGATTGCCGCCGTAGGCGTTACCGATTTAATCATTGTACAGGCAGGGGAAGCCGTTTTGGTGTGCCCCCAGTCCGAAGCGCAGCGGGTGAAAGAAATCGTGGAGACGTTGTCGGATAAGGGAGAAAATTCGTATTTATAGTGCGAAATTTATCGATTGATTTTCATTCTATTTCCTTTTATACCGTGCTATTATTGTAGATGGACCTGGAAAAAGCAGGAAAAATGCAGATGGATTATTTGGAATGCATGACTGCAGGAAAACGGGAAAGTCGTTTATGCGGCGGAATGAGAGGGAATGATATGACGGAAAATGGTAACGCGTCTTCGATGGAACGCTACGTATCGGAATTCATGCTTGAGCTGGGAGTGCCGGCTCATTTGAGGGGATATTATTATCTGCGTGAGGCCATTGTGCTCACCGCTTTGGACATGGAACTGGTAGGAAGTGTGACAAAGCTTCTTTATCCCAATATCGCTAAAAACAACCATACCAATATACAAAGAGTGGAAAGGGCAATACGCAACGCCATAGAGGTTTCCTGGGAAAGAGGGAACCCGGCGGTATTTGAAGATCTGTTCGGCTACAGCGCCGCTTCCGGGGCGGTGCGGCCTACCAACAGTGAATACATAGCCAGAATAGCGGATAGGATACGTATGGAAGGGTAACCGTCCGGACGAATCGGTACGGTTACGAATTAGGAGGAACATTCATGAGTCTGCTGAGTGTCATAGTCCCTTGTTATAACGAGGAAGAAAATGTAGATTGTTTTTATGAAGAATTGATGAAAAATACCCCCTTCTTTGAAAAAGAAGGGCTTGAAGTGGAGATCCTTTATATAGACGACGGTTCCAGGGACAGGACTGTGGAAGAAGTTAAGGATTTGAAGAAAAGGGACGACAGAGTGCGTCTGGTATCCTTTTCCAGAAACTTCGGAAAAGAATCCGCTATTTATGCAGGGCTTCAGAAAGCAAAAGGGGATTATGTGGTGATGATGGACGCCGATTTACAGGATCCGCCGTCCCTTCTTCCGGAAATGTTTTCTTATATCAAAGAGGGCTATGATTCCGTTGCGACCAGGAGGGTGACGCGTAAGGGGGAGCCTCCTGTCCGTTCTTTTTTTGCGAGAATGTTTTATAAGCTGGTGAACCGTATATCCAAGACGGAAATAGTGGACGGGGCCAGGGATTACCGTCTGATGACCAGGCAGGTGGTGGACGCTATCCTGCAGATGACGGAATACAACCGTTTTACCAAAGGGATTTTCGGCTGGGTGGGGTATTCCACCAAGTGGCTGGAGTTTGAAAATGTGGAACGTATGCACGGAGAGACCAAATGGTCCTTCTGGAAGCTTTTTATCTACGCGCTGGATGGAATTATCGCTTTTTCCACGGTGCCGCTGGCGCTGGCTTCTATCCTGGGAGTGGTTTTCTGCTTTATCGCTTTTCTGCTGATTCTGGTAATTATAGTAAAGACACTGGCTGTCGGGGATCCGGTGGGAGGCTGGCCTTCCATGGTATGTATTATCTGTATGGTGAGCGGGGTCCAGCTTTTCTGCCTTGGAATTGTCGGGCAGTATATGTCCAAAACGTATATGGAAGTGAAGAAACGTCCCATTTATCTGGTAAAGGAAGAATTGTAACGCGATGAAATACGATTTGGTGAGTATTGTCATGCCTGTCTATAACGCCGGCGCTTTCCTGGAAAAAACGGTGGAAACGGTACAGGGACAGACATTTAAAAACTGGGAGCTGATCGCGGTGGACGATTGTTCCACGGACGGCAGCTTCGAAGCTTTATGCGCGCTGGCGGAAAAGGACGGAAGGATCCGGCCGGTGCGGCAGGAGCACAACGGCGGAGCGGCAGCGGCCAGAAACAGGGGTGTGGCGCTTGCACAGGGCAGGTACCTGGCGTATCTGGATGCCGACGATTTGTGGGCAGCAGCAAAATTGGAAAAAGAGCTTGCTTTTTTAACGGAAAAGCAGGCTGCTTTTGCATTTACAGGATATGAGTTCGGTGACTGCAATGGGCTGGGAAACGGGAAAATCGTCCATGTGCCGGAGACACTCACATACAAAAAAGCACTTTCCAGAACTGTGATTTTTACTACCACAGTTCTTTTTGACCTGCAGAAAATCAGCAGGGATCTGGTCTGTATGCCTCAGGTAAAAAGCGAGGATACTGCTACCTGGTGGAAAATCCTGAGAAGCGGCTACACAGCGTATGGGTTGGACGAGAACCTGGCTGTCTACCGCAGGCCGGCACAGTCCCTGTCCTCCAACAAGCTGGAGGCAATCAGGAGAATCTGGCACCTGTACCGCGGACAGGAAGGGCTTTCCCTGTTTACAAGCCTGTACCACTTCTGCTTCTGGGCCCTGCGTGCGGTTGCAAGGAGAGTGTAGGTATGATAAACTTATTGTAACTATTCAGCAGGTCAGCGCATTTACTGCGCTGACTGTAAGAAAGTGATTCAGGAGTGCAATAATCCATCGCCGAAGGCGATTTAGAATGGATTTTTGCAGAGTAACTGTGAGGGTACTGAACAGTTACAACATATTTTATAAAAGCCGCCGAGGCGGACGGATGGGAGCTAATAAATGAATCAAACGGAATCCAGGAAAAGACTGCTGGTTTTACTTATATCATATGTAGGGCTGCTGGCTATGCTGGGCGGCTATGCCGTTGCTTATTTCGGTTATTATTATCCTGCTATCCTCAGATATGATACAAAGCTGTATTTTAAAGGCCATCTGTTAATCCTGTTCTTTTACCTGGTGGTCCTGTTCTTTTTTTCCAGGACCTACGGAGGACTGAAGGTGGGGTATCTCAAGCCCATGGAGGTTTTTGGATCCCAGGTATTCGCTCTGCTGTGCACCAATATTTTTTCTTATCTGCAGATGGCGATGATCCACGGCAGCCTGATACCTCCGCTGCAGCTGTTTATGGCGTTTTTGGGACAGGTGGTGTTTGCTGCCTGCTATACGTATCTGGCGAACCGGATTTACCGGAAGCTTTTTCCGCCCAGACAGCTTCTTCTGATTTATGGGGACAGGCCGATTGCGGATATCCTGCAGAAATTTGCCAGTAGAAAAGATAAATATAATATTTCCAAATGCCTGAATATATCGGCCGGTGCGGATGCTATCCTGGATGAAATCGAAAAGGGGTACGGCGGTGTGGTGCTTTGGGATATTCCCACAGGTGTGAGGAATAAGCTGATTAAATATTGCTACAGCCGTTCCGTCCGTATTTATATGATGCCTAAAATCCCGGATGTCATTATCAAGGGATCGGAACAGCTGCATCTTTTCGATACCCCTATTTTCCTTACAAGAGAATTTAATCTGACGGTGGAACAACGGATTATCAAACGGTGTATTGATATCGTATGCGCCCTGCTTCTGCTGGTGGCGGCTTCCCCCTTTATGCTGATTACGGCAGTTGTGATCAAGCTGTATGACGGCGGCCCGGTTCTGTACAAGCAGATTCGGTGCACCAGGGATGCCAGGGAATTTAAGATATTGAAGTTCCGCAGTATGCGTGTGGATGCGGAAAAGGATGGAGTGGCCAGGCTCGCCGCCAAAAACGATTCCCGGATTACCCCGGTGGGTAAATTCATCCGTGCGGTGCGCATTGACGAGCTTCCCCAGCTCATCAATATTCTCAAGGGGGAAATGTCCTTTATCGGCCCCCGTCCGGAACGGCCGGAAATCATTGCCCGCTACATGGAGGAAATGCCGGAATTCGCTTTCCGTATGAAAGTGAAAGCAGGGCTGGCAGGCTATGCACAGGTCTACGGAAAATACAATACCACCCCTTATGATAAACTGAAGCTGGATTTGACTTATATTGAGGATTATACGGTGTGGATGGATATCAAGCTGATGCTTCTGACTTTGAAGATCCTGTTTAAGGCGGAGAGTACGGAGGGTGTGGATACCGCACAGATCACGGCGATGAAGTCGGATTCCGAAGAGGATAATAGTTGATGAAAGAAGAAAAATTCTGGCAGGAGGGCATGGACGGAAAGCGTTTTGCCCTCTGTCTTTTCCGTAAGATATGGATGCTTCTGGCTGCGGCCCTCATTGGAGGGGCGGCGGCAGGAGGAATTTATCTGTTCCAGGCCCTGGTGCTGGCAGGACCTGTTCAGTATCAGGTGTTTTCCCAATACCGGATTTATTTTGACAAGGATAAATACGGGGAAATTGCAGATTATTATAATGCCTATACCTGGGGGGAAATCATGAGGACCGACCAGGTGGTGGATTTTGTGATGGAAGCGCTTCCGGAAGGCATAACCAAGGAACAGGTGAAGGAATCGGTCTCTGTGGGGCAGATGAATGATATCAAGGTGATGCCTTTATATATCACTACCGATGATGCCGCCCTGTCGGAGGAAATCGCCCGGGGGTATGAATATGGTCTGGGAGAGTTCGCCCGTTCCATCGAGGGACTGAGCGATATGCAGTGTTGGCTGGTGGAGCCTGCAGTCCCAGTGGAGAGGGCCACAAAAACCGGCAATGCCTTCGGCCTTGGGGCTGTCTGCGGTGCGCTTCTTCTGTTTCTTGTTTTGACTTTCCATTATATTATGGACGATTCCATCTATCTGGAGGAGGATTTCCGGAAACGTTGTGCGGCCCCTCTGCTGGGTATTCTTACCTGTAAGAAAAATGAAAAGCTGAAACAGGAGCTTGCAACGAATGCCGCCTATCTTCTGAAAGGGGCCAAAGGGCTTTGCCTGATAGAGGTGGGAAAAGGGAAGAATGCCGGCTGGCGGAAAGGAACGGAAACGGATTCCGGCAAGCGGCGTGGAGAAGTGGAAGCCGTGCTGACGGCCTGCATGGCGGACGGTCCCGCACTCAATTGGGCGGCCTGGCCTTTCGGCCAAAAGGACTGTGAGGATATGCGCAGGAAAGATGGCGCTGTTCTGGTGGTACCCTGGGGGTACGGAAACGGCAGGGCCCTGACCCACATCCTGCTGCAGCTGGAAAAACAGCAGATACCCGTGAGAGGGGCTATTCTCACGGATGCGGATGATAAATTCCTGAAGGCCTATTACAGAAAGTGAGAACGAAATGAAGCTGGAAATTCTTGTTTCCGCAGTGAATGAGGATGTGGATACGCTGGCAGAGCGTATGAATCTGCAGGCGGACGCTGTTATTGTAAACCAATGCGGGGAAAATACCTATAAGGAATATCGTTACCAGGAGCATCGGATAAGGTGCTACAGCTTTGCGGAGCGGGGAGTGGGCCTTTCCCGGAATAACTGCCTTATGCGGGCGGAAGGGGATATCTGCCTGTTTGCAGACGAAGATATTATTTACCGCCCCGGTGCCGTCAGGGCCATAGAGGCGGAGTTCGTGAAAAATCCGGGGGCCGATATGATTCTGTTTAACATGGAGGTGCCCCAGGACAGGGCGACCTACCATATAGACGGTTATGGGAGGGTGCGCTGGTATAACTGCGGAAGGTATCCCACCTACAGCTTTGCGGCAAAGACGGAGAAACTGAGAGAAGCGAATATCGCCTTCTCCCTTTTGTTCGGGGGCGGTGCCAGATACAGCAACGGGGAGGACAGCCTGTTTCTGGCGGAATGCATCCGGAAAGGGCTGAAGGTTTATAAGGCTCCTGTCACCATAGGGAAAGAGAACGGAAGGCCCTCCACCTGGTTTCATGGATATAATGAGAAGTTTTTTTATGACAGAGGCGTGCTTTACCGTTTCCTGTACGGGAAGGCGGCGTATCTCATGGCTCTGCGTTTCCTGTATAAGCAAAAAGAGGTTATGTGCAGGGATTACTCCTTTGGTGAGGCGTTTGCCCTGATGAGAAAAGGGATTCATATGCGAGAGGTATAAGTTTGAAAGTTCCTTTCAAACGATTCATTCACGCAGTATCGCAGGCAAGCCTGCGATAGGCAGGGGGTATAACAATGATTTTTTACGGGCTTCTGGGCGCGGCTGCCATAGCGCTGGCATGTCTGGTTAATCAGGAGGCTGCCGGCAGGGAGCATGGGGCCGGCGCAGTTACGAGGCGGCAGGCCATGAACGGGGCTGTGTTGTTTACGTTGTTTCTGCTTATGGCCGGCGTCGCCTCCCTGCGCATCGATGTGGGAAACGATTACGGGAATTATGTGACCACCTTCCACGAAATCTATGTGGGCGGCTATGTGGTGACGGAACCGGGGTTCAATCTTTTGGTAAAGCTGCTGTACCTGTTGGCGGGCGGGGAAAATTATCTGCTGGTATTTGGTTTCTTTGCGGTGGTTACCGCGATCCTTTTTCTGAAAGCCATGTATGATCAGAGCGTGGATTTTACCATCTCCTTCGCTTTGTTCATGCTGCTTGGACTTTATTTCAGGACCTTTAATACGGTGCGGTATTATTTTGTCCTTGCCATTACGCTGTACAGTCTGCGGTATGTGCTGAAACAGGAATATGGGAAATTTATTTTACTCATCCTGTTTGCGGCACTGTTTCATAAATCGGTGCTGATCGTGATTCCTCTGTACCTGATTGCTTCCTGCCGCTGGAAAAAATGGCAGGTTATCCTGGGAAGCATTCTGGCGGCAAGCCTTCCGCTGTTCCGGGAATTCTGGATGGGCGTGGTACTGAAGCTGTATCCCTCGTATCAGAATACTATCTATCTGCAGAAGGACACCGGCCTGGAGGGAAGCCTGATGGGGATTATCCGCTGTGCCGCCGTATTGGTGCTGGGATGTTGTGCCTACCGGGAAACGATTAAGGAAAATAAGGCGAATCTGCTGTATTTTAAATTGAATTTGCTGGGGCTGGCCCTGTATACATGCGCTTCCTTTCTTCCGCTGGTATCCCGTTTCGGGTATTATCTGATCACGGCCCAGGTGTTTCTGGTGCCGGGTATTCTGAAAAATATGCCGGATACCCTTCAAGGCGGCAAATCCCTGCGTAATAAGAAAAGAATCATGTATGTTTTCACAGCGGCCTTCTGCCTGTTGTATTTTGTATATTTTTTACTGACGGCACACCAGGAAGGCGTGCGTGTGCTGCCTTATCACAGTTGGATTTTCACAGAAAAGGAATGGTTGAATGGCTCATTTATTTTTTAGTATTGT
Source organism: Eisenbergiella sp. OF01-20 (assembly GCF_003478085.1). Classification (NCBI taxonomy): domain Bacteria; kingdom Bacillati; phylum Bacillota; class Clostridia; order Lachnospirales; family Lachnospiraceae; genus Eisenbergiella; species Eisenbergiella sp. OF01-20. Next base: position 294,030 of record NZ_QUES01000002.1, on the reverse strand, counting down.
GGTGGCGGCCTTAAATCCGGGGGACAAGCTTTTCTCCACGCTTCACAGCATCCTGGATCAGGATTACGGGAATTTTGAAATTATAATCAAGGACGGGGGAAGTACGGACGGATCGGTACAGCGTCTGTTCGGGGAAGGGGTACCGCGGGAAATACCGGCGGACAGCAGGATCCGTTTTTTCCAGGAACCGGACGGCGGTATTTATGACGGTATGAACCAGGCCGTGAAGAGGGTGCAGGGACAGTATGTGCTTTTCCTGAACTGCGGGGATCGGTTTTTCAGCCGGAGTGTTCTGTCAAAGGCCGCCTCCTTTATGGAACGTTGGCAGGGAGAGAACGGGGGAAAGGGACGGTGCTGCATCTTTTACGGGGATCAGTTTAACCAGCTGCAGAACACGCCGGTACATTCGGCTCCTGTCATGAATGATTTTACCTGTTACCGGAATGTGCCCTGCCATCAGGTCTGCTTCTATGACGCCGGGCTTTTTGAACAGCGGGGATATGATACGGATTACCGGGTGCGGGCGGATTATGAGCATTTTCTGTATGCGGTCTATGATAAAAAGGCTCCGGCGGTTTATATGCCGGTAACCGTGGCTTTCTATGAGGGCGGCGGATTTTCGGAAACAAAGGAAAACAGAAAGCGATCCGCACTGGAACATAAGGTGATAACCCGGTACTATCTGGGGTGGGGGAAAAGCACGCTGTACGCTTTTCTTATGCTGGTTTCCCTGGCGCCGCTGCGCACCAGGATCGCGGAAAGCCCTGTGATGTCCGGTGCCTATAATAAGGTGAAATCAGCCATTTACGGAAGGAGAAAGTAAGCATGCGTATTTTATGGCTGTGCAACATCTGCCCGCCAGCGGTGGCTTTTGCATTGGGGCAAAGGTACAGTGTGCGGGAGGGCTGGCTGACCGGTGCATTAAACCGGTTTTTGGGGGAGCAAGAGGCGGATATGGAGCTTGCCGTCTGTTTTCCGGCAGAGGGGGAGCTTGCCGCATACCAGAAAAAAACGGTGCTCCGGGAACTTTCTGAGAAGGCGGAGGACGGGGGGACGCCTTCCGGGGAAAAAGAGGTTATGGTTTATGGCTTCCGGGAGAACCTGAAGCGGCCTGAAATTTACGACCGTTGTATGGAAAAAAGATTTGCTGAAATCCTTGCGGATTTCCAACCGGATCTTGTCCATATTTTCGGGACGGAATTCCCTCATGCCCTTGCTATGGTGCGAAGCTTCGGAAAGCCGGAACGTATCCTGGTGGGCATTCAGGGACTGGTTGGGGAATGTGCGGAAAGCTATATGGCGGATTTGCCGCTGCCGGTACAGAAAAGGGCCACCTTCCGGGATAGGATACGTAAGGACAGCCTGCGCCAGCAGCAGGAAAAGTTCCGTATCCGCGGGGAACGGGAAAGGCTGGTGCTGCAGGGAAGCGCTCATGTGACCGGCCGGACGGAATTTGACCGGCTGGGGTCGCTTGCATGCAATCCCCGGCTTATATACCATAAAATGAATGAAACCATGCGTTCCTGTTTCTATGATGGAAAATGGAAACGGGGGCAATGCAGATCTTATGAAATATTTGCCAGCCAGGGGGATTATCCGCTGAAGGGCTTTCATTATCTGCTCCGGGCTATGCCGGATATCCTGGAGAAATTTCCCGCAGCCCATGTGAGTGTGGCGGGAAACCGTATAACTGCCTATGGCAGCAGGAAAGAGAAACTGAAAATTTCCGGGTACGGAAAGTATCTCCGGGATATTATCCAGGAAAACGGACTGGCGGACAAGGTTTCCGTGCTGGGCCAGCTTTCCGACAGACAGATGAAGGAGGCCTATCTTGGCAGCCATGTGTTTGTATGCCCTTCTGCGCTGGAAAATTCGCCTAATTCCCTGGGCGAGGCTATGCTGCTGGGCCTGCCCTGCATCGCGGCGCGTACGGGCGGCATTCCGGACATGGCGGAGGATGGGAAAAGCGCCCTGTTTTTCGAAAAGGGGGATATCCGCGGGCTGGCCCAAAGTGTCATCCGGGTATTTGAAGAGGACAGCCTGGCACAGGAGCTGTCGGAGGCAGCCAGGGAGCGGGCCTTCCGGAATCATGACGGAAATGAAAATTACAGGCGGCTGATGGAGATATACCGTGAAATATTGCAGGATTGGCTACACATTGTATAGCCAATTGAGTTGGTCACATGTAAGAGACATAATGCGATTGAACTCGGAGTTGGTTTTGTGGCAGCCTCATTGGAAGAGGGGGCAGGGAGGAATTGGAACTGTTAAGAAGACTGTGAATAACAGGATAAAAAGAAAATAAGCTGTGGAATTTATTTCTTGAAAATGTTGCAATGTGAATACAGAGGTGCTATTATAATAATATAAAAGGTGCCACCGATAGACGGTTGCCCCATCAATTAATCAGTTTAGAAATAACCGCCGATCTTTGTTAGGGACACGGCGGTTATTTCTTTGCTTCTATGTAAGCTATCAGAAGAGGAATGATGATTGCAAGAATCATCAAAACCAGCGATAACAGTTCAAAGTCGCTCATTATCCATTCCCTCTTTCGTACTAAATTCCTGCAAGCAGGTTTCTATGTAATCAGAGGGTCACAGTCCCTCTGTAAGAGGGCAACCGCCTACCGTGTAGGGTAGCACCATTGTCATTATAGCAGAGTAATATTACGATAACAAGTATATTTGTGGTTGATTGAGAAAAAATAGTAACAGTTTAGTCCCGGCTGAACTGTTACTTCGGCGATACTTAAAAAAGAGAATTCTATTGACATAGAAAGCGTCGTTGCGTATAATAATATTATAAAGAAAAGTGTGCTTTTCTAGTGGGCTGACACTAAAATCGGATATGCTTACCAGCCCATAGCTGGCCGTTGGCAGACAACACTAAAATTAGCCACAAAGAGAGAGTATATAGCACTGTGGTGTTATTACTCTCTCTTTAAATTTATAGAAAATTATAGGGGTTTAAATGAAATTCGCCAAGGAAGAAGCGAGAAGGAATGTATTGAATTGCGCAAAGCAATCATAGAAGTGGTGTTTTATGAACGGAACTATCAGCATCTAACCGGAAATTTCTTATTAACAAGGAGCGGCCATGAAACTAACCTTCATTTCTAACTACATCAATCACCATCAAATCCCTTTCTGCAACGGTTTATTCCAGGAGCTGGGAGAGGATTTTACCTTTATACAGACGGAGCCTATGGAGGAGGAGCGGGTGCGGATGGGCTGGGCGCTGGATGTCGGGTCCATTCCCTATGTGCATCTGCTTTACGAAGAGGAGGAGATCTGCCGGGGTCTGATTGACGGCTGTGATCTGCTGCTGGCCGGGTGGATGGAGAACGAAGAGGTGATCGAAAAGCGGCTCGGCAGCGGAAAGCCGGCAATCCGTATCAGCGAACGGATATACCGGGAAGGGCAGTGGAAGGCCATATCCCCAAAGGGGCTGCTCCACAAATACCGGGAGCACATCCGGTATCGGAACAAGCCGGTATATCTGCTGTGTGCAGGGGCCTATGTGGCTTCGGATTTTTCCCTGATCCATGCATATCCGGGGAAAAAGTTCCGCTTCGGTTATTTCCCGGAAAAAAAGGAATATGCCGGCGGGGAACTGGAACGGATGAAAGGATCGGGCGAGGAGATACAGCTTGTGTGGGCCGGCCGCCTGATGCCTTTGAAGCATCCCGAATTCGTGGTGAGGCTGGGCGGGGATTTAGCGCGGATGGGTTATTCTTTTCATATTCATCTCATCGGCAGCGGGGAGATGGAGGAAACGATACGGCAGGATATCCGAAGCATTGGGCTGGAGGAGCGGATTACCATGTATGGGTTTCTGGAGCCTGCCCGGGTAAGGGAGAGAATGGAAAAAAGCCATATCCATCTTTTTACCAGCAATCATCTGGAAGGCTGGGGAGCCGTGGTGAATGAAGCCATGAACAGCGGCTGCGCCGTGGTGGCAAACCGGGAAGCGGGAGCGGTTCCTTATCTCATAGAACATGGGAAAAACGGCATGATTTACTCCGGCGGAAGCTATGAGGAATTCCGGGAGGCTGTCTGCTTTCTGATGGAAAACGGAGAGGAAAGAAGAAAGATGGGACAGAGAGCCTATGAAACGGTCTCCCGTCTCTGGAATGCGGAGAATGCGGCAAAGCAATGCCTGCGGTTTTATGAAAACCTGCAGGAGGACAGGGTGGAACCGCCCTGCGAAGGGCCGTTCAGTGTGGCTCCTGTCATATGGCCGGGAAGAAAGGGGAAAGGGCTCCATAAGGTCTGCTTGTCGTATAATGGCCGGTCTACTTCCCGATATGCCTCGTTGCCGTCAGCCAACGAAGCTGCCGCATCGTCTCCTTCCTCCGCCTTGCCTATCGGGAAATATCCACAGCCATTCTTGCGGGAACAAACGTTATGGAGCGCTGGAATGAGAGAACCGCTTATTTCTGTCATTATCCCGATTTATAATATAATGGACTGTCTGGAACGCTGTGTGGAATCGGTGTGTGCCCAAACGTACGGAAATCTGGAAATCCTGCTGGTAGACGACGGGTCTACGGACGGCACTGCCCGGCTGTGTGATGAGCTGGCCCGCAGGGACGGGAGGATCCGGGTGTTCCACAAACCCAATGGAGGTTCCTCCTCCGCCAGGAATTATGGAATAGAACGGGCGGAGGGAGAATATCTTGGTTTTGTGGACAGCGACGATTATATCGAGCCGGAAATGTATGCCCGGCTGATGGAACAGGCGCAGAAGGGCGGCTGGCAGATGGTGCAGGCCTCCAGAGATGAAATCGGTGAAAATGGGGAAAAGAGGCCGGATGTATGCCGGCCGCCCGAACAGATTTGTTTTATGACCAGCGAAGAATTCCTGCGTGAACTGTTGCTTCACAGAGGAGACTGCTCCTTCTGCACCAAGCTCACCTCCAGAAATCTGTTGGGAGACAGGAGATTCCCGGAGGGCGAACTGAATGAGGACTTTTTCCTTCTGGTAGAGCTTCTGCAGGAAAACGCCGGCGTCTGCATCCTCCCCCTGCAGCTGTACCATGTATATTACCGGATAGGAAGCAATACCAGGAAAAAGGATAAAAAATGTTTTTCCCGGGTTTTTGTAGATATTGTGCGGAATGCGGATTATGTGCAGGGCGTGGTGGAAAAGAAATATCCGGCTCTTGCAGAGGAAGCAGTCCGTTTCGGACTGTACCAGAGACTGGATTACCTGCTTCATATACCGGTGGAACAAATGGTTTCCGGCGATCCTTTTTATACGGCAGTTAAAAAATACTGCCGGGCCCATACGCCAGATACCATAAAATCACCGTATTTAACCCGAAAACAAAAGATTTACCTGCTGCTCTTATCTGCCGCTCCCAAGACGGTGCGCAGATTACATGGCGTGGTGATGAGGCTGAGAAAGTCAAATACCCCGCCGCAGGTATAAGCCGGGGCGGGAAAGGGAGCTGTGAATGCTTGATTTTGCGGAGATTGATAAATATAAGGAAAATAACCGGATAGAAGCAAAAAGGGCCCAGGGCGGCTTTCCCCAAAGCCTGTGGGAGACCTATTCCGCATTTGCCAATACCGTAGGCGGCGTAATATTGCTGGGAGTGGAGGAACTGCCGGATAAATCCTTCTGCCCTGTCAGGCTTCCTTCCCCGGAATGGCTCTTGGAGGAATTCTGGAGAAGAGCCGGGGATACGCAGGTGGTCAGCGCCAATATCTTAACCCGGGATCAGGTCCGTATTGTGGAGGCATGGACGGGAGGGACAGGCAGTAAGGATAATGCAGACGAAAAGGAACGAATCGTAGTAATCGAAGTCCCCCGCGCGGACCGGAGGAAAAAGCCGGTATTCATAGGAAGCGATCCCTATATGGGTTCTTATCGAAGAAACGGGGAAGGGGATTACCGCTGTACCAGGGAAGAAGTGGAAAGCATGCTCCGGGACGCTGCGATCCTTTCCCAGGACGGCCGGGTTTTCCCGGATATGGGAACCGAAGCCCTGGATGAAACAACGATGGATCACTATCTGCAGGCATATTTTGACTATCACAGGAAAGCCTCCCGCCCGGTGCTTCCTGTCCCCAAAGAAACGTTATTTGAAGAACTGGGGGCTTTGCAGAAAGACCAAAAAGGGGAATACCACGTCACCGCGGCCGGCCTTCTCCTGTTCGGTAAGAATGCCCGGATAAGGGAGAAATTTCCCCGCTTCTGCCTGAAGTACGAAGAACCGGAAAAAGATTGTTCCCTGCAAAACGGTTCCTCCGAAGGCAGTACGGAAGAAGGCTGTGCGAATCTGTTTGCCTTTTTCCGCCTGGCTTCCATGCGCATATTGGCGGATACCGGCCTTTTCGGTTTCCAGGATGCGAAAGAGAAAGCCCATAAAAGGATACAGGAAAACCTGGCAGAAGGAATCCGGGAAGCCCTCGCCAACGCCCTCAGCCATGCGAATTATTACGATCGGAACGGTATTTTAGTCCGCAAAGAAAAAGAACAGATCCTGATAGCCAACCCCGGGGATATGCGCGTCGATGCACAAGCTGTGTTAAGAGGCGCCGCACCGGATGCAAGAAATGAAAGAATCAGCAGTATGTTCCACCTCATAGGGATAGGGGAAGGTACCGGAAAAGGCCTGGCGCGAATCCGCCGCATCTGGGCCGGGAAGGGCTGGAACAGCCCCAGGCTGCTTGAAGAATTCAATCCCGACCGGGTAGTCCTGATCCTGCCCCTCACCGGGAATGAAGAAGCCAGAAAGGAACTGCACCAAAAAGGCCGCCGGGAATACCTGGAAGCCCGCACCCTTCCCAGACTTCTCGATTACCTCACCGATCATGTCCAGGCGGATCTCCCCCGGCTTGCACAGGCCCTGGACATATCTGAAGAAGAAGCCCAAAGCTGTATTGACCTCCTTCTTAAAGAAGAAATCATAGTATCCCAGGAGAATAATCCGGATCCTCTATACCGCCTGAAAGACTAAAAATAAAGTCATTCCCTATACCGGTAACCGGAAAAGCAATCTGCACCCCTCCCGGAAGCCCCACATTGCATTAGCCCCGCCGCTATGATATAATGCCGTTAGGAAAAAGGAATAGACTGTCTGAAAAATTGGGAGACTATACACAAACGGAGGAAAGTTCATGTTAGATAATAAAACCATACTGATTACAGGCGGTACCGGCTCGTTTGGAAAAAGCTTTACCAAATACGTACTGGCCCATTATAACCCCAGGAAAATTATTATTTATTCCAGAGATGAGTACAAGCAGTTTGTCATGCAGAATGAGTTCAAAGAATACGAATCCAAAATGAGGTATTTCATCGGGGATGTAAGAGATAAGGAACGTCTCAAAAGAGCTTTTGAGGGTGTGGATTATGTCATTCATGCGGCTGCGCTGAAGCAGGTGCCCGCCTGCGAATATAATCCCAACGAAGCGATCCGTACCAACATTAACGGTGCCCAGAATGTCATCGATGCGGCTCTGGATACCAATGTGAAGAGGGTGGTGGCCCTTTCCACGGATAAAGCGGTAAATCCGGTGAATCTGTACGGAGGAACCAAACTGGTAAGTGATAAGCTGTTTGTGGCAGCCAATGCCTATGCGGGGAACAAGGACATCAATTTCTCCATTGTGCGCTATGGAAATGTGGCGGGAAGCCGCGGATCCATCATCCCGGTGTTTGCAAATATTATTAAAAACGGCGGCACTGAGCTTCCTATCACCGATTTCCGTATGACACGGTTCTGGATCAGCCTTACGGAGGGCGTGGAACTGGTGATCAAAGCGCTGACGGAAGCAAAGGGCGGGGAAACCTTTATCAGCAGAATCCCTTCCTTTAAGGTGACGGACTTGGCCGAGGCTATGCTGCCCGGCTGCAAAATGAAGGAAATCGGTATCCGTCCGGGAGAAAAGCTTCATGAAATCATGGTTACCACGGAGGATTCTTTTAATACCTATGAATATGATAAGCATTTCATAGTCTATCCCCAGGTGGTATTCAATGACAGACAGGTACCGGATATGAGCGGAACCAAGGTGCCGGAAGGCTTTTCCTACAGCTCCGGAAACAATACCGAATGGCTTACCGTAGAGGATATCAGAGAGCTTCTTAAAACGGTGGATTTGGAAAAATAAAGAAAACAGGCAGAGGGGGCCCGCAGGGTTTCTTACTCTTACGGGCGACCGGAGGAGAGGGGGCTTCGGAAGGGCACCCTCCTTTTGCGTTCGGGAAAGGACAGGCATTATGAAAGAAGATATGAATAACATTCCTGCTATAGACGGCGGTAGGCCGGTAAGGGATACCAAGATTTTTTATGGACACCAGTATCTGGATGAAGCGGATTACCAGGCGGTTCTGGATGTCCTGAAAAGCGATTATCTTACCTGCGGACCCAAAATAGAAGAGCTGGAGGACAGGCTGTGCCGGCTGACAGGAGCCGGACATGCCGTGTCGGTGAGCAATGGGACGGCAGCCTTACATATCGCCTGTCTGGCGGCGGGTGTAGGGCCTGGAGATGAAGTCATAACCACCCCCATTACTTTTGCCGCCTCTGCAAACTGCGCGCTGTACTGCGGGGCAAAGCCGGTATTTGCGGATATCAATGATAAAACCTATGAAATCGATCCGGACAGTGTGGAAGGCTGCATTACCGAAAAAACAAAGGCGGTGGTGGCAGTGGACTATACCGGGCAGTCTGCCGATCTGAGGGCGCTTCGGAAAATCTGTGATGCCCGCGGCCTTATCCTGATTACGGACGGCGCGCATTCCATCGGTACTTTTTATGAGGGGAAACCTACCGGATCCATTGCGGATATGACCACCTTCAGCTTCCATCCGGTAAAAACCGTAACAGCGGGGGAAGGCGGGGCGGTAATGACCGACAGCGACGAGATGTACAAGCGTCTGATGCTGTTTGGCAGACATGGGATTACCAGAAACCCGGACTGGATGGAAAATCCCCCCGACGGCCCCTGGTATTATGAGCAGGTAGAACTGGGATATAACTATCGCATGACAGATATGCAGGCTGCTCTTCTCATCAGCCAGCTTGACAAGCTGGAAATGTTCAAAGCCCGCCGGAAGGAAATTGTAAAACGCTATAACGAAGCTTTTTCCCGGATTCCCCAGGTGATGGTGCAGGAGGAAATCCCGGAGTCGGATACCACCAGACACCTGTATATCCTGCGTATCAGACCCGAAACGCTGCGCATTGGAAGAAAAGAATTTTTTGAGGCGCTGGAAGCAGAAAATATCTGCTGTAATGTCCACTATATTCCGACCTATTATTTCCCGTATTATCAGAAGCTGGGATATAAAAAAGGATTATGCCCCAAAGCGGAGAAGCTGTATGAAGAAATTATCAGCCTTCCGCTGTATTACGGCATGAGTGACAAGGATGTGGGGGATGTGATTGCGGCGGTGGAGAAAATTGCCGCCTATTATGCAGAAAAAATATGAGGAAAGACAGAACCTGACGAATGGCTGAAGGAGAGAGTATGCAGACAGAAGAAAGGAAGAGCGGGGGAACGGGGAGGCATTTTGAGGATATAATCCCTGAAAGCAGAGGACGGATCTGGAATTTCCTTATCTGGGGCAGTGTTGTTTTTTTTACACTACTTTACCTGTCATTGATTTTTAATAATAATGTATGGACGGATGAAATATTCAGTATGAATCTGTTCCGTGAAAACTTCGGGAAGATTGTCAGGGATACGGCAGCGGATGTGCATCCTCCCCTGTACTATTTCCTGGGACGTTTTTTCCGGCTGCTGTTTGGGGAAAGCCTTCAGGTCCAGAAGGTACTGACCATAATCCCCATGAGCCTGACCTTGGTTCTTGGTGCTACCAAAGTCCGCCGGTTTTTCGGAAACGGCGTATCTTTTCTGTTTCTTATTTTTTTAGGCTGCATTCCCTGTTCCATGGAATATGCGGTACAGGTACGCATGTACTCCTGGGCGCTGCTGTGTGTGACTGCCTGTGGGCTTGCTGCCTGGGAAGTTTACAGGGAGGGCGGATGGCTTTCCTGGATTATGCTCAGTGTATCGGCGGTGGCGGCGGCATATCTGCATTATTTTTCTTTTGTGTCTGTAATTATTATTAACGGGCTCTTGCTTCTCGTCCTGCTTTTGACCCGGGATAACCGGAAAAAACTGGGGAAATGGTTACTGTTTTCCCTGGCTATGGTGGCGGCATATCTGCCATGGCTGCCTTACTTTTACGCCCAGGTGACCAGAGTGGAAGCGGGCTACTGGATACCGCCTATTACGGCGGAAACTGTCTGGAGTTATTTTGAATGGGCCTTCGGCCTGGAACCCATCCCCCAGACTGCTTTTGTATACCTGGGAATTTCCCTGCTGGCCGGCATGTTCTGTCTGCTTCTTATGAAAAAAAAGGAGAGGGGAATGCGGGAAAAAGGAGGGTTTGCCCTTTTGTGCATGGCAGTCCCCGCACTTACGGCAGCGGTAGGAATTGTCCTTTCGTTGATAAAACAGCCCATTTACCGGGATCAATATGTGTTTCCGGCAATGGGGCTGTTCTGCCTGTTTCTGGCGATAGGATTTGGAAGGATCCGGAAAGAGGCGGCTGTCCTCCTCCTTGCGTTTGTGCTGTTTACAGGCGCTGTTTCCTACCGGGATGAATACCGGGCGGAGTATAAAGCCACACTGACGGATCAGACAGAGGAGTTCTTCCGGGAAAACCTGGGAGAGGACGATTTCGTGGTATATAATTATCAGGCGTATTACTTTAATTATAAGTATTATTTTCCGGAGGACAGGCTTTTTTATGTCCGGGATGTGGATTTGTCACAGGATTTTGATGAAATCTGGTTTTTGGATACGGATTTTGAATGGGATTTTGTCCCGGATCAAATCATCCCCTACAATCTGCAGATAGAATATGTGGGACATTATGGAATTGAATACAATGAGTTCGATCTCTACCGGGTGACCAAAGGGGGGAGTGCGGAATGAAACTGAGCGTTATTGTTCCTGTTTATAATACGGCAGGTGAGGGCAAGCTGGAGTATTGCCTGGATTCCCTGGTGAAGCAGACCTATAAGGATATGGAAATAATCGCTGTGGACGACTGCTCCACGGATCATTCCCTGGAAATCCTCCGGCGTTATGAAAGGCAATACCCGGAACGGTTCCGGGCGGTGCATTCCCCGGAAAACCGGAAGCAGGGCGGTGCAAAGAATCTGGGACTGTCCCTGGCAAAGGGAGAGTGGATTGGTTTTATTGACAGCGACGACTGGATAACACCGGATATGTATGAGGTCATGCTGGCCCGGGCGGAAGAAACCGGAGCGGATATGGTGGGCTGTGATTATTGCCTGACCCATGAACACAGCATGAAGGAGGGGCAGGTGGTCCCCAATAACAAGCCGTCACAAACAGGGGTGCTGGATCATGAGAAATATGCCTCCCTTATTCTGGACAGCGGAAGCCTGGTGGTAAAAATCTACCGGCGTGAGATTATCCTCGGCTGTGACAGCCGTTTCCCGGAAGGTATTTTTTATGAGGATAATGCCCTGGGGAATACCTGGATGCTGCGGGCCACGAACTTTGCTTATATCCCCAGGGCCATGTATTATTATTACCAGCATGAAGAATCCACCGTGCATACCATCACCCGGAAACGGTGTGAGGACAGAATGGAAGCCGGCCGTATCATGGTGGCGGAGGCAAAGAAATACGGATTCCTGGACGCATATTATAAGGAACTGGAATGCAGCTTCACAGTCCTGTTTTATGTGAATACCCTCTTTACTTATATGTTCGGCGTGAAAAAAAAGGAGCTGTCCTTCGTGAAGGCTTTGGGAAAAGAGATGCGTGATACGTTCCCCGGCTTTCAGGATAATCCGTACTACCAACAGCGTTTTAATGAAGAAGAGAAAAAGCTGGTGCGTCTGCAGCAGAAGTCTTCCCTGGGATTCATGCTTTATTTTTCCCTGTTGTGGGCATACCGGAATTTCAGGAAAGGGAACAAGAAATGAGAGCAGCATTGATAGGAGCGGGAGAAGAATCCCTTCATACGATACAAAAAGCACAGGAGCTGGGAGTCCGGGTGACGGCGCTGGATGGAAATCCCCGGGCGGCGGGCCTGGCGGCGGCCGATGAGGGCCTGACAGTGGATATAGCGGATGAAAAAGCTGTGCTGGAGGCGCTGCGGTACAGAAAGCCGGATTTTCTGATAACAGGGCCGATCGGCAGGTATCTGACAACTGCGGGAGCTGTGAATGATGCGCTGGGGCTTCCCGGAATCAGCAGGCAGGCCGCGGTGCTTTGTACGGACAAATATCTGTTTCATAGAAAGCTGCAGGAAAAGGGACTCAGGAACTGCCATTGCTATCTGCTTGCGGCAGGGGAACCAATTCCAAAAGATGCATTCGGAGAGCTTGATTTTCCTGCTATTTTAAAGCCCAGGTATGGTTCCGGCAGCAGGGGGATCTTTTTCCTGAAGGAGAGAGCGCAGCTGGAAGAGGCTTTGCCCGGGCTGTGTGCGGCGGGTGTGCCGGCGGGGGCCGGTAGAAAGCCGCAGGAGCTGATTCCGGAAGAGGATTATGTGCTGGAGGAGGCTGTGGGCGGCGTGGAATACGGCGTGGATGCCGCAATGGACGGAGATCGGTTTTGTATGATCCTGCTGCGCCGAAAGCTGCTGACGGCGCCGCCTGCCCGCCAGGCGGTGGGGTATCTCTCCATTGCTCCCGGGGGTAGCGGCGCGGATGCACGGCTTTGTGAGAGGGCGGAGGCTTACCTGTCTGAGGTGACCGCCCTGCTGGGACTGAAAAACTGTCTCCTGCATGCGGATTTGATGATAGGGGAAGACCATATTTTTGCCATAGAACTGTCGGCACGGCCCTCCGGCCATAATCTGCATAATCTCTTCACGCCTATGGCAACGGGGGTGGATATGGCCGGGCAGTATATCCGCAGCCGCTGCGGCATGGCCTGTTCTTATGTGCCGGAAAAGACGGAAAAGCTGATGATCCATTATTTCGATTTGGAAGAATGTCTCGTAAAGAGCGTACCGGAACCGGGCGGACTGAAGCTGCCGGAGGGGATTGTGCTGAGGGCCTGGAACTGTACCATCAAGCCGGGGGATTCGATGGAAAAGGTATCCACCGGGCATTCGCTTATGGGGCGGGGCTATTTTATCCTGCAGGCGGAAGAAGGGCTTCAACAAAGTGCGGACGAAACCGAAGGTATGCTGAAGCATGCCGCCGATGGGGTGCTTGGGCAGTTTGACGTGGAACGGTTATATTTTAAGAAAAAGCCGGAGATTTTTGTGGAAAATTGCCTTTGAACAGAAGGATAAAATCCGGTATAATAGGAATACAGCGTGTGGCATAACTGCGTAAATCCGGTTGACTGCCACACGTTTTTTTGTGTGTATGGGTAAGCCGGAGTAATCTAAGGAACCGTCCGGATTTGCCCGTACGGTTGCTAAAATAATTCTATAAGGGAATTCCGCGGCAGTATCGAACAATAGAATGCGCGGAATACAAAGCGTGTGGCCAGAGGCATAAATCCAGCTCTCAATGGCACGCGCTTATTTTTTTGCCGGGCTTATGCATACGGTCAGCGCACCGGCATGTATAGGGCTTGTATTCATAATCAGGAGGTTATTTAAAATGGAAGCAAAAGCAAATGCGTTTTTGGAAACGGAGAAAGTGGGCACTTTGATGGGCAAATATGCCGTGCCCTGTATTATTTCACTGCTGGTGGCGGCACTGTATAATATCGTGGATCAGATATTTATCGCAAATGCCGGTTATTTAGGTTCTTATGGAAATGCAGCCAATACGGTAGTGTTCCCGCTGACAGTGGTGGCGCTGGCGGCTGCCGTAATGATCGGAGACGGCTGTTGTGCTTTTGTAAGTATCAGCCTGGGGGCCAATCAAAAGGAAAATGCACACAGAAGCATCGGAAGTGCGGTAATTCTGTGTGTCCTGGCCGGCCTGGTGCTGACGGCTGTTTATTTTTTGTTCCGGGATCCCATCCTTACCATGTTCGGCGGAAGGGTCAATGAAGAAACCTTTCAATATGCCAAAGAATATTTTAGCTGCATTTCCATGGGGATTCCATTCTATATGTTCGGCCAGGCCATGAATCCGATCATCCGTTCCGACGGAAGTCCTAAATTCGCCATGGTTTCCACGTTGGCAGGAGCCGTAATCAATATAATATTAGATCCTCTGTTTATTTTTGTGTTCCGGTGGGGGATGATGGGAGCGGCGGTTGCCACGGTAATCGGTCAGGTAGTAACGGCGGCTCTGGCCGTTTGGTATTTGTTCCATATGAAGGCTGTCAGACTGGAAAAGAAGAGCTTTCATTTATCCGGAAGGCTGGCGGGAAAATTTCTTCCGCTGGGAATCTGCAGCTTTTTGTCACAGATTTCCCTTGTGGCGGCCATGGCGGCTATCAACAATATGATTCGCAAATACGGCGCCCTGGATCCGGTTTTCTGCAAGACGGAATATGCCCAGATTCCGATGGCGGTAGTGGGAATCGTCATGAAATTCTTCCAGATAGTCATTTCCATATCCGTGGGAATGGCGGCAGGCTGCATTCCCATAGTAGGGTATAATATCGGGGCAGGAAGAAAGGACAGGGCCAGGGCACTTTTTACCCGGCTGCTGACGGCGGAAGCGGTTGTGGGTGCGGTTGCTTTTCTTATTGTAGAGCTGTTCCCGCGGCAGCTCATTGCGGTATTCGGGGCAGCCAATGAAAGTGTATATTATACGGATTTTGCAGTGAAATCCTTCCGTATTTATCTTTGTATGATGATTTTCGCCTGTGTGAATAAGGCTACCTTTATATATTTACAGTCTCTGGGAAAAGCGTTTTTGTCAACGGCGCTCTCGATGGTGCGGGAGGTGGTGTTCGGTGTTGGTTTTGCCCTGCTGCTGCCGCTGTTATTCGGCCTGGACGGGGTATTGTATTCCATGCCGGTATCCGATATTCTTACCTTTCTGGTTTCGGCAGTCATAATCCGGTATACTTACCGGACATTAAAGGCAGACCCCTGTTTCATTTAAAGCGGCTGCCCGTTGATCAAATCCCAGGACAGCGGTGTACCCCTGCGGATATCGCAGGCCGCCTTCTGCCCCAGTATCTGCTCATAATACATGGTGTGCAGCCCGTTGCCCGGGCGGATGGAACGGACATTTTCGGAGGTCAGCGCTTCCCCGCGGGAAATATCCTGAACGGCAAAGAGCGAACGGGCGCCCTCGTGTTCAAGCTCCTGCTTGGGAGTGAGACGGAATTCCGGCGATCCCAGGGCTTTTTCCATGATACGGATATTCTTTACCATTTCGGCAAATTCTTCCGGCTCCATGGAGAAGGCTCCGTCGGGGCCTCCGTCACTGCGGCGCAGCGTCAGATGCTTTTCCACCATTTTAACCCCGAGAGCGATGGAACCGGAAGCAACGGCAGGGCCCATCGTATGATCGGAAAGCCCCATCAGACAGTCAAAGGCGGTTCCCAGGGTAGGAATCATATTCAGGTTGATATCCTCATAAGGGGTGGGATAGGAAGAAACACATTTCAAAAGCATGATGTCTTCATTTCCTTCCTCGCGGCATACCCGGAGGGCGCGTTCTATATCCTCCAGATGAGCGATTCCTGTGGCAAATATGACAGGCTTATGGAGGCGGGCAATCTTACGGATGAGAGGAATATCGTTGATTTCATAGGAAGCCAGCTTGTAGGCGGGCATATTCATAGATTCCATAAAATCTACGGCGGTAAAATCAAAAGGGGAGGAGAAACATTCCATTCCCAGCCGGTTTGCCTCTTCCATCAGCCGGGGCTGCCAGTCCCAGGGGGTATAAGCCTCCTGATACAGCTTGTACAGAGTGGTTCCGTCCCAGATGGTTCCCTGGGTGATTTGAAAACAAGTGTCCTCGCAGTCCATGGTTATGGTGTCCGGGGTAAAGGTCTGCAGCTTGACGGCATCGGCTCCGGCCTCCCTGGCGGCATGTATGATTTCCATGGCGCGGCCGTAATCCTGAAGGTGGTTGGCCGACATTTCGGCCACGATGAAAACAGGAGCGTCTTTACCCACTTTACGGGAGCCGATGGTAAAATTTTTATTCATCACAATTCCTCTCTTTCTGTGTAATTTTTCTGCATAAATTCTTTTACATCCCATTGATCACGGGCCTTAAACAACGAACCATCCCGATGTTCCACATAAACGGGCGGGAAATAATGGATAAAAAGAGGATTCAGACACATCGTATAACCGCCGGCTGTGTCATAAATAATTTGATCCCCGGGCTTCAGGGCGGGGCCGTCCGTTATTTCAAAAAGACGGTCATATTCCATACAGGTAAACCCGGTTACCCACTGGCTCTTTACCAGAGGGCGGCTGCCCGGATCATCCATATAACAGATATGATGGGGGTAGACATGCCTGGTCACCAAAGGGTTTAAGTTGGTCCGGCTGCCGTCGGTTACCAGGAAAGAACGTCCCCGGATTTCTTTGGTATCCTTTACGGAGGTCACAAAGGTGGTAGCCCTGGATATCAGGGAGACCCCGGGTTCCGCAATCAGTGTAGTATGCTCCGGATCGAATTTTGCACGCAGCTTCTGGCAGATGGCCGGAAAATAATCCCGGTAATCCGGCTTGTCCTCTCTGCCGCCGAAATAGCCGCCGCCCATATCCACATAGGAAAGGGTAAGATTGTATTCCTCTGCAATCCGGACAGCCATGCTGGCCAGAGCGGCATAGACATCCACAGTCCGCGACTGGGTGGAGGAATGGAGATGAAGCCCCGCCACCGTTACATTGGGAAGCGCGGATAACCGGAGAATAACCTCCTGCAGTTTTCCGTTTTCATAACAGTAACCGAA
The DNA here is from genome assembly GCF_003478085.1 of Eisenbergiella sp. OF01-20. NCBI lineage: Bacteria > Bacillati > Bacillota > Clostridia > Lachnospirales > Lachnospiraceae > Eisenbergiella > Eisenbergiella sp. OF01-20. The sequence continues at coordinate 277,177 of NZ_QUES01000002.1, read as the reverse complement.
ACGGCCGCCTTCTTCTTCCACGAGAACCTCTTTGGGACACAAAGCGGCAATGTCACAGTTTACCCGAAGGCCGACCGAAAACTGCCGCTGCGGATAAGAAGCGCTCAGTTCCTCCAGCCAGCCCGGTTCTTCGGTGGAATCCAGGTTAATATAGCCGTTTTCGGACAGTATCGTCTCAAATATTTTTCTGTCTTTGATAGGGCCGTTATAAATCATATGGGAATTCGGGAACCCAAGCTCTCTTACAAGCCGGTATTCCGTGTCGGAAACGATTTCCGCATAAAAGCCCTGCCCTTTCATATACTGGAGGAGCCAGGGAAGAGAATTGGTTTTTACAGAGTAGCCGACCAGGTGATTGGGTCCCCAGCTTTTGGTGAGGGCCTCCTTAAGCATGGAGGCATCTGTGTCCAGTCCTGCTTCCGAGATATAGTAATAAGGGGTCTGCAGTGTATCTGCGTTCATGGGTTTTCCTTTCTGTGTGGATATTCTATAGATTCCAATAACTGTTCCGTGCCTTCACAGTTACAGATTCTGCATATTGCAGTATTTTAGTTCTGCATATTGCAGTACTTTAGTTCTGCAATTGCCCAGTCTTCTTCCGTATCAATATCCTGAACTTCCATTTCCGGCATAGGCATAGGCAGGAGATCCTCCACATCCGTAGTGTTGTCCCGGAAAAAAGCATCTGTCCGGCAGGCATAGAACTGACCGCAGTCATGATACATTTTCTCCAAATCCTGGGAACGGGCGGAAAGGAATTCCGGGTACTTGCGGCGGATTCTTCCGTCTTTGAGGATTAGCCCTCTTTGGGGCGGATAAGAAAACGGGACTACGGGCATGACCGATTCCGCTTCCTCCAAAAGAGCCATGGCAGTCTGCAGTTTTTTGGCTGTAACAAAAGGCGCGGTAGGATAGATACAGCAAAAACGCTGGAAATAGATCCCCCGGCTCTTGTATGCCAGAAGAACCTCCCGGATGACATCATCGGTGGAAGCATAGTCGTCCGCAGTCTCGGCGGAACGCAGGAAAGGAACGCTGGCTCCGTACTCCCGTGCAACGGCGGCGATTGCTTCTTCGTCCGTGGAGACCATGACTTCGTCAAAAGCGCCGGAGGAGAGTGCGGCGCAAATGGAATAGCTGATGATAGGTTTTCCGCAGAAATCCCGCACATTTTTATGAGGGATCCTTTTGCTTCCCCCTCTGGCAGTAATGATGGCTACTGCTTTCGGCCGGCCGGTACCGGCAGGTGTTTCTAAGGCTGTGTTTAAAGTATCCATAAGTTAAGTCTCCTTATCTGAATCTGATCGTGATTGAAGCAGCAGTCCGGACAAGTCTGAACCGTTTCCGCACCCGGCCGATTTCATCGCTTCGCGACAGGCAGCCTGTTTCAGGAATCCAGCAGCCGGATCAGGGCATCGGCGATTCGGCCGGCGCCGTTTCCGTCTATCAGCCGGTGCATGGAAGATGACAGGCTTTTCCTGCCTTCATAATCGGACGCCAGCCGGTGCAAGGTCCGGCACAGGACGGATGGGAGATTAACCGCAGTACGCACATCCCCTGCATAAGGGACCGCCGCACAGGCCTCAAACTGCCTGGCTGTAACGAGCTGGTTATCCGCCATGGTAAAACTGACGGTGGGCACACCTGCCGCACATAGCTCACAGAGTGTGGTTCCTGCGGCTGATACGGCCAAATCGCAGCGCTGCATTAGGGCGGCCATTTGCTCCACATGCCCATGCAGGATAAACCCGGGATGGGAATGTGTCAGCTTCTCCAGGGCTTTCCGGCCGGAATGCATGGGGCCGGCGAGTATATGGCAGCGCCAGTCCCGGCTTACCGGGGATTCCAGCAAAAGGTTTACCAGGGATTCCGCCAGATGGCAGGGATCCGTACCTCCTGTGGAAATAAGCACCTCTCGAATCCGGGGACTGACTATGGGACGGATACCTGCGAATTGCTTCCGCAAAGGCGTATAGGCCGGGCCGAAAAGCGTCCATTCCGCCTTATGATAGAACGCAGGAGAGACGACGGCATCATAATTGATGAGCAAATCTACCGGATAATCAAAGGAATACAGATCATCAATATAAGCAGTTCTGGTCCTACATTTAAGCATTTCCAGATAGGCGGGAGTTATAAAGTAGGAATCCACTAAAATCCCGCCGATTGCGATCTCGGATAATAAAGACGACAGCGGAGCGGATTCCGATTCCGGGCACCGGTAATCGGTATGAAGAGGATAAATGGGAAACTCCTCTCCGGATTGGAAAAAGGATCGGAGCAGCCCGGCGCTTACCTCATCTGCCACTGCAAAAAATACAGACACCTCTTTATCATGCAGAGCCTGTGCCACCGAAAGGCATCGCATCAGATGACCGGTGGCAATATCCGGGTTCCCGTCCGTCCGTATAAGAATACTTTTTTTTATCCCCATAACCGCCTCCTGGCTGAATAGTTACGCTTATTATACCTTTTACACGCAAGATGGTAAAGAGGAAATGGGACAGCTTGCAGGAGACATGGAAAAGTGTTATACTGGCATCAGTTATCGGTTCACCGCACTTTATTCCTTTTCGGGCAGTCGTCGGGGGCAGGCAGGCTTGCTTTTGACGACTGTCTGCGGATCAGATATTGATTCATCGGGAACGGGGAATAAAGGGATGGAGGAGGACTGTGGGACAGGGAGGTCAAAGGGTTACCGTGCAGGGCATGTTGAATTATTGGAAAAAAAATAATGTGTGGATACTTGGTGCACTTGTTGGAAATATCACTTTTATCTGTATTTTCGGTATTCATGTGCTGAATGTGACCTATACGGACTGGCTTTTGGGCGGAGGGGATATTACCCAGAATTACCTTGGCTGGTGCTTTTTCAGAAACAGCGACTGGTTTTTTCCCATTGGCCTTATGGATAATGCTTCCTACCCGAATACGGTATCTGTTATCTTTACGGATTCCGTACCGTTATTCGCTGTTTTTTTTAAATTGTTCAGGGCGGTTCTGCCGGACAAATTCCAATATTTCGGGATCTGGGCCATGCTGTGCATGGGTGCCCAGGGAGCTTTTGGTGCTCTGTTGATTTATCATTATGTGAAAAAGAAAGCGGAAGCCGTTGTGGGCAGTCTGCTGTTTGCCATTACTCCGGTGATGCTGGGGCAGATGTCGCTGAATCTGGCTTTGGGAGCCCAGTGGCTGATCCTGTTGTCTTTGTATCTGGGAATTTACAGGCTGGAGATGACAAAGAAAAAGTATATGATATCATGGGGGATTGCCGGCCTGCTTGCAGGAAGCATCCAGCTATATTTTGTACCGATGTGCGGCTTTATTCTTTTGAGCTTTCTGCTTGCCGATATTTTACAGCGAAGGAAGTGTATAAAAAATCTGCTGGCTTTTTTGGCTTACATAGGTGCTGCAATAGGGGTTATCGCCCTTTTGGGGGGATTTTCCCATAAGCATTTACCGGATACCACCCTGCTGGGGCAGTCCGGCTTTAATTTCAACGGTCTGTTGAATCCCCAGGGCTGGTCCCAGGTGTTAACGGATCTCCCCGTATATGGGGTGAATTCCTCGGAAGGCCTTGCTTATCCCGGTACGGGAATCCTGCTTACGCTGTTTGCGGGGGCGTTGGCCTGGGTGCTGCACTTTATATATAAGTTCTTTATCAAGAGGGAAAAAGAGCCGTTTTCCTTTCAATGGAGCTGGGAGGAAAATGGGATTGCTTATCTGATACTGGTGGTTATTTGCGTTTTTGTGGCGCTTTCCCCCAAAGCGGCTTTTGGAAGTGATCTTATCTGGAATCTGGAGCTTCCGTCCTGGCTGGCTTCTCTATGGCAGCGGATTGGCAGCAGCGGACGTTTTATCTGGCCCGTGGTTTTCCTGGTTATCCTGGGAAGTGTGGTATGGATGGAGAAGAGAATGCCATGGGAAGCCATAGCGGCGTTGCTTCTGGTGATATTCGGCGTCATTCAGATCGTTGACGGGAAATGGCAGCTGATGCAGAGGCAGGTGCAGTTCGGGACAGATTATACTTATGAAAGCAGGCTGGAGGATGAACGGTGGGAAGAATGGGCGGCGGATGATAGTCTGAAGCATGTGGTTTTTGTTTCCTATATGCTGGATGATGAGGATTTGATGTACAGTCTGAGTGTTTTTGCCGCCCAGAACGGTATGACGGTAAATTATTTTAATTATTCCTGTCAGACGATACGCAGTCTGGCGGCGGAGGATCTGATTGATGAGATGGTTCATGTGAGGGAGGACACTCTGTACATTTATAAAGGGACGGATGAAGGACTTTGTATAAATACACGGATGGAGTATGAAGAAATGGATGGAGTGATTGTTGGCACGGTGAAATGATTTATGGGAACTGTGAAAGGACTGAACAGTTACCATTTATGCTGCGTATGGTCTGTAAAGGCCGGACATAATATGTGAAGTGCAGGAGAGTGACAATGGAACAGGTAATGACAGAGAATGGTTCGTTATGGGAAAAAAACAGAGTATGGCTGCTGGCCGCTTTTCTTGGAATGATAACCTTTATATGTATTTACGGAATCAGAATCCTGGATTTTACTTATGATGACTGGCTGCTGAATGGGGGGGATCTGTCTCAGCATTATCTGGGCTGGTGTTTTTTCAGAAACAGTGACTGGAGTTTCCCGGCAGGACTGATGGATAAAATCGCATATCCTAACCATGTATCAGTCATTTTTACAGACTCTGTTCCTCTGCTCGCCCTTTTTTTTAAAAGTCTCGGGAAATTTTTGCCCGATACCTTCCAGTATTTTGGGATGTGGGGAATTTTATGTTTTGGATTGCAGGGGGCTTTCGGTGCGTTACTGATTCGTCATTATAAGAAGGACGAGGTAACAGCGATTATGGGAAGTCTTTTTTTCGTTATTACACCGGTTATGATATACCGGATGTTTATGCATACGGCGCTGGGAGGCCAGTGGCTCCTCTTGTTTGCATTTTGGCTGGGGTTGGAGAGAAATCATCTGTCACCGGTTAAAAAGGTGGTTTTATGGACATTCCTGGGCTTCCTCTGCGGAAGCATCCATCTTTATTTTGTGCCCATGTGCGGACTCATCATGTGTGCTTTCCTTTTGGAAGAGTTGATCCAGAAAAAAAATCTGTTCCTGTGCCTGCTTTCAGGAGCCGGATATTGCGCAGCCGTAGTAACCACCGTCTATCTGCTGGGGGGCTTTTCTCATGATCATCAGTTGGATGCAGGCGGGTTAGGACAGTTTAGTTTTAATCTCAATGGGTTAATTAATCCGCAGGGATGGTCAAGGCTGCTGCCGGATCTACCGCTTTATGGGGATGGGGCCGGGGAAGGACTGGCATTCCTTGGAATCGGGATATTGATTTTGTTGGTAATCGAAGGGATATCTTTTGTAATTTTTTTCGTAAGGAATAAAACGAAAGAAAACGACGGAGAGCGCTCCGGCAGCACGCAGGAAAGATATGGAAATGGTATTGCATATATACTGATAGGTGTATTATCATTAGTGGTATCTTTTTCCCATCAGCTGGCATTAGGGAGCCGTGTTATATGGGAGATACCCTATCCGGATAAATTAATATCCTTATGGGGAATGTTCCGTTCCAGCGGACGCTTTATCTGGCCGGTGGTATATGCCCTGACATTGTGTGCCGTTGTTATGTGGGATCGGATATATAAAAAGAAAAGGGCCGCTGTAATCATTTTAGGGTTGCTGCTTATGGTACAGGTTTGGGATTCTTTTCCCCAGCTAAAGATGAGGAATGATGAATTTGGCAGAGAACAGATATATGAAAGCGGACTGACGGATGAAAAATGGAGTGAGTGGGCCGGGAATAAGGAACATCTGGTATTTGTATCCTATATTATTGAAAATCAGGGACTTCTTTACAGCTTAAGCGATTATGCTGTGAAAAATGAAATGACGATAAATAATTTTTATCTGGCTCATTCGGCGGCCAGATCCGATATCAATAAAGCGCTGGAAGAGGAGTTACAGCATCCGCAGAAGGACACCTTGTATATTTATAAGATAGAAGATGAAAATTTATGCAAGCAGTACGGGATGGAGTATATACAGGTTGACGGCATTATTGTGGGTACTGTGAAGTCAGGTACCCCGCAGTAAGCTGACGGGGTATCTGGTCTTCGCTCCGCTTAGATCGATGCCGCGGGAATGAAAAAAGAAAAGGAATGAAAGATATATGAATGAAAAGGGAGATATCCTGAAAATCCTGAATGATAAGATACCGTTTACGATGAAGGTATGTTTTCTCTCCGGTATGATATCGGGACTGCTTATGCATGCTTATATGCTCACAAATAAATTACCGAACTGGGACGATATCAATAATGTGGGCAGCTATGCGGTGGGAGCGGAATTCGGACGATGGTTTCTTAAAATTGTCCATCTTTTAACCGGGAAGTGGAGTGTCCCCTGGCTGAGCGGAATCTTTGCGATTGTCCTCATTTCTGCGGCGGCCTGCTTCGTGGTGTCTGCTTTGGGGCTTAAAAGCGTCACGTCGGCGGTGCTTATTCCGGTAATGATGTTATCCTTTCCCAGCATGTGCAGTCTGTTTACTTTCATGTTTACGGCTGATTGTTATGCGGTGGGGATTTTGCTCTCATGTGCCGGTGCCTGGTTTATCAGGAAGTATAAATACGGTTTCCTGCCGGGAAGCGTGTGTCTGGTTTTCTGCATGGGAATTTATCAGGCGTATTTATGCCTTGCCCTGGGGATACTGGTAATGGGCCTTTTCCTGGATATGCTGGAGGAGGAGAGCAAGGCCGGTATCGTTTTCCGCAAAGGGATTAAAGCGTTCGTGGCGGCCTGCATATCTGTCGTGCTGTACACGATTATTTCCCGGATGATATACCCTCAGCTGGACGCTTATAATGGTCTGGAGAATATGGGAAAACTGGATTTAATCCGGCTTCCCAGGTTGATTTTACGATCGTACAGATGGGTGGCGGAATATTTTATCCTGAAGCCGTTCTCTTTTATTACAGGGACCGCCTGGGTGTTGAATGTGGCTGTCTGCCTCCTGACTGCCGGACTGGTAATCGCTTTTTTTGTAAAAAAAAGATTCTACAAAAATGTGTGGACGGTTCTGCTTTATGGTTTCCTTACCATGATGGTCCCTCTGGCGATGGGCTCCATCATTATTATGGCCCCTGATGCCAGTGTCAGCATGCTGATGCTTTATCAGTATCATATTTTATATGTGTTTTTGGCGGCACTTCTGGAAAAGAGCCAGGATACGGAAACCGGGCTTTTCCTGGCGGCGGGTAAGATAAAAACGGGACGCCTGCTGGCCTGTGTGATAACGGTTGTGATTCTGCTGGTAGGATATCAGAATTTTGTGGTAACCAATCAGGCGTATTTCCGTATGGGAATCGCTTATGAAAGGGCGTATGCTTATTATAACAGGATTATGGAACGCATTGAGGCCACGGAAGGTTATAGCCCGGGACAGCCGTTTGCTCTGATTGGAGAATATGGGCTGAGTGAAACGCCGGATTTACTGGGCAGCTATTCCCTTGACGGAGACAGATTTGAGGATCTGTCCGGGGTGGCCAAGGAAACGGGACTCCTGACCAGCGGTGTCCGCCACAATTTCATGAAGACCTACATCGGCGTGGAAATGCCGGATGTGAGCGAAGAAACGGTTAATGCCATCAAAGAAACCGAAGTGTATAAAAACATGCCCACTTATCCTGCCGACGGCTGTGTGAAGCAGATAGAAGGCGTTTGGGTGGTAAAGACCTGCGAGGAAACGAAAGGGTGAAGAAAGGGTGTAGATAAAAAAGTTTGGCGTCCCCCGGCCCTGCTTCCCTGTGCGGCCTGTTGCCCTG
>NZ_QUES01000002.1:0-269306 GCF_003478085.1 Eisenbergiella sp. OF01-20 | reverse complement strand
TGCCCTGCAAGGTTCCTTCCAGGGGACGCTTCCGCTCGGATAATCACGCAGCGGTACTAAGGCTGCAAAGGACGCAGCCAAAGGACCGGCGTGCTTATAACGCCCCTTTCAGGAATCCTTGCAGGGAAGCAGGCCGCACAGGGAAGCAGGGCCGGGGGATGCCAAACTTTTTTATCTACACCCGTGAAGAAACAGTAATTTGCTTTTTGACAACAATGTATGGTAAAATATAACGAATTTTAAGAAGGAGCAGCAGCATGAAGGAGAGAATCTATGTCTGCCATACTTTTTATCATGTATATATTGCCTGTCTGAAGGAATTGGACCTGCCCGGTGCAAAGAGGGGACAGGCTGCCCTGGTGTTGAGTACAATGTCCAATGATTTTGGGGATTTGAAGGCCAGGGCGGAGTGTTCCGGCCTTTTCCGGCAGGTTTTTATTTTTGATGAAAAAGAAGAGCATTTTTTTCCTGTCCTTGAGAAGTATCACAGGAACCGGGGAAACCTGCTTTTGCATATGTTGTCCAGGATGCGGTTCTGCAAGCTTCTGGGAAAGCTTCAGGATCCGTATGTTCCGGTGGATTTCCGGCAGTATCAGGACATTTATGTATTCTGCGATTCCGACCCAATCGGATATTACCTGAGCTGGAAAAAAATTTATTATCATGCCCTGGAGGACGGCCTTGACTGTATCCGGTATTATGATACCGCCAGATATGATAACCGGGGGCATTTCCGGCTGAAGGCCTTTCTGGCATCCAAAAACCTGATTTTCATCCAGAACGGCTGGGGAAAATATTGTCTGGATATGGAAGTGAATGATATTTCCGTCCTGGATTACCCCTGTCCTAAATATGTGGAATGTCCCAGGGAGAAGCTGGCGGAACGCCTGACGGAGGCAGATAAGGACTGTCTTTTGGGCATTTTCCTGGAAAATAAAAAGAAACTGGTGGAACAGCTGGCACAGGGGGATAATCATGAAAATAAGATTCTGGTTCTTACGGAGCCGTTGTGTGATTTGAAAACAAGGGAACGGATATTCCGTGATATTATCGGGCTTTACGGCAAAGGATCACAGGTGATCCTGAAGCCTCATCCCAGGGATGTTCTGGACTATGAGGCGCTGTTTCCGGACTGTGTGGTGCTGTCCGGCAGTTTTCCTATGGAAATGATGAATTTTCTGCCGGATATCCATGTGAAGAAGGTGATTTCCGTATTTACGGTGCCCTCCTCCATCCGGTTTGCTGAGGAAACGGTATTTCTGGGTGAGGATTTCATGGATAAATACGAGGCCCCGGAAATCCACAGGCAGAATGAGCAGATAAAGTAGAAAGGCAGTAATTGCATACTATGAAGAAGATTTTAAAAAAAATGAACGTCCTCCTTGATGGAAAGCAGAAAGTCAAAATGGGCGGAATCGTAGTTCTGATGATTATAGGAGCCATTCTGGAAGCCTGCAGTATCGGTCTGGTAATCCCTGTAATCACCACGCTTCTGGATCCGGAGGCGGTGAAGGGAGAAGGGTATCTGGGGAATGTTTACCGGTTCCTGGGGTTGGAAAGTACTTCCCAGTTTACCATCGTTATGCTTGTTGCCATTATTGCCGCTTTTGTACTGAAGAATATCTTTTTATATTTTCAGAATGTGGTGCAGCTGCGTTTTGTTTATACCAATCAGTTTTCCACGTCCCGGAGAATGATGATTAATTTTATGGAGCGTCCCTATGAATATTATCTGAATGCGGATACGTCCGTTATCCAGAGGAGTATTACCTCCGATGTCAATAATATGTACGGGCTTATTCTTTCTTCCCTGCAGCTTGTAAGCGAAATGATTATGTTCGTTGTCCTGGTCATTGTGCTTATGACACAGGATCCCCTGATGATTTTTACGATTGCCCTGCTTTTGGTGGCGGTGCTCTTGATTATCAAGTGCATTCTGAAGCCTATCATGATTAAGGCAGGAGAAGATAACCAGGAGTATTACAGCGGTCTGTACAAATGGATCGATCAGTCTGTAATGGGAATCAAGGAAATTAAGATCGCGAATAAGGAAAATTATTTTATCAACGAATATTCCAAATGCGGGGCCGGCTATGTGGATGCGGTCCAGAAATATAATATCTATAATGCAACACCCCGTCTTTTAATAGAAACTGTCTGTATTGCGGGCCTGGTCCTGTATCTGATCATCCAGATAGCTTCCGGGAAAGAGGTGACGGCGATGATTACCCAGATCGGCGTATTTGCGGTAGCTGCCATGCGTCTGCTTCCCAGCGCCAACCGGATTAACAATTATCTCACCTCCATTTCCTATTTTGAGCCTTTTTTCATGGGAGTCAGTGATAACCTGCAGGAGGAAATCAATGACAGGAGCGTCAATTATTCCGCACAGGCATATGAGGCGAGAAAAGAAATATGCAAGCTCCCTGTCCGGGAAAAAATTGAACTAAAAGGTATCGTCTATAAATACCCGAATACGGAGGTGCTTATTTTTGACCATGCGGATATGGTGATTCCGGTAGGCTGTTCGGTTGGCGTGGTGGGCACCTCCGGTGCAGGAAAGACAACAATTATCGATGTCCTCTTGGGGCTTCTTACGATTCAGGAGGGCCGGATCCTGGCTGACGGCGTGGAAGTCAGGGAACACTATGAGGAGTGGCTGAAAAATATCGGCTATATTCCCCAGACTATTTTCATGATTGATGCATCCATAAGAAAGAATGTGGCTTTTGGTGTCCCGGATGAAGAAATCGATGATAATAAGGTATGGGAGGCGCTGAAGGAGGCCCAGCTGGATGAATTTGTGAGGGGACTGCCGGAAGGTCTTGACACAGGAATCGGGGAGAGGGGGATCCGCCTTTCCGGCGGTCAGAGACAGCGTATCGGCATTGCAAGGGCTTTGTTTGAGGATCCGGAGGTTCTGGTCCTGGATGAGGCGACTTCTGCGCTGGATAATGAAACGGAAGCCGCAATCATGGATTCGATTAACCGGCTTCACGGAAGGAAAACACTGGTTATCATCGCCCACCGTCTGCAGACAATCGAAAAATGTGATATGGTTTACCGGGTGGAAAAAGGCCGGATTGCAAAAGAAAGATAAGCGGTTTGTTACAAAAACGGCAGAAAGGAGCGGCAGTGACAGCAGGAAAAAAAAGACTGGCGAATTTTGAATTACTACGTATGCTTGCAATGCTCATGGTGGTTACCATGCATTTTCTTTCCCGTACAGGCAGCCTGCCTGAAGCGGGGCAGGAGCTGACGGAACGGACGGCCGCGGCTATCCTGATAGAAGCCTTCTGTATCATTGCGGTAAATGTATATGTGTTTATCAGCGGTTATTTTCTGTCCGAAAGCGGTTTTTCCCTGAAACGTCTGCTGCGGCTGCTGTGCCAGGTGCTTTTTTATACGCTGCTGATTCCTCCCGTACTGGTGCTGGCGGGGATACTGGAGCCATCCCAAATCAATATTTATTATATCTGGCAGACTTTGTTTCCTGTGGAATCGGGTCATTATTGGTTTGTTACGGCCTATGTGGTCATGTATCTGTTTTCTCCCGTATTGAATGCAGCGGTGCGGTGCATGACCAAAAAACAGCTGCAGATCACGCTGGCAGGCCTTTTTTGTTTTTTCAGCCTGGGGAAAAGTGTGAGCATTCTGTTGTTTGCCGCGGACAGATTCGGGTATGATTTCGGCTGGTTTATCTGCCTGTATCTGACTGCCGCGTATGTACGCAGGTACGGGATTGCTTTTTTTGATAGAAAATACGCGGGAATCGGGGTTTATCTGGGTTCCTGTACGGCGGTAGCCTTACTCACCCTGGCTGCACTGGCGGTCTGCCGGAAAACGGGGGCCCTGGAATATTATGTATCGGTACCTTTTCATTATAACTTCCTGTTCTGCCTGACCGGAGCGCTCGGTCTGTTTATGGCTTTCTCCAGGCTGGAGATACGCCCGGGGAAGTTATCCGCCTGGATCTGCCGGCTGTCCCCGGCAATGCTGGGGGTATATTTAATCCATGAGCATATGGATATCAGCGCCCGCTGGACGGGCTGGATCATCGGGACGCCGTCGGAGCATCTCATGGGTTACCTGATACAGCTGGCGGAAAGTGTGCTTCTGGTTTTTCTTGTGTCTATGACGGTGGATTTGATCCGGGCAAGGCTTTTTCTGGCGGCGGAACGGCTGCTGGGGAAAACGGCCTGGGGGAAAAAATGTGCTGCCGCCATTGGACGTGCGGATGAAATCATGAAGAATTAGGTAACTGTGAAGGGACGGAACCGTTACAAAGGAGCTTTATGGGAAAACAGTGGAGTCACTTGAAAAAATATAATAATATTCTTGAAAGGTATCTGTTTCCGTTATTTCTGCTGATTTATCCCCTGCTTTGGATGAATCAGGGGATTGATGTATCGGATCCGATGTACAGCCTGACGAATTTCCGGTTCTTCCCTCAAATGGAAGGAAGCTGGGCGCTGGCAACCTATCTTGCCAATGTGGCCGGCTGGCTTTTGATGAAGCTTCCCTTTGGCGGTACGCTTCTGGGAATGAATTTCTATACCAGGCTTTTTATCAGTGCCATGGCTTTGCTTTCCTATTATTTCCTGAAAGGGAAAATGCCGGCCTGGATTGCGTTTGCAGGAGAAATCATTGCCGTCAGTTTTTGCTGGTGCCCTTCTACGATTCTGTATAATTATCTTACTTATTTTCTGTTTCTTGCCGTCTGCATTCTGTTGTACAGGGGACTTATATGGAACCGGAAAAGCCTGCTTATCGGGGCCGGTATATGTCTGGGCCTGAATGTCATGGTACGTACTCCCAATATAGCGGAAGCGCTCCTTATTTTTGCCGTTTTCTATTACGGAAAGGTGAGCGGGGAAAAAACGGCTGAAACGTGGAAGCGCGTTGGTGCCTGTGCGGGCGGTTTTTTCCTGGGATTTGCTGCTGTGTTTCTGGCGGTCTGCATCCAGTACGGGCCGGGGGCGTATCTGGGGATGTTCGGCACTCTGGCGGGCTATACCTCCACAGATGAAAGCTATTCTCCGTTTTCCATGGTAACCTCCATTTTGGCCGCCTACGGCGGAACGCTGACCTGGCTGATGGTGATCGCCGTCTGTATTTTGGCCGGATGGATTTTTTTCCATTTGCTGCCGCCCCGTCTGGTAAAAGCGGGAAAGGTGCTGTATTGCCTGTGTATCCCCGTATTGATCCGGCTTTTCTGGGGTAAGGGGATGTTTACCTTTACTTATTATAATTACCGGAGTATATATGAGTGGGGGATGCTGTTTTTGTACCTGACGCTGCTTGGCTGCTGTATCTGCCTGGGGAACAGCCTGTTTTTCCGCAGGGACAGGCTGCTTGCATTTATTATCCTGCTGTCCGTAATTGCCACGCCTCTGGGCAGCAATAATGATACGATGCCCAACCTGAATAATTTGTTTCTGGCGGCGCCGTTCACACTTTGGATGCTGGGTAAATTTTTCCGCCGGAAGCTGCACAGAACGGAGGCTTTCCCTGTGATGGCCCTGTCGGCCATGATTGTGGGCATGGTGTTTTTTCAGGGAATTGGTTTCCGGAGCCGGTTTGCCTTCGGGGACGGAATCTATGGAGAAAAAAGAAACGCCCGGGTGGAAAATTCCGCGGTGCTCGCCGGCATGCGGACACAGGAAGGCAATGCAAGGAACCTTTCCGGGCTGATAGGATATGCAAAGGAAAACGGCTTACAGGGACGCAGCCTTATAACCTTCGGCAATGCACCGGGGCTTCATTTCCTGCTGGATATGCCTTTAAGTATCAGTCATGCCTGGCCCGATCTGGATACTTATCCGGAAGGGCAGATGGAAGAGGAACTGCCGGCATTACAGACGGAACCCGTGGTGATTGTGTATAAAGAGCATGGGGAGCTTCCGGCGGAAAGCGGAAAATGGAATGCCTTGCAGTTGTTTCTTTCGGAAAAAGAATATATACTTGACTTTGAAAATGAGGGATACCGGGTTTATACCGCGGGGCATATAAAATAATTGGCAGTAATTGTGAAGGAACAAAACAGTTACAGAAAGGCGACGCTATGATCAGATTCAATGTACCGCCCTTTACGGGGAAAGAAATGGAATACATCCGTCAGGCCGTGGAAAACCAGAAAATCTGCGGAGACGGAGAATTTACCAAAAAGTGCAGTGAATGGATAGAGAAGAAAACCGGCACCAGAAAATGTCTGCTGACCACCTCCTGCACGCATGCCACGGAACTGGCGGCGCTGTTGGCCCATGTGGGGCCGGGGGATGAGATCATCATGCCGTCCTTTACCTTTGTATCCACAGCAGACGCGTTCGTACTTCGGGGGGCGGTGCCTGTGTTTGTGGATATCCGTCCGGATACCATGAATATCGATGAAACGCTGATTGAAGCAGCCATAACGGATAAAACGAAGGCTATTGTACCGGTTCATTACGCGGGGGTGGGCTGCGAGATGGATACGATTATGGAGATTGCGGCCAGATATAAGCTTCTGGTTATCGAGGATGCCGCCCAGGGGATTATGGCCGGCTATAAGGGAAAGGCGCTGGGTGCAATCGGTGATTTCGGCTGTTTCAGCTTCCACGAAACCAAGAATTACAGCATGGGAGAAGGTGGGGCTCTGCTCATCCGGCATGAAAAGGACATTGAGGATGCGGAGATCTTCCGGGAAAAGGGGACGGACCGCAGCAAGTATTACCGGGGGCAGGTGGATAAATACCGCTGGCAGAATTACGGATCCAGTTATCTTCCCAGCGAATTGAATGCGGCGTATTTGTACGCCCAGCTGGAACTGGCGGATGTGATTAATGAGGATCGGTTACGGATATGGAAGCAGTATGGGAACGAACTGGAGGGACTGGCAGCCGCCGGAAAAATCCAGCTGCCCTTTGTGCCGGAGTATTGTGTGCATAACGGGCATATGTTCTATATTAAAACGGCGGATCAGGAGGAACGGGCGGCCCTTATCGATTACCTGAAGGAAGCCGGTATTCTGGCGGTATTCCACTATATCCCCCTTCATTCCGCACCGGCCGGGCTGAAGTATGGCCGGTTCCACGGAGAAGATCGATATACCACAAGAGAGAGCGAGAGGCTTCTCCGGCTGCCCATGTATTATGGGCTTCAGGAAGACCAGGTAAGCTATATTGCAGGAAAAGTAAAGGAATTTTATGGCTTTCACTAAAATGAGAATCTTATACCGAAAATGGGAAAACTGGATATTGCCCCTCTTTTTTGTGCTGGTTATGCTGCTTTTCTTAAGTCTCCGTTTTGATTACTACTATGATCTTAATGACGATGTGTTGATGAAGGATATTTTGTCAGGCGTTTATACCGGCTCCTGTGAAAGCAGAAATGTCCAGATGCTCTATCCGCTGAGTCTGTTCCTGAGCCTGGCCTGCAGCATATTACGGACCTCTTATGCATACGGTCTGTTTTTATGCCTGTGTCAGACCGCCGCTTTTTTCGTAATTGTATACCGGAGCATGCCCTATGCCCGGAAAACAGCCGGGAAAATAATGCTGGGGCTTTTGGAAAGCCTGCTTTTTATGGCGCTTATGCTGCCGCATCTGGTTTTTGTGCAATATACGGTTACCAGCGGCCTGCTGACGGCAGCGGCATGTTTCTGGTTCCTTACGGGGGAAAAGGCAGGAGAAGCAAATGGGGCGGGCGGATTCCTGAAACGAAATCTGCTGCCTGTGCTTTTTTGTTTTCTGGCCTTTTTGCTGCGTCCGGAAATGATGGTCCTTCTTCTGCCGCTCGCAGCGGTGGCAGGCATATGGAAATGGGCGGAGGAAAGACCTGTTTTTACAAAAAGGAATGCCGCCTGTTATTTCGGGGTTTTTGGCCTGATTCTGGCGGGGCTTCTGGCGGGACAGACGGCAAACGGGATAGCCTACGGAAGTCCGGAATGGAAGGAATTTTTCCGGCTGTTTGATGCCCGCACGGAAATTTATGATTTTAAGACGGCCGATATCCGGAATTATGAAGAAAACAAAGCGTTCTATGATTCGCTGGGGCTGTCGGAGGAAGAGACGGCTTTGCTTGGAAACTATAATTACGGTGTGGACGACAGGATCGATGCCCGGCTGATGGAACAGATCCGTGAGTATTCTCTGGAAAGGCAAGGCTATTTCGGGAAAAATCTCCGGGAGGGCATATGGCTGTATAAGGCGAGGTTACGTAATACGCCGGGTCTGGATTTTGATACGGATCAGGAGCTTGTGTTTCTTCTGACGGAGGCGGCCCTTGTTGTACTTTTGCTTTTGGCGGCGTTTTTGGGAAGAAGAGGGGCGGTGATCTGGCAGCTTCTTCTTTTCGGCGGGGTACGGAGTCTTTTATGGATGTATCTGATTCTCCGAAACCGGGTACCGGAACGGATCAGCCATCCGCTGTATTTTACGGAGATTGTTCTTCTGGGGGCTCTTCTGCTCCGTTACCTGCAGGAAGGAAAAGAGAGGGAGGAGGCAAAGACGCCTGCCCGCCGTTTCCGGAATCCGTTATATGTTTCGGCGGTTCTTCTTTTTGTGATAGCGCTGGCGGGGCTGTCCCGTTCCGTTGAGAAAACGGGGGAGGAATATTCCCGCCGTGCGATCGTTAACCGGACGGATACCGCGGCCAGGGCATATTACCGCAGCCATCCGGAGAATCTGTATCTGGCGGATGTATATTCTACGGTACAGTTTTCAGAGAAGATGTTCCGGGATGGGGAGACCGGCCTGGGGAATTACGATCTTCTGGGCGGCTGGCTGTCAAAAAGCCCTCTGGCGGAGAAAAAGCTGGAAGTATTCGGTTATGCGTCTCTGGAGGATGCGCTGATCAGGGGAGAGAATGTCCGGCTGGTGTCCCTGACGGGGGAGTCCTGGGAATGGCTGGAGGCTTATTTCCGGGAAAAAGGGCTGGAGGTTCAGGTGGTTTTGCAGGAACGGATCCCCGGCGGATCGGAACAGAATGAGCTTTCGGTATTCCGTTTGCAGAAAATGGAGATAGAGGATGGACAATAAAATCGATCTGGGGCCGGTATATCTGCGGCCTATTACCATGGAGGATACCCGGCGGATTGTGGATTGGCGCAACAGTGACCGGGTAAAAAAGAATTTTATTTACCAAAAGCCCTTTACGGAGCAGGGGCACAGGATGTGGATGGAAACGAAGGTGGCCACAGGGGAAGTGGTGCAGTTCATCCTGTGTGAAACGAAAGGGGACAGGCCTGTGGGAAGTGTCTATTTCCGGGATATCGACAGGGAGAATAACAAGGCGGAGTACGGCATTTTTATAGGGGAAGCGGATGCGGCCGGAAAGGGCTACGGTACGCTGGCCGCCAAAGGGGCCGTCTGTTATGCGGAAAAGACGCTGAAGCTCCATAAGCTTATGCTGCGTGTCTTTGCGGATAATACGGCGGCGGTAAAAAGTTATGAAAAGGCCGGTTTTATAAAGGAAGCTTACCTGAAGGATGAAATAAAAGAAGGGGACGGCTACCGGGATGTAATCCTGATGGCATGTTGTTTTCCGGAAAATGGGTAAAGGAATGGAAGAAAAGCATGAGAAAATTGGTTAGCATTGTGATTCCCTGCTATCGTTCTGCGCAAATGTTATGCGGTGTGGTAACGGATATCGAAAGGGAAATGGAAAAAATCCGGGATAAATATCAATGGGAAATCATACTGGTGAATGACTGTTCGCCGGATAATACCTTTGAGGTGATCCGGGAGCTCTGCAGGACGAAGAAAAACATATGCGGCGTGAATCTGGCAAGGAATTTCGGGCAGCATGCGGCTTTGATGGCCGGATTCCATCAGGTGAAGGGAGACATTCTGGTCTGCATGGATGATGATGGGCAGACGCCCGCCTTTGCCATAAAGGATCTTCTGCAGGGCCTGGAGGATGGCAGCGATGTGGTGTATGCCAGATATGAGCATAAGCATCATAATGCATTCCGGAATTTCGGAAGCCGGGTAAATGACCTCATGCTGAAATTCATGCTTGGGAAGCCCACGGATCTGTATGTATCCAGTTTTTTTGCCGCAAGGCGTTTTATCGTGGATGAGATGCTGCGGTACCAGAATGCGTATCCTTATGTAATCGGCCTTGTTCTGCGGGCCACCCGGAATATTAAGAATGTGACCGTGGAGCACCAGGACAGGAGAGAGGGAGAGTCCGGTTATACGCTGGGAAAGCTTCTGGGACTTTGGTTTAACGGCTTTACGGCCTTTAGTGAAAAGCCGCTGCGGATCGCCACTATGATCGGCACCGGGTGTGCATTCCTCGGCTTCCTCTACGGCTTGTATACCATTATAAAGAAACTGGTAAACCCCATAGTTCCTATTGGGTTCAGTTCCCTGATGTCCGCTATTATGTTTATCGGGGGAATGCTTATGCTGATGGTGGGCCTTGTGGGCGAATACATCGGCAGGATGTATATCTGCATGAACAATGCCCCCCAGTATGTGGTAAGGGAAATCGTGGGGGAAGAGGAAACGCAGGGCGAGACGGAGCAGTAATGTGAGTAAAGGTAACAGTCCGGTGCTGTCTGGGCCGTTACAGGTAAAGGCAGGAAAGAAGATGGACGTATCCGTTAAAAAACAAAAAATCATATCGGCAGCGGTCACCCTGGCGGCAATTATATGGCTTCCGCAGATGCTTCTGTCTTCAGGAAAGGGACTGGATTTCAGCAACAGCTTCCTTTCCGTCCTTCTCTGGGCATTGAGCTTCCCGGCAGTGGATAAGGCCCTCTGGAAGGACGGAAGCCTGCAAGAGAAAAAGGGCTGGCGCTTTTTCTTTGCGTTCGTTTTTGTTCTTGCCTGCCTGTTCGGCCGCCGGCTGGAATCGGCGGGATATGTGGATTTTACGGATTGGGGGATGTGGATCTCCATCCCCTTTCTTACCTTTTTCTTCGGCCTGCTGACGGGAAGGCTGTGGCAATGGCTGGAGGGGAAACGGACTCTTTCCGCTTATCAGGAGGCACGGATGTCTGAACGCCGGAAAAACCTGGTTGTGTTTCTTTTCTTCCTGGTGATTTGGGGAATTGTACTGCTGGCAGTGTATCCCGGTTTTTTTGTGTACGATGCCCAGGATGAATTTAACCAGGTAGCTTTGCGTAGCTTTACTACCCATCATCCGCTGCTGCATGTATTGCTTCTGGGCGGGATTATCAGTCTGGGAAATAAGCTGTTTTCTTCCTATAATATGGGCATTGCCCTTTATATGCTGTTTCAGATGGCGGTTATGGCAGGATGCTTCACCTATGTGCTTTCTTTTTTCAGGAAAAGAGGAACCTCCGGGTGGTTTCGGGCAGCCGGTTTCCTGTATTTCGCATTTTTTCCCGTCATTCAGATGTATGTGCTGTGTTCGGCCAAGGATACATTGTATTCAGCGGGAATGATCCTGGTCATCGTCCTTCTTTTGCAGCTGTTTGAAGAAAGGGAAAGCGCCGTATCCTGGAAAACATACGGCTTATTGCTGGTTTCCCTGTTTGTTATGGCGGCCATGCGGCATAATGGCTTTTATATCCTGCTGCTGCTGATTCCCGTGACGGGGATTGGGGCCGATAAAAATAAAAGGAAGAAAGTGCTGGCGGCGGGAATCGGCGCATTGGCGCTGTACCTTCTGGTGACGGGCGGGCTTGGCAGGCTGCTGCATGCACAGGAAAATGGGGAAAATCAGGAAATGCTGACCGTGCCTATTCAGCAGCTGGCGCGGGTTTACAGCTGCAGTCCCTCGGTGTTTACCAAAGAGGAGCGGGAAATACTGCTTACGTTCCTTCCGGAGGAGGCGCTGCAGCGTTATACCCCTAAATTGTCCGACCGTGTGAAAATTGATTTTAACAACGAAAGCTATAAAGAGAATCCGTCACAGTTCTGGAAGCTGTGGTGGTCGGTGGGCAGGAAAGCGCCGGCAGCATATCTGAATGCCTGGCTGCTCACTTCCTATGGTTTCTGGTATCCGGATGCCGTGATTGACGTATACCGGGGGAATACGGTGTTTACTTATACGTATGAGGACAGTTCCTATTTCGGTTTTGAAACAGAACTGCCGGGAGTGCGGGAGAGTAAAATACCTTTTCTCAACGAGTGGTTCCGCAGGCTGAGCCTGGAATTGTTTCAGCAGAAGGTGCCTGTGCTTTCCATGCTGTTTTCACCGGGATTTCTGTTCCTGATCTATCTGTCCGGACTGCTGTTCCTGATGAAACAGAAGGAATTCGGAAGGGTTCTGGCCTTTCTGCCGGTGGTGCTCAATTGGGGGACGGTAATACTGGGGCCTACCTATCTGGTGAGGTATGTCCTGATATTCTGGTTCGCCCTGCCTGTTCTGGGGTATGTTGTAAGTACAGGGAAATTATGCTATACTAATGGGAAAACTGACGTTTTCCCTTGAATGCAGGGGCGCGGGCGAGCCGCACCCGGCGGGCTAATGGGAAAACTGACGTTTTCCCTTAAGTGTAAAGGCACGAGCTAATGGATTGGTATAATGAATGAACAGAAAAATTAAGAAAAACCGGGCAATTGAATATATGATCCTCGCTTATGCGGCGGTGCTGATGCTTTTGATCGGGCCGCTGGGAATTTTCGACGGGACGCGGGAAATAGCGGGAAGTGAGGCAGTGCAGGGAAAGACGGCGGCCGTGACGCAGGACTCCCGTATCCAGCAGGTCTTTATCGGTGATGGAGGCTATCTGGAAACAATCAGTATTTATGCCATACAAAATATATCACGTAAGGTGGTAACGCTGTCCATATCGGATGAACGGGGAGAGGTGGTGTTTTCCCGTAAGGTTGCGCTGGACACCTATGAGGCGCCCGGCTTTTTTACCGTACCTGTGGAGTTCCAGACGGTTTTGGGCAGAGCTTATGTGTGGGAAATCAGCCACCCGGAGGAAGCGGTGGAACTGGGATATCAGAAAACCGGCGAATCGGGTCTGGATATATACGGAAATTATTATTTCTGCGGCAGCGATAAGGTGATAAACGAACAGGCGGGCGAGAATATCCTCATGCGTTTCCGGTATGCGGATAAGATGAGTTTCCCTAAGAAAGCCGCTATTCTATTCGGAATCGCCCTGGCGGCAGGTTTTCTTATGTTGTTGGTGGAGAATCATGCCAGAAAGAAAAAAAAGATCGGGGAAGTGAAGGTACAGCGGGTATTCCAGGGCATCTGCAATCCACTGATCCTGGCTGGTGCCGCTGCCTGGCTGGCGGCAGTATTTCCGTTTTCTTATTACGGCGGCGTTAAAGCGGATAAAATGGTATATACGGCCGGGATTCTCGTGATGACGGCCCTGCTTTTGTATGTGGTAAATGCCCGGAGGGACAGCATTGCGCCGCTTTTCCCTCCTCTCCGGGAAACGGTGCTTAACAAAGGAATGGACTGGCTGCAGAGTATATTCTGGGCAGGAGCGCTTTGGGGCTGTATTGATTATGTAAATGCGATGTATAATATCTATCAGGACTATGCTTACCGGAAGGTCCTGATTTACCTGGGGCTGGTGCTTCTTACCATGTGCGCCCCCAAATATGTGTTCCATTGGGGAAATCTGGTCTGGCTGGCGGTTTCGTCCGCGGCGGGTTATTGGTATTACCGCCCTTACCGCGGGATGGAAGAGCAGGACAGGCTTGCCATGCTAAATGCCGTCCTCTTTGTCGTTGCAGGCCTGGTGCTGATACAGCTGGTTATTCTTATATGGAAAAAGAAAACGGCATGGAGGCAGCTTAATCTGCCTTATACGATTCTTGTCGCCGTTTTTTTTGTTCTGCTGGTGGTATTCCGGAATACCAGAGGCTGGCCCATCTATATGGCAGCCGCTTTTGTCCTGCTTTATTTCTTTTACCTTTCCTGGGAAAAGAAAGAACGGTTTCTGGGAATACTCTGTAATGGGATCCTTTTTAATTTTTTCTGCGCGCTGGTGTTTGCCGTGCTGCGCAGGCCTTTCCGGGCATGGGGCTATTACCGGTATAATTTTGTGTTTCATACGGTGACCGTAACGGCCGCTTATCTCACACTGGTTATCTGTGCCCTGTTTGTGAAGCTGCTGATGCAGTATCATAAATCCCGCAGGCTTTATACCTATTGGACAACAGCTTTGCTGTTTGGCATGGCGGTATCCTTCCTTCTGATGACGATGTCCAGAACCGGATATCTTGCGGCGGCGGCAATGGGGCTGGCGGTGCTGGTATTTGTTTCCCTGTTGTGTTACCGGGAGCGGTTTGCAGGCTTCCTGGGTAAAACGGGGCTTTTAGTGTTGCTTGTGCTTTTGAGCTTTCCGGTAACCTATTCGGCGGTGCGCCTGATTCCGCCGCTGTATGACGACCCTTATATTTTTGAACTGGAAGCGAGTGACGAAGAATGGGCGCTGCACAAGGGAGACAAGGCGGATTCGGAAAATTATATTACCTTCCCCCGGTTTGCGTATTGTATGGATGTGAAGCTTTTTGGCGAGGAACACAGTGTCGTCAGGAAATTCGTAGATACGTTTATGGCGTCTACGAGTGAGGTATCCTTTGCGCCGGAGAAAGATCGGCTGGAGGTAAAAGGCATTTCGGTTATGCTTGCGTCCGCCCGGGATGCGGGTGCAGCGGATGTTTTTGCAGAGGATACGGGGAATATACAGACAGCGGCGGATGCCGGGACAGCCGGCCCGGCGGAAGAAGAGGACGATTATTCCAATGGCCGGTTTGATATCTTCAAACGCTATATTTCCCATTGGAACCTGACCGGCCATGACGAGATGGGAGTGGAACTTGGGGACGGAACCCTCAGCGTCCACGCCCACAACACCTACTTACAGGTGATTCATGACCATGGGCTTATTACAGGCGTTATTTATCTGCTGCTGGGTATTGTGAGCCTGCTGCAGATGGTACGTTATGCGTTGTCGCTCAGACAGACAGGCCGGCTTGCGGATTCGCAGCGCTGTCAGGATCCGTATGCCGCCCTTCCCCTTGCCGTTTTCCTCGCATTTGCTGTCGCTGGCCTGGTGGAATGGCTGTTTCATCCCTGCAATCCGTTAGGGTTTACCACGATGGCGGTGCTGGCGCCGCTTCTTACATTCCGGAGCAAAACGAAGGATACCACGTTACGCGGCCCCGCTTTATTCAATAAGAAAAGAGTAAAAGAAAATGAAGGATAAAGAAAAGAAGAATACGCGCCATTTTAATTATCAGTTGTTTTACCGAAGGACGGCACTGATCATTTACGATATCCTCAGCGTGACGGCATCCAGTTTTCTGGCTATTCTGCTTCGGTATGACATGCATCTGGATGAAATCCCGGATCAGTTTCTGATGCCAATCCGGAATTTCCTGCCGATAAACATCCTGCTGACTATGGGCATTTTCTATCTTTTCCGTTTGTACCACAGCCTGTGGGCATTCGCCGGCGAGAACGAAATGCAGAATCTGGTGATGTCCTGTTTTTTATCTGCGGTGGTTTCCGGAGTGGGGCTGAACCTGTTTAAGATATCAGGCAAGCCGGTGCCCGACAGCTATTATTTCATGTATTTGTTCCTGCTCATTACGTTTACCTTTATCAGCCGTTTTTCATACCGTTTCCTGAGAAGCCGAAAGCATAAGATACAAAACCGGAAAAATAATATTTCGGTCATGATAATCGGAGCGGGGGAAGCCGGCAATGCCCTGATAAAGGAAATTGTTACCAGCAATTACAGCACTATGGTCATCCGCTGTATCATCGATGATGATAAACAGAAGATGGGACAGTTCATCCAGGGGATTAAGGTGGTCGGCGGACGGGATAAAATCATCGAGTCCGCGGATCTGTTTGATATTGATGAGATTTTTGTCGCCATTCCTTCCGCACCGCCTACGGTTATAAGGGATATTCTGGATATCTGCAAGGAAACCAACTGCAAGCTGCGTTCCCTTCCAGGTATGTATCAGCTGGTGAACGGCGAAGTGAGCGTAAGCAAGCTGCGTGACGTGGAAGTGGAAGACCTTCTGGGAAGAGAGCCTATCCGGGTGGATCTGGACTCTATCCTGGGTTATGTACAGAATAAGGTAGTCATGGTTACCGGAGGAGGCGGATCCATCGGCAGCGAATTGTGCCGGCAGATTGCATCCCATAAACCGGCGCAGCTGATTATTGTGGATATTTATGAAAATAATGCCTATGATATTCAGCAGGAGCTGATCATCAAGTATCCGGAGCTGAAGCTCACCGTGCTGATTGCGTCTGTACGGAATACCAAGCGCATCAATCATATTTTTGAAACCTATAAGCCGGACATCGTATACCATGCGGCAGCTCACAAGCATGTGCCCCTCATGGAGGTAAGCCCCAATGAAGCCATAAAAAATAACGTGTTCGGCACATGGAAAACCGCCCAGGCTGCTGCCGTGAACGGAGTCAAAAAATTCGTCATGATTTCCACGGATAAGGCAGTGAACCCAACCAATATCATGGGGGCCAGCAAGCGTATCTGCGAAATGATCGTGCAGACCTTCAACAAACATTACGATACGGAATTTGTTGCCGTGCGCTTTGGAAACGTGCTGGGAAGCAACGGGAGCGTCATTCCTTTGTTTAAGAGACAGATCGAAGCGGGCGGCCCGGTTACGGTTACCCATCCGGATATCATCCGCTACTTTATGACCATACCGGAAGCGGTCTCCCTTGTCCTGCAGGCGGGAGCCTATGCCAGGGGTGGAGAGATTTTCATCCTGGATATGGGCGAGCCGGTGAAAATTCTGGATCTGGCTAAAAACCTGATCCGTCTGTCAGGCTACAAGCTGGGAGAGGATATCCAAATCGAATTTACAGGCCTGCGTCCCGGGGAAAAGCTGTATGAAGAGCTTTTGATGGACGAGGAAGGAATGCAGGATACGGCCAACCGGCTGATCCATATCGGCCGCCCCATCCAGCTGGACGAAAGAGAGTTTTTTATCCAGCTGAAACGTCTGGAGGATGCGTCCAGGGACGAGGTGGAAGATATCAGGCCTCTGGTGGCGCAGATTGTGCCCACCTATCTGTATCGGAAAGAATGACCGTTCAGACGTAACCGTTCCGATCTGCTGCATTCGGCTTACCGCAGGAGGCATTATTATGAAAATACATCATGTGGGCTACCTTGTGAAAAAGATAGACAAGGCGGCCGAAGAATTTGAAAAGCTGGGTTATATACGCCGGGGAGATATCACTGTCGACACGTACCGCAAGGTGGATATCCTGTTTCTGGAAAAAGATGGCTATGTGGTGGAACTGGTAAGCCCCAATGCGCCTGACAGTGTAGTTTCCGGCCTGATAAAGACTTATAAAAACGCGCCCTACCATATCTGCTATGAAAGCACAGCTTTCCGGGAAGATTTGGAGCGGCTCACCCAAAACGGCTATGTGCAGATCGATCAGCCGGCGCCGGCGCCGGCTATCGGAAACCGGGAAGTCGTCTTTCTCCTGAACAGCCGGCTGGGTATGATAGAACTTCTTTCGTAACCGTTCAGACAGAATCAAGTACGGATTCATCCGTGGAAATCGAGGTCAATATGGAACAAAAGGTACAAAGGGAAAAAATTTATCTTTCTTCCCCCACGATGCATGGGGAAGAGCAGAAATTTGTGATGGAGGCATTTGATACCAACTGGGTCGCTCCGTTAGGCCCTAATGTAAACAGCTTCGAGAAGGAAATGGCGGCGTATACCGGCTGCGGATATGCGGCGGCACTGAGCGCGGGAACGGCGGCGATCCATCTGGCACTGCGTCTGATCGGCATACAGCCGGGGGACATTGTTTTTTCTTCCGACCTCACGTTTTCCGCCACTTGTAATCCTATCTGTTATGAAAAGGGAACGCCGGTATTTATCGATTCGGAAGAAGATACCTGGAACATGGATCCGCAAGCCCTGAAAAAGGCTTTTGACAAATACCCGCAGGTGAAAGCGGTTATCTGCGCCCATCTCTATGGTACACCTGCCAAAATTGATGAAATACGGGCTCTCTGTGACAGTTATCATGTCCCTCTCATTGAGGACGCGGCAGAATCCTTAAGCGCAACCTTCCGGGGGCAGATGACCGGAACCTTCGGGGATTACGGTATCTTTTCCTTTAACGGAAATAAAATCATCACCACCTCCGGAGGCGGTATGCTGGTATCCCGCGACGAAGCGGCCATCGAAAAAGCCCGTTTCCTCTCCACACAGGCGAGGGATAAAGCCAGACATTACCAGCATTCCCAGCTTGGCTTCAATTACCGGATGTCCAATGTGGTGGCAGGTATCGGCAGGGGGCAGCTTATTCATCTGGAAGAGCATAAGCAGAAAAAGAACGAGATATACAGGCAGTATAAAGAAGCCTTTGCTGATATTCCCGCCATTGCCATGAATCCCATGAACCCGGACGGGGATGCCAATAACTGGCTGTCCTGCATGACTATTGATCCGGAAAGCGGCGTGACCCCTGATATGGTAATGGATGCGCTGGAGGCGGAAAATATCGAATCCCGTCCGATCTGGAAGCCCATGCACCTTCAGCCGTTTTATGAGAAGGCCGATTTTATCACGATGCAGGAAAACGGCAGCGTAGGAGAGCGGATTTTTACAAAAGGATTCTGTCTTCCCAGCGATATCAAAAACACGCCGGAGGATATGGAATTCATTATCGGCATTGTACGGAAGTTTTTTTAATCCCGGCAGGGGATTTCACGACAGTTCTTTAGAAAAGAGGTCAGGATGTTTTATAAAAAGTTTGGTAAAAGATTGCTTGATTTTCTTCTTTCTTCCGTCGCCATTGTGGCAGTAAGCCCGATACTTCTGGTGGTTGCCGTTCTGGTGCGGGTAAAGCTGGGAAGCCCGGTGCTTTTCCATCAGGAACGTCCCGGAAGGAATGAAAAAATATTTACCCTGTGCAAATTCCGTACCATGACAGATAAACGGGATAAGGACGGAAACCTTCTGCCGGATGCGGACAGGCTGACCAAATTCGGAAAGCTGCTCCGGTCTACCAGCCTGGATGAACTGCCGGAACTTTTTAATATCTGGAAAGGGGATATGAGCATCATCGGCCCCAGGCCTCTTTTGGTGTCCTATCTGCCCTGGTATACTAAGGAAGAACGGCTGCGCCATACGGTAAGACCCGGACTGACCGGGCTTGCCCAGGTTTCAGGGAGGAATTTCCTGGACTGGGACAGCCGGCTTGCCAAGGATGTGGAGTATGTGAAAAACCTTACTCTGGCTATGGATATCAGCATTCTGGTAAAGACGGTGGCCGTCGTATTTGCCAGGGATGAGGTGGCGGAGGATACTTCCGTTTCAGAAGGAAATCTGGCGGAAATCCGGAAAAGAAGGCAGTCCGCCGGTAACGGTTGAGAGGTAAAATGATGATAAATGTATTGATTCTAAGCGCAGGAACCAGGAACAAGGTGGTTCAGTATTTCAAAAAAGAACTGGCCGGCAGGGGAAAGGTCTATGCAACGGACTGCAGCGAGCTGGCTCCCGCCGTCTATGAGGCGGATGAGGCTATTCTGGTTCCCCGCATGACGGAGCCGGGGTATCTGGAGCGGATTCTGGAAATCTGCCGGGAAAAGAAAATCACAGGTGTATTTTCCCTGATTGATCCGGAACTGACCCTTCTGGCGGAACACAGGGAGGAATTTCTGGCGGCGGGCACTACGCCTGTCATATCTTCTCCGGAAGCAGTTGCCCTCTCTTTTGATAAATACAAGATGTATCAGAAGCTGACGCAATTGGGATTTCCCACCGGACGCTGCTTTATGGATCCGAAGGCATTTGAAAAGGCGGTGGAGGAGGGCCGGATGCATTACCCGGTTTTTGTCAAGCCTGCCAGGGGAAGCGCCAGCATCAATATCAACAAGGTAACCTGTAAAGAAGAACTTGAACTTCTCTGCAGGCTGCATGAGGATATGATGATCCAGGAGTATATGGACGGCACGGAGTATGGAGCCGATGTGTATATTGATATGATCACCGGGAAGGTAACCTCCATATTTGTAAAAGAAAAAATCAAGATGCGCGCCGGGGAAACGGACAAATCCGTTTCCGTAAAAGACGCGAAACTGTTTGACCTGATAAAAAATTTCGTTGAAACCATTGGATTTTGTGGTATTATTGACATAGATATTTTCAAGGTGGACGGCGAATACAAATTTTCCGAGGTAAATCCCCGCTTTGGGGGCGGTTATCCCCATGCCTATGCCTGCGGCGTAAACGTACCCGCACAGATCATCAGGAATCTGGAAGGGAAAGCCAATGAGGAAGCCATCGGCGCTTACGAAGAAAATATCTGTATGATGAAATATAATGAAATCATGATCCGCCGATCTGACGGCCGATGTGATTAAAAAACGGTACGGTTCAGACTTGTCTGAACGGTTACTGAATATAAAACAAGGAGAATCCAATGTCTTCTTCCCTATTGATACTGTCCAACAGCGACTCCGGCCTTTACGATTTCCGCAAGGAAGTGCTGAAGGCGCTGCTGGAAAAAGGCTTCCGTGTTCTTGTATCCGTGCCGGATACCGGTTATGTGGACAAGATAAAAGCGCTCGGCTGCGAATATATTCCCACCGCCTTTGAACGGCGGGGGATGAACCCTTTTCAGGACATGAAGCTCATGCTTTTTTACCGGAGACTTATTAAGCGGCACCGGCCGCTTGCGGTGCTGACTTATACGATTAAACCCAATATTTACGGCGGCCTTGCAGCAAGACTGACCGGGACGCCATATCTGGTGAATGTGACGGGGCTGGGAACCACGCTGGAAAACGGCGGGATTTTGCAGAAAATGATAATTCTTATGTACCGGACCGCTTTAAAGGCGGCAGCCTGTGTCTTTTTCCAAAATAAAGGGAACCGGGATTTCCTGGTCCGGAAAAAATGTGTTACCGGAAAGGTGCGGGTGATTCCTGGATCCGGGGTAAACCTTGATGAGCACAGGCCGGAGGAATACCCTCCGGGAGACGGGCAGATCCGGTTTGTATCCATTATGCGTCTGATGAAGGACAAAGGGGTTGAGGAGCTGATGACAGCCGCACAGGCGGTCCATGAAAAGCATCCCGAAACCCTGTTCCAGATTCTTGGAGCCTATGAAGAGGAAACCAGACATATTTATGAGCCAAGGGTGAAGGAGCTGGAGGAAAAAGGAATTCTTTGTTATTATGGATACCGGGACGATGTGCCGGTATTTTTAAAGGAGTGCCAGGCGGTCATCCACCCTTCTTACCATGAAGGGATGTCCAATGTCCTTCTGGAGGCGGCGGCGACGGCGCGCCCGGTGCTTGCCAGCGCCATAGAGGGCTGTCTTGATACGTTTTCCGAAGGATGCAGCGGATTGGCTTTTCAGCCCCAGGACAGCAGCAGCCTGACGGAAGCCGTGGAGCGTTTCCTTGCCTTGTCCTATGAGGAAAGAAAAGAAATGGGAAGGCAGGGAAGGAAATTCGTGGAGGAGAAATTCGACAGGAACTTTGTGGTGGCGGCTTATCTGGAAGAAATTGCAGGTATTCGTTCAGGCCGTTTCGGTCCGTCCTAAACAAGTGCCGCTGTTACGGGCATTTATCCATAAATCAGACAGATACGAATGAAAGATTCGGGAAATGAGGTCAAAATGGGATTATATGAAAAACTTGTAAACGGAGAAGAAAAACTTTCTCTCGTCGGCTTAGGCTATGTGGGTATGCCCATTGCGGTAGCTTTCGGCAGAAAAATCAATGTTATCGGCTATGATTTGAATGCACAGAAGGTGGAACAGTATAAAGCGGGATATGATCCTACCAGAGAGGTGGGAGACGATGTGATCAGGCAGGCAAATGTGGAATTCACAGCCGATGAGACCAAGTTGAAGGAAGCGAAATTCCATATCGTTGCGGTCCCCACACCGGTAAATGAGGATCATACGCCGGATCTGCGTCCTGTGGAGGGCGCCAGCCGTACCGTGGGACGCAATCTGGTGAAGGGAAGCATCGTGGTGTTCGAATCCACCGTATATCCCGGAGTAACCGAGGAAATCTGTGTTCCCATTATGGAAAAGGAATCGGGCCTGAAATGCGGGATTGATTTTAAGGTGGGCTATTCCCCGGAGCGTATCAACCCCGGGGACAAGGTGCATCGTCTGGAGACGATCGTGAAGATAGTATCCGGCATGGATGAAGAGACGCTGGATACCATTGCAAAAGTATATGAGCTGGTGGTGGAAGCCGGAGTATACCGTGCCGATTCCATCAAGGTGGCGGAAGCGGCCAAGGTAATTGAAAACAGTCAGCGAGATATTAATATCGCTTTTATGAACGAACTTTCCATTATTTTTAACAAGCTGGGCATCGATACCAAGTCCGTACTGGATGCGGCGGGGACAAAATGGAATTTCCTTCCGTTCTTCCCGGGCCTGGTTGGAGGCCACTGTATCGGCGTGGATCCTTATTATCTCACCTACAAGGCGGAGGAATTGGGTTATCATTCCCAAATCATTCTGTCCGGGCGCCGTATCAATGACGATATGGGCAGATATGTGGCCGAAAATGTGGTAAAGAACCTGATTAAAGCCGATATACCGGTAAAAACGGCCAGGGTTGCTATTCTGGGCTTCACCTTTAAGGAGAACTGCCCGGATACCAGAAATACAAAGGTGATCGATATTGTGAAGGAGCTTCGTGAGTATGGGATTGATCCGGTTATTGTGGACGAGACGGCGGATGCACAGGAGGCGGAGCGGCTCTACGGCGTAAAGCTTGCAGGTAAGGACGCGGTGAAGGATCTGGATGCCCTTGTTATCGCTGTAGCCCATGAAGAATTCAGTCACCTCACCGGAGAAGAAATCAGTGGTTACTTCAATTCGGCCCATGACAAAAAAGTGCTGGTTGATATCAAGGGGATTCTGGATCGTAAGGATTACCTGACAGATGAATATATCTATTGGAGATTATAAGGAGAGAGAACATGGGTTATAAAAATTTGCAGTTTGCTAAAGACAGTGTATTTCTTGTTACGGGCGGAGCGGGCTTCATAGGATCCAATCTGTGCGAAGCCATTCTGGATATGGGCTATCAGGTAAGATGCCTGGACGATCTGTCCACCGGAAAGCAGGAAAATGTGGAAATGTTCCTGGACAGGCCGGGATATACCTTCATCAAAGGGGATATCAAGGATCTGGAAACCTGCAGAAGGGCCTGCGACGGTGTGGATTATGTGCTGAACCAGGCGGCCTGGGGAAGCGTTCCCAGAAGTATTGAAATGCCTATTTTTTATGAGCAGAACAACATCGGCGGCACACTGAACATGATGGAAGCGGCAAGGGAAAGCGGTGTGAAAAAATTTGTGTATGCCTCCAGCTCTTCCGTATACGGCGATCATCCCGCCCTCCCCAAAAAAGAGGGGGTCGAAGGAGAGGTGCTTTCCCCTTACGCCCTTACCAAGCGTACGAATGAAGAGTACGGGAAGCTTTATAAGAAGCTTTATGATCTGGATACCTATGGCCTGCGTTATTTTAATGTGTTCGGACGCAGGCAGAACCCGGATGGGATGTACGCGGCCGTAATACCCAAATTCCTGAAGCAGCTGCTTAACGATGAGGTTCCCACCATTAATGGAGACGGAAAACAATCCCGTGACTTTACGTATATCGACAATGTGATCGAAGCCAATCTGAAAGCCTGCCTGGCTTCCGGGGAAGCGGCCGGGGAAGCCTATAATATCGGATCCGGCGGAAGAGAATTCCTCATTGACATTTATTATGATCTGTGCAAAGCGCTGGGGAAGGAAATGGAACCCAAATTCGGCCCTCCCAGAAGGGGAGACGTCCGGGATTCCAATGCGGATATCACCAAGGCGAGGGTAAATCTGGGTTACGATCCGGACTATGACTTTGAAACGGGAATCCGTCTGGCGATTGACTGGTATAAAGAAAATCTGTAAAAAGAGACAGACGCAGGCCCCGGAAGGTATTGGCCAGCGATACGGGGAAGGATTGGTGTATGGGGATTGGTGGTATGGGAAAGGATGGGAGCATATGAAGATGAAGGTAGTTATTTTCGGCGTGAAGGATACTACGGCGGAAATTGTATCTTATGTGCAGGAAAAGATATGTCCGGTGGATTTGGTGGTGACGATTCATCCGGAGGTCCTTTCTGGAAATCAGGTTTCGGGATATAAAGGTCTGGGTTATCTGACGGAGAGGTATGGCATTCCTGTTTTTGAAACGCATTCTTATGGTCTGAAGGATGAGGAGACGGCTCGTTTTTTTGCGGAAAATGAGTTTGAAATCGGTATTTCCATGGGGTGGCAGAGACTGATTCCCCAGGCGGTGCTGGATCGTTTTCAATATGGTATATTCGGGTTTCACGGAAGCTGCGGTTATCTTCCTTACGGGAGAGGGCGTTCGCCTTTAAACTGGTCCGTGATTAACGGGGATACCCGGTTTGTGCTGAACCTGTTCCAGTATGATGCGGATCCGGACAGTCCGAATGTTTTTGCCAATGAAATGTTTTCTATTACCCCCCATGATACTATCCGGACGCTGCAATATAAGAACATATTGGTGTCCAAACGTCTGATCAGGAGGCTGCTGGAGGCGTTCCGGGAAGGAAATGTGGTGGTTAACCGGCAGTCCGGGGATTTCAGCAGCTGGTATAACAAGCGTACTGCGGAGGACGGAAAAATTGATTTCCGGGGAAAGACCAGGGATATTTATAATCTGGTGAGAGGGGTTACCAGGCCGTTTCCGGGCGCCTTCTGTATGTGCGGGGAGGAACGGGTGACGGTATGGAGTGCCCATCCCTTTGATGAAATGCTGGATTTTTCCGGGTATGCTCCGGGAGAGATCATAGATACCATGGATGGGAAAGTGATCGTGCGTACGGTGGACGGTTCCCTTCTGATTGAGGAATATGAGAGCGGCCGCACGCTGCAGGCGGGGGATAAGCTGGAATGAAAATAGCGATCCGTATGGATGATATCACGGCGGACATGAATTGGGATAATTTTCTTGCCCTGAAGGCGGTGTTTGACAAATATCATTGCCGCCCGCTGATCGGTGTGGTTCCTGATAACCAGGATGAAAACCTGCGGGTTGCGGCTCCCAGAGAGGATTTTTGGGAATATCTGAAGGAGCTTGAGAAGGATGGCTGGGTGATAGCACAGCATGGCTGTAAGCATCAATATACCACCAAAAAGGGAGGCCTTTTCCCCTTGAACCGTTTTTCCGAATATGCAGGGGTGTCTCTGGAAGAGCAGAAACGGTTAATTTCCCATGGAAAAAAAAAGCTGGAAGAAAAAGGGATAACCACGGATATCTTTATGCCCCCCGGGCATACTTTTGATAAAAATACACTAAAGGCTCTGAAGGACTGCGGATTTTCTTTCCTTACCGACGGATTCGGGAAGAAGCCCTACTGCCGGGAAGGACTTACCTTCCTTCCGGTCTCCGCAAGAAAGAAGGGGTGTTTGCGTGATAAGAAGGGCTACACAACATTAGTGATCCATGCAAATGCTATGAAGCCCTCAGAAATCCTGTGGTATGAAAGAATGCTTGCAGAATATCCCGAAAAGTTTATTTCATACAGGGAATTACTGGCTGTCCCGGGAGAAAAACGCAGCCCTGCAGGAAATCTTGCAGAATATATACAGGCAGCCGGAAAACGGATTTTGGTAAAGCTGATGTTATTGTTCAGATCGTGACGTGCACTTGCTGCACAGCATCGGAGCCGGTATCGTGGCGGTTACAGGGCATCCGCCCCCCCGCGGAAAGCGACTTTCATGGGCGGATGCGAAGAAACGGAGGGAATGACCGGTGAAGGAACCCATAAGAGTGCTTCAGGTTCTGGGAGGGACCAGCCTGGGCGGTGCGGAAAGCCGGGTAATGGACAGCTACCGCCATATGGACCGGGACAGGATACAATTCGATTTTTGTGTCCATAGTGAAGAAACCGGTTTTTTTGATGAAGAAATCGAACGGCTGGGGGGGCATGTGTATCGGGTCCCCCGGTTTCGCGTGATGAACTGGCATGCCTACAGAAAGGCATGGAAGGCTTTTTTTGCGGAACATCCGGGATACCGGGCGGTACACGGACATATGACCAGTACGGCGTCGATCTATCTTCCCATTGCCAAAAAATCCGGCGTGCCGCTTACCATTGCCCATGCGAGGAGTGCAGGAGTGGATCCGGGTTTGAAAGGAATGCTAACCCGGATCCTTCGCCGGAATCTGGGTAAAAAAGCGGATCTCTGCCTGACCTGCTCTTACCTGGCGGGAGAAGCGGTTTTTGGGAAAAAGATGGCCCGGGCGGGCCTTGTGCAAACGATACCCAACGCCATAGACGCCTCTGCTTTTGCTTATAATAAAGAGATACGGGAAAGTATGCGGCATCAGCTGCGCATTCCCCCGGATGCATTGGTAATCGGTCATGTGGGGCGTTTCGGACACATGAAAAACCATGATTTCCTTCTGGATGTATTTGGGAGGGTGAATAAAGAACTGCCCGGATCCCGGCTGTTGTTGGTGGGGGAGGGCAGCCTGCTTCCCGCAGTGAAAGAGAAAGCGGCCTCTCAGGGGCTTTTGGATAACGTGATTTTTACGGGAAACCAGGCAAAGGTAAGCGATTACTATCAGGCAATGGATTTCTTTGTATTCCCTTCTATTTTTGAAGGGCTGCCGGGTACCGTAATCGAAGCCCAGGCCAGCGGCCTTAGGTGTCTCATATCGGACAGCGTGACGCCGGAGGTGCTGATTACCGGGCTGGCGCAGGCAATGCCTCTTTCCCTGGGAGCAGACCGTTGGGCGGCGAATATACTGGAACGGAAGGGGTATTCCAGGGAACAAATGGAACAGGCCGTCAAGGATGCAGGATTCGATGTATCGGATCAGGTGAAGATGTTGGAAACAATTTATCTGCAGGAGAAAATCCTATGAAGAAAAAAATAATGCTCTTGGTACCTATGCTGCATCAGGGCGGCTTTGAGAGGGTCTGTGTGGCTACCGCACGGCTGCTGGAGCCTTTTTACGAGATCTATATCGTGATTTTCAGTTCCAGGGATATTGCCTATGATATCAGGGGGCTCCGGGTTATTGATCTGCATATGGGGGCGGCGGACGGAAAGCTTGCGAAAATCCGTAATGTATTCCGGAGGAGCCGTAAAGTCAGGAGACTGAAAAAAGAGCTTGGCATTGATATTGCATACAGCTTCGGACCCACGGCCAATCTGGTGAATGTGTTTTCCCGTTCCGCGGGAAAGACCTGGTGCGGGGTACGCAGCTATATGGACATGGGAAATCCGCGCCTGCTGAAGCTGTTCTGTTCCAGATCGGATAAAATCATCAGCTGCTCCCGGGTTATTGAAGCGGAAATCCGGGAGAAATTTCAGTGCGCCAAAACGGTTACCCTCTATAATCCCTTTGACATCAGGGAAGAACAGGAAAAGGCGGATATGGAAGAAGACCGTATGCCCTTCCGGGACTGCGGCAGCGTGATTGTATCCATGGGACGGCAGGATGATGTGAAGGGCTTCTGGCATCTGCTGAAAAGTTTTTCTCTGGTTCATAAAGAACGGCCGGAGTCCAGGCTGCTCATTGTAGGTGAGGGAGATTTCCAGGAATACTGGAAGCTGGCGGAGGATTTAAAAATTTCGGATGTGGTGAGCTTTCCGGGTATGAAAAAAAATCCCTTTCCCTGGATGAAGCTGGGGAGCATTTACGTAATGACTTCTTTAAATGAAGGATTTCCCAATGTCCTTGTGGAAGCTATGGCTTTGGGAAAACCGGTAATTTCCACGAATTGTATGACCGGCCCGGCCGAAATCCTTATGGAAGATTTCCGGGCTTATGTGGGGAAAGAGGAATATACGGATGGGGACTACGGCATTCTGATTCCCAATCTGGAAACGGAAAAAAATCTGGATGCTTCGGTTATCACGCCGGAGGAAGAACGTCTGGCGCAGCAGATGCTGCGGCTGCTGAATAATCCTCAGCTGTATGAGAAATACCGGAAAGCGGCGCTTAAGAGGGCGGCCGGTTTTTCCAATGAGGCTTATACGGAGAGGATGCGTGAAATGGCGGAGGAGAGCTGCGGTGATTAGAGAAGCACGAAAGACAGACTTACAGGAGCTTCTGGAACTTTACCTGTTCCTTCACGAGAAGGCGCTGCCGGATGACAGGGAACCTTTGGAGACAGCCTGGAAGCAGATTATGGCGGATCCCAGCCACCATATTATTGTGGCGGAAGAAGAGGGAAGGCTCGCCGCTTCCTGCGTCTGTGTGATAGTGCCTAATTTAACGAGGCAGGGAAGGCCTTATGCACTGATAGAAAATGTGGTTACCCACTGCAGTTACCGGAAGAGAGGGCTGGCCTCCGCCTGTCTTGCCTATGCAAAAGACCTGGCGGAAGCTGCCGGCTGTTATAAAATGATGCTTCTTACGGGGGCAAAGGATGGGGAGACCCTCCGTTTTTATGAAAATGCCGGATACAACAGTGCTGACAAGACCGCTTTTATTCAGTGGCTGTAGAGATGTCTGCTCCTATAATCTTTTACATTAGCAGATCCGGAATAATCCCCGGCGTTTGATGGTATTTTGTCAGCTCTTTGCTTCCGAACATATGGGAGCCAATTCTTAATTTAGCTTCATCTTCGTTTCTTTCCCTTTTATAGTTTCAATCCCCGGTACCGGTTAAAGCAGGAAAAGATCTCCTGTCTCCTGGGAACAGCCAGATCCGTGGGAAGGTAAGAGGAATCAGACAGGGCTTCAAGCCCTTTTTTCTCTATAAGAGAAAGCAGGGAATCCACGAGAACCTTCATGCTTGTCTGCCCGTTGAACAAGCTTTTTTCCGCAAGGGCCAGCATGAAAGAAAGGGCGGCGGTCTGTTCGGTATCGGCCAGCTGTTCCAGATACCGCAGGTCAATTGTCTCGTGCCCCAGCTGGATTGTCTCCCTGCCATGCGCCTTATGTTTAAGGCGATCGTCCCTTCGGAGGGCCGGATTATAGCCGGGAGCACGGCGGAAGGAGGGCAGTGCCGGATCCGGAAGAATCTGGGGCATCCCGGCTTCGGGATTTTCCGGATTCCTGTCCGCATAAAGCGCCGCTTCTTTTTTGGCAAAGGCGGTTATATCCCTGGGTACATAGCGATCCATCTGAAGGATGGCATCAGCTATATGAAAATAGGAGCCGGAGCTTCCGGCAACAATAATGGAGGAGATGCCGCAGGTTTCGTAAAGAAAACGGGCCCGTTCAATAAACGGGGTAATTGGCTCTTCCTCCCGGCATACCACCCGCTGCATCAGCTCGTCCCGGATCATGAAATTGGTGGCACAGGTATCTTCATCAATGAGGAAAAGAGAAGTCCCGCTTTCTATTCCCTCGATGACATTTGCGGCCTGGGAGGTGCTTCCGCTGGCATCCTCCGTATAAAAGGCCTTGGTATCTTTGGCATTGGGCAGATTGTTGATAAACATGGAAATATCTGTTTTCTTAATACTTCTTCCATCTTCAGCGCGGATTTTGAGCGCGCTGTCGTCGGTAATGACATATTCCCTGCCGTCTCCTGCAATATGATTATAAACGCCCAGCTCCAGCGCCTCAAGCAAGGTGGATTTGCCGTGGTAACCGCCTCCTACAATGAGGGTAATTCCCTTTTTGATACCCATCCCCGTGAGGGGACCGTGATGAGGGAGTGTAAGTGTGATCTCCATGGAGGCGGGGGAAGTGAAAGGGATCCCGTCTTTCATAGGCTTGTCCGATACGCCGGATTGTCTGGGCAGGATGGCTCCGTTTGCCACAAAGGCACACAAATCCAGATCGGAAAGCCGGGTACGGATATAATGCTGATCCTCAGCCAGATGGATGACCTCCTGCACCCTGGCGGGGGATAGTTTTTTATAAAAACAGACCGTCTGCACACACACAGGCAGGAAATCAAAAAGAATCCGCTCCAGCTGAGAGGCATTGATGGTTCTTCCGTTTGCGGGAAAACCCGCGGCAAGCCGGATGTGAAGACCTCCGTTTTCCGGGTGGATTGTTACCGCCGAACGTTCCAGAATTTCCTGGCCGCACCTGCTGACGCTGATGAGCCCGCTTTTACCGGAACCCTTGGCTTTAAAGGTATATTTTTCGATTTCCTGGTAGAAAAGGCGGTTCAGGTAGTCCTGCAGAGCCACCCGTTTATATCTGGTATCAAAGAGAGAGGCCGGAAAACCTGCTGTCTTTCCGGCTACAAGGATGCTCAGACGGGAAGGGGAAGCAAAGGGATCCCCCTGTACATGGTCGATGGACAGGGTATAGGTTCCAAAGGTATAGCTGCCCTTGAGATCCTTATAAGCGGGGTAGCTTTTATGATCGATGGCACGGAGTGCACGGCGGAGCTCTTCTGCATTTTTCATGGTATATCTATCCTTTCTTCTAAAAATCTGTTATTCAAACTTCGCAGGTGCCAAATGACCGTCCGCCCGCTGCCAGAGCGGTATCCCCGGGACTGAAAAGGATTTTCGCCATTCCGTCAGACCGGACATTCCGATAAGCCCGAGGGCATCAAGCGTGTCAGGTGAGGCTGACACGCTTGATCGGTCTTATCTCCATGGTAAATTACTAAAGTAATTCGAAAGGCACTGGTGAAAATTCCTTTTCAGTCCCGGGGATACCGCTCTGGCAGCGGGCGGACGGTCATTTGGCACCTGCGAAGTCTGAGTCTGTTGTTTTTACTTTATCACAGCTGAGAGGGGAGTGCAAAGGTGAAAAAAATTTGATTGGTATGGGCGGACTTATCCTGTCCCGGGTTCTGTGTATTGACGGGACAGGATAAGGGAGCGGAAACCTGGAGGCCTTTTTATATTTTAAAATATAAAACAACTAGAATGTTTACTGTTAAAAATTTAATGATAATCATTAAATAAATTGTTGTAGAGTTTAAATTTATATGCTATATTGTATCTAAAGGATAATAATGGATGGTAATAAATTCACAGGTAAAACGAGGAAGAAAGAAATAAGAGTAAAATACCATGCCTTGTATTTCATATTAGGATAATTATAACTATGAACAAGAGGAAATAGGGCTGAGAAATTTCTGTTTTATGTATTGAAGATAACAGCGGGAGCAGGTAATTTTGTTATAAAGCCGGGCAGCCGGAAGAACAGGTGGAGTTTGCGGATCAAACACTTTAACAGGGAGGTAGAAGTATGGATATGGAAGGTCTCTATGGATGGCTTAAGCGAAAAGGGAAGAAAACGGAGAAGCTGACCGCTCCCGTTGATTGGAAAAGTGAAAAGGGCAGTTGCGGAGAATCGCCTATTATTTACCGGGAAAAGGAGAAACCAATCCGGCTGACTGTTGGATTTAAAATATTGCTGGGGTTTGCTATTTTTTTATCCGGAGTAATGGTATTGGCTTATTTCCCTGTGTTTACATCCTTGCCGGGAACGGATGTATTTAGTGATATGGAATTGACAGTCAGGTATTACCGGAAGATGTTGTACTGCATAATTTTGTGTTTGTGTTTTCTGATGCTTATTTCCATAGCAATCAGTAAGAGACCGTTTAATTGTGCATTATACCGTCTGGGGATAGCAGTAGGTGTTTTGATGTTTGTTTCCTCTTTTCTGTTCCCGCGGATAAACGGGTATTATACGAATTTTGAAATCCTGGCAAATGGAAGACATTGTATGTTCGATGGGAATTATCTTTTTCCGGGCCTTTTTATCCTTGTCTTTGCACTTTTGATGCGTTATGGTTATAAATACCAGAATAATTCGGATATGACCGTTTAGAAACAGGAGAGATATATGGCGATAATACTAAGGCTGGATCGTGTTATGGCAGACAGGAAGATGTCATTAAATGAGCTGGCGGCTAAGGTTGGAATTTCCAATGTAAATTTGTCTAACCTGAAAACCGGAAAGGTAAAGGCTGTCCGGTTCTCCACGCTGGATGCCATTTGTGATGTACTGGACTGCCAGCCCGGGGATATTTTGGAGTATACTCGATCGGGAAGCGATAATAAGGGAAAATAGGCATTTGGGTTATAGAGGGAATGCACAGGGCGCGGTGCCGGATATCCAAACGCGGGAAAGAACCTTGGACAGCAGCCGAAAAAACGGAAATGAACGGAACGGCAGCCTGCCGGAATCTCTTTGTAAAAAGGGAGCGGCAGGCTGTTTTTATGTGCGGTAAAGCTATTTTCTTATAAAACGGATTTTTTCTTTTGTTGTGGGTTCCATAGCTGCCAAAAAGGCGGTCACGTTTCCTTCCCGGTCGATTTCTGCTTCTGCTTCCAGTTGTACACCGGGAAGCACATGCTCTTCGGTAAACAGGAAATACTGGCTGCGGCAGTGGAAGCCGTGGAGGGTGAGGGTTCCCAGCTCCAGGGCAAGGCCGTTCTCCTCTTCCCGGATAGTGATATCTCCGTAGCCGTTATCTGCATAGGAGCCGCAGATGGCGGAGAGCGGAGCGGGACAGGGGTATTCGCCGGACTGGGATTTCACGGCGTCACGGCTGGTGAGGGCTTCTGCCTGTTTCTGCTTCATGTCGTTATGGAAACTGAGGAAGTTTCCGATCCAGTCCACCGGTTCCAGGCCGAGGGCCTCGTCCAGAAGAAGATAGCGGATTACACGGGCTCCATAAGGATTTTCGGAATTGGTCAGCACGGAGCAGGCGAAATCCTTATCCGGGACAAAACACTGGTCGGCGATGAAACCGTCTATGTGGCCGCCGTGCTGTACCACTTTGGTTCCCCGGTAATTTTCCACGAAAAAGCCCAGTCCGTAAGAGCACATGTCCAGATAACCCTGAAGAGGGGCGGCAATAGGATCGGAAAGGAGCATCTGGGGCGAGAACATCTGGGTACACATTTCCTCGGAGATAATCTGTTTTCCGTTAGCCTTTCCTTTGTTGAGGAAAAGGGCATCCCATTTAGCCAGCTGTGTACTGGTCATGCTGATGGAGCCGGCAGGACACATGGTATAGAGAGGGCAATAGGGGACCTGCCTGTTGCCGGGGATGTCCCCATCTTCAAAGAAACGGTAGCCCCTGGCTCGTCCTTCAAAGGTCTCCAGTTGGGGGGCATCGTAAGAAATGGGGCCCATATCCAGCGGATCAATCAGGTTTTCCTGTACGAATTTCTCCCATGTGGTGCCGCTTGCCCGGCTGATAACAAAACCGGCCAGGGTATACATCATATTCTGATACTGCATTTTATAACGGAACGGTTCGTTGGGCTTCAGAAAACGCAGCATATCGATCATCTGTTTTTCGTTATATTGGGAAAGACGGGGATACCAGGCCAGCTCATGCCGGGGAAGGCCGCAGCGATGGCAGAGCATATCCCGGATGGTCAGATGGGAACCGGCATAGGAATCATACATACCGAATTCCGGAAGCACCGTTACCACCGGATCCTCAAGGTGGATCAGGCCTTTATCGCAGAGCACGGCAATAGCGGCGGCAGTAAAGGATTTGGTACAGGATCCGATGGAATACAGGGTATCCGCATCGGCGGGGATCTGCTTTTCCACATCCTTATAACCGGCATTTACGGTTTCATAGCATCCGTTCTGATAATAAGTGATGCTGACGGAGGGGATTTGATAACGTGTTATCAGTTCTTCCGCTTTCTTTTGGAGTTCCTTTCGGTCTATCATGGCAACCTCGATTCCGCGGCCGCGGCCGCATGCATTTTGACTGATGCGTAAAGTTATTTCCAGCTGCAGTCTTTATAAAGAACGCCGGTTATGGAAGGGGAGTAGTTCAGATCCTTGTTCCAGGCGGTAGTAGTCTGCAGATTATAAAGAGGGACATATGCACAGGCCTCCTGGGTTAAATCCTCAATTTCTTTATAAATGGCAAGGCGTTCTTCTTTATCTGTGGTGGAAGCGCCTTTATCAAACAGCTCCTGGATGTGACTGTCGGAAAAACGTGCCATATTCAGGCCGTTGATATATTCTTCATTGAAGTATGTTTTCAGGAAGTCATAATCCAGGCTCAGGTTCTGCCCCATATCAGCCATGGCAAAATTGCCGGTGATACAGTCGTTTACCAGGCTGTTTCCGTCCATGCTTTCAATGGTGCTGGTGATGCCGATTTCAGCAAGCTCCGCCTGGACAACCTGAACCACCTTTTCAAAATAAGAGCCGCCCATAGTCTTGATGCTTCCGATATCCAGCCCGTCGGGATAGCCGGCCTGTGCCAGAAGCTCCTTTGCTTTTTCGGGATCATATTCGTAGGACATGTGGTCCTCGGTGTAACCGAACATGTAAGAGGTGGCCAGAGTGGATGCCGGGTCAGCTAATCCGTCGGCGGCCACATCAATGATATCCTGGCGGTTTACGGCATAAGCAACCGCCTGACGCAGTTCTTTATTATTGAAAGGTTCCGTTTCCGTATTGAAGATCAGATAGACCACATGATTGGAGGGGCGGGCGGAGGTTTCAAAAGCATCGTTGGCGGAAATCTCCTCCCAGTTGGCGGAAGGGACACCCATTACGTCAATTTCTCCGGCTTCGAAAGCGGTAATGGCTGTGGTATCGTCTGTGATCTGTTCAAAATGAAGGGTTTTGACAGGAGCTTCGCCTCCCCAGTAACCGGGGTATGCTTCCAGAGTCACACTGACATCGGGAATAGCCTCTGCCAGGGAATAGGCTCCGGTTCCGCAGGCATGAAAGCCGAGAAGGCCCTGGTCGTCCATATTTTCTTCTGCAAAGGCTTCACTGATGATACCGATGGATGCGATTTTTTCCATGAGGGGTGAAAACTGGTATTTCAGATGAAGCTCCACCGTGGTATCATCGGGAGCGGTTACGGAGTCTATGGCTTCCACCTTTTCCTGCATATAGGCGTTGTCGAAGCATCTTTCATAGGAATAAACCACATCGCTGGCCTTCAGGGCTTCTCCGTTCTGGAAGGTAACGCCTTCCCGCAGTTTAAAGGTCCAGGTGAGGCCGTCTTCGCTTACGGAATATTCCGTTGCCAGCATGGGAACTTCTTCTGCGCTGTCGTTGAGCCAGTACAGGGGTTCGTAAATCTGCCGGCAAAGGCCCATGTCGGCATTCAGTGACAGGTTGTGGGGATCCACCGTACTAAACGCGTCGCCGATGCGGATATTTAAATCCGTCCTTCCGGCAGACTGTGACGTTTCCGCCCCGTCGGTTGCGGATGCCGCCATACCGTCGGAACCGGTATTGGAACCGGATGCGCCGGAACAGGCGGTAAGTCATAAAGTCCTCCTCGTTTTGTATCCATTTGTTCACGTTAACGTGTAACAAAAAATAAAATGACCAAACATAGTAAATATCTAATATTATACATGAAAACAACCGGATTGCATTTGTAAAAATATCATGAATGCTATGAATAAAAGTTATACCATAGATGGGGCTAATTGTTGACAGATGCCGCATATTGCAATATTATATGACTATGTTACGATAAAGTGTTGAAGTTTGCGTTATGAAAATAATGCATATCCGACATATATTGCTGCGACAGGGGAGAAATGTAGAATGCTGAAGTACATATTAAAAAGGCTGCTCCTTATCATACCGACTCTGCTGGGGGTCCTGTTTATTGTTTTTTCTATTATGAATTTCACGCCGGGAGATCCGGGAAGACAGATACTGGGGATTTCCGCCAAGCAGGAAACGGTGGATGCACTGAATCACGAGCTGGGCTATGATCGTCCTTTTCTGGTGCGGTTTGCTTCCTATATAGGGGATTTAATCCAGGGAGATCTGGGAACCTCTTACCGGACTAGGCAGCCCTTTACCGGTGAATTTTTCACCAAGCTGCCCGTCACTCTGAAGCTGGGTTTCTTTTCCTTTGTGCTGTCCTCCATTGCGGGGATATCCCTTGGGATTCTGTCGGCGGTAAGACAATATTCCTTCGCGGATACCTTCAGCACCATAACGGCAATTCTGCTGGCATCCATCCCCGGCTTTTTTCTGGGAATGGTGCTGATATATGTATTCGGCCTGAAGCTGGGAATCCTGCCGACCCATGGGATCGCGGAATGGAAAAGCTATATCCTGCCGGTTTTGACACTGGCGGCGGGAGGAAGTGCCCAGCTGATGCGGCTTACCCGTACCACCATGTTGGAGGCTATCCGGCAGGATTATATGCGTACGGCAAAGGCGAAGGGATGTACGCCTGTCTGTATGGTATGGAAGCACGCTTTGAAAAATGCCCTTCTTCCGGTTCTTACCGTAATGGGAACCAGCTTCGGCTCCATTTTGGGCGGGGCGGTGATCTGTGAAACGGTTTTTGCCATACCCGGCCTGGGGAATTACATCCTGACAGCCATCCGGAGCAAGGACATTCCGGTAGTTATGTCTTCCACCGTATTCCTGTCCACCTTTTTCTGCCTGGTGATGGTGGTGGTGGATATCCTGTATGCGGTTATTGATCCCCGCATCCGGGAAAAGGTGGTTAAATAAAGAAAATGGCTTTTGACTGCGGCGGCCGGCGCTGCCGGTGTGGAGGTAAAGATGGATAATAGGAAGAAAAAGAAAAGAAAAAGCAGCAATGCGGCGGATGCCTGGAAGCTGTTCCGAAAGAATAAGGCGGCTATGGCAGGTCTTGCGGTACTTGCGGTATTTGTGTTTTTTGCCTTGTTTGCGGATTTGCTGATCCCCTATGAAGCGGCGATCTCCCAAAACCCCGGGGACCGGCTGATGGCGCCCTGCGCCCTCCACTGGCTGGGGACGGATGAGTTCGGCAGGGATATGCTTGCGCGGATCATCCACGGAAGCAGGCGTTCCCTTTCCCTTGGGGTGGGAACTACGGCGGTTTCCCTGCTGCTGGGCGGCCTTATCGGGGCCTGCTGCGGGATATATGGTTCGAAATTTGACAGTGTGGTAATGCGTATCTGTGATGTGCTCAACTGTGTCCCGGGTCTTCTGTTTGCCCTGGCTGTAGTGGCGGCGCTTGGATCCAGCATGCGGAACCTGCTGATTGCGGTGACTATTGTAAGTCTGCCCGGCTTTATACGGATTGTCCGATCGGTTATTCTGTCCATTGTGGAGCAGGAATATATCATGGCGGCACGGGCTTGTGACAGCAGTAATTTTACCATTATTATGAGGCATATCCTGCCAAACGCCATGGGGCCAATCATCATCCAGGCCAGCATGTCGGTCGCCTCCATGATGCTGACGGCTGCCGGTCTGTCTTTTATCGGCA
Organism: Eisenbergiella sp. OF01-20; assembly: GCF_003478085.1. NCBI lineage: Bacteria > Bacillati > Bacillota > Clostridia > Lachnospirales > Lachnospiraceae > Eisenbergiella > Eisenbergiella sp. OF01-20. The sequence goes on along the minus strand of NZ_QUES01000002.1, from coordinate 232,192 downwards.
TGGGTGTCCAGCCGCCCACACCGGAATGGGGGGTTATGCTCAGTACGGCAAGGGATTATATGAAGACAGCGCCTTATCTGCTTCTGTTTCCCGGTTTAGCTATCGCCCTGAGCGCTCTGGCCCTGAACCTGGTGGGGGACGGCCTGCGGGATGCGCTGGATCCGAAAATGAAACTGTAATTTCCGCCCAGGCGGATCGAGAGGTGTTAACATGAGTGAACAGGGAACGCTGCTTTCCATACAGAATCTGAAAACCTATTTTGTGACGGACGACGCGGTACTCAAGGCAGTTGATGATGTGTCCTTTGAAGTTAAAAGGGGAGAAACCCTGGGTGTTGTGGGGGAAAGCGGCTGCGGAAAAAGCGTAAGCTGTATGTCCGTGGTCAAGCTGGTGCAGGGCGGCAACGTGAAATATGAAAGCGGCCGGATCCTTTTCGAAGGCAGGGATACCCTGCAGATGAATGAAAAAGAACTGCGGAAAATCCGGGGAAAGGATATTTCTATCATTTTCCAGGAGCCGATGACCGCGCTGAATCCTCTGTATACGATTGGCGATCAGATGAAGGAAGCCCTGAAAAACCACCAGAAAATCAGTGACAGACAGGCCAGGGAACGGTGTGTGGAATATCTGAAAAAGGTGAAGATCCCCATGCCTGAAGAAATGATGTTCCGTTTTCCCTTCAGCCTTTCCGGGGGAATGCGCCAGAGAGTGATGATTGCTATGGCGCTTATCACTTCCCCGAAGCTGATCATTGCCGATGAACCAACGACTGCGCTGGACGTGACCATACAGGCGCAGATTCTGGATTTGATGAATGAGCTGAAGGCGGAGACGGGAAGCTCCTGTATTTTTATCACCCATGATCTGGGGGTGATCAGTGAAATGGCGGATCGCGTTGTGGTGATGTACGGCGGAAGGGTGTGTGAAGTGGCACCCACGGACGAGCTTTTTGAGCACGCCGCCCATCCTTATACCCTGGGACTGATCCATTCCAGGCCGCGTGCGGATTTTGAAGGCGACCGCCTGGAGGTGATACCGGGAAATGTGCCCTCCCTGAACGATAAACCCGAAGGCTGCCCGTTCCACCCCAGATGCCGGTATGCGGGGAAGAAATGTGAAAAGGAATTCCCGGAGGCCTCCCGGATTTCCGGAGAGCATCAGGTGTTCTGCTGGAAATACGGCGGCGGCTGCGAGTAAACTGGTTTTGCGGAAGGATGAACAATGGAAACGATGGTAGAAGTACGGAATCTGAAAAAATATTTCCCGGTAAAGGGAGGTTTTATCCAGCATACATTGGGATATGTCCAGGCGGTGGACGATGTCAGCTTTACCATACCCAAAGGAAAGGTCCTTGGGCTTGTGGGGGAAAGCGGCTGCGGAAAATCCACGGCCGGCCGGACAATACTGGGACTTACGCCCGCCACACAGGGACAGGTTCTTATCGACGGAGTGGATGTGTGTACGGCCGCCGGGGATACCCTGCATAAACTGCGCAGGAAAATGCAGATTATTTTTCAGGATCCTTATTCCTCACTGGATCCAAGAATGACAGTATATGATTTGATAGGGGAAGGGCTGCTGGCCCATAAACTGGTGTCTTCCCGGACGGAACTGGAGGAACGGGTGGAGGCTGTCATGGAAAAATGCGGTCTGTTTCCGGAGCAGGCCCTTCGGTTTCCCCATCAGTTTTCCGGCGGGCAGAGACAGCGTATCAGCATTGCCAGGGCGCTGGCGGTCAGCCCGGAATTTGTGGTCTGCGACGAGGCCGTATCTGCGCTGGACGTTTCCATACAGGCCCAGATCATTAACCTGCTGAAGGATATGCAGGAGGATATGGGGCTTACCTATCTTTTTATTTCCCATGATCTGAGCATTGTCCGTTTTATCAGTGACGATGTGGCGGTGATGTATCTGGGGCAGATTGTGGAAATGGGAAGCAAGAAGCAGATTTTTGATACCCCGGCCCACCCTTATACCCGGGCGCTGCTTTCCGCGGCCCCTGCTTTTACCAGAAAAGAAAAAGAGGAAAAAAACAGGATTCTTCTGGAGGGGGATCTTCCCACGCCTTATAATCCTCCGGCAGGCTGCAGATTTGCAGGGAGATGCCCTTATGCCAGGGAAGAATGCAGGGAACATGTCAGGGTGGTGGAGCCGGAGGATGGGCATAAGGTTATGTGCATCCGCGCGGGGGAACTGGCTTAGTACTATAGCGAAGGAGAAATAAGGGATGCTTGTAGCGGACAGATTGATAACCGGGGATGGAAAAACCGTGATTGAACAGGGAGCTGTGGTGCTGCGGGGGAAACGGATTCTGGCAGCAGGCAGGGCGGAAGAGCTTCGCCGTCTGTTTCCGGAAGAAGAAATCCGGCTTCCGGGCTGTACGCTGATGCCGGGTATGATTGATATGCATACCCATATCGGCTATTATTACGGGGAGAAAAATGCGGAAAGGCTCGCTGAGGACAGGATGCTGCGGGCTTATTTTATAGGAAAGCGGATGGAAGATACCCTGAAGGCCGGAGTGACCACTATCCGGGATATGTCCAGCGCCGACGGCATCGGCACGGTTCTGAAGGAGGCCGCTGCCGCGGGGTATCTCCGTGCTCCCCGTATTGTTACCAGCCTCCGGGGGCTGTGCATTACGGGCGGTCATGGCTGCAGCATGACAGGAGCGGTAGAGGAAGTGGACGGTGCGGAAGCCGTCCGGAGAGCGGTACGACGCAATATCCGGGATGGCGCCGACTGTATCAAGCTTCTGGACAGCGAAGCATACCGGGGAGAGGAATTTAACCAGGAAGAGCTTGATGCGGCGGTGGCGGAGGCCCACCGGTTCGGACGGAAGGTGGCGGCGCATGCAGGCTATGGGCCGTCTATGGAAATGTGTATCCAGGCCGGCTGTGACAGTATAGAGCACGGTACGCATCTGCGTGTGGAACAGGCGGAGCGGATGCGGGATAACGGACAGACATGGGTTCCCACCATCTATGTATTCCATTATGCGTACGAACTGGTGAAAAACAACCTGGCGGACGGGGATTTGAGCAGTAACGGGGCATATCTGAAGGATACGGTGGAAACCTATCGGGATATGTTTAAAAAACTCTATGATACGGGCGTTCTTGTGGCAACGGGAACGGATACGGATGCCTGCAGCCATCCCCAGGCATCTCCGGTAGCCAGGGAATGCGATCTTATGGTACAATATGGGATATCCCCTATGGAAGCAATCGCCTGTGCCACCGGAAACGGCGCAAAGGCACTGGGGCTTTCGGACAGCCTGGGGCTGATCCGGGAGGGCTGTCTGGCGGATCTGCTTGCAGTAAGGGGAAATCCGGGCGAAAACATCCGTGCGCTGGAGGATGTGCAGGCCGTCTGGCAGGAAGGGATATGCGTATATGAATCTGAATCAGCTCATTTATGCAAGTGAAATCAACCGTCTGGGATCGTTCAGCAGAGCGGCCCAGACCCTTTATATTTCCCAGTCCGCATTGAGTAAATCGATCCATGCCCTGGAACTGGAGCTGGAGCAGCAGATTTTCATCCGCACTACGGAAGGGATTGCAACCACGGACTTCGGAAGATCTTTTCTGGCAGAAGCGGAAAAAACCCTGCAGCATGTGGAACGGATAAAGAGCATGGCCGTCCAGGCTGAGGAGAAAAAAGGCCAGCCCCTGAAATTCAGCGCTTCCTGCGGCCAGATGCTTTTTGCCAGCGAAATCTTTGCCAGGCTTCTTGCCCAGCATCTGAACGCGGATACCGATTTCCAGTTCTACCAGAAAACCTATTCGGAGGTTTTTACCGATGTGAAAGAGGGAAGATGCGATCTGGGAATTCTGATGACGCTGAATCTGTATACAGAGGAAGCCTGTTCCGTTTTCTCCCAGAATGATTTGGAGTATCATGCCCTGGGGAGGCTGAACGTGGGAGTGGCCGTGGACAGGAACAACCCTGTGAATGAGCTGGGGGTTACCCGGCTTCGGAAGGGGCTTTTGTCCGATCAGCTGTTGATTATGACAAAGGAGACGATTTATCCGTTTATCCGGGAGGAAAAAGAAATCCGTACGGCGTTCGGGAATCCCCGGGTGGTCTATGTGGCGGATAATGATACGGCGGTGAGTCTGTGCGGGCAGATTCCTGCCTATTTCTGCGTGGCCCAGAGCGCAAAGATATACAGTAAGCTGAACCTGCCCATCTCCATGGTGATTTATCCGTATCAGAACGTGAATCTGAAGTATGAATTCGGGTGGATTAAAAAGAATCAGACGGAGCTAACCCGGGTGGAGAGGGCGTTTATCAGCGAGATTATGAAGCTGTTTCATTGAGAAGGCGGTCCCTGCGCTGACGGATGCGGTATCAATTGGGTTCCGTCTGAACGGTTACCCAGAAACGAAGTTTATGGAAAGTTAATATGTTAAGGGTTTTGTTTTTAAGGCAAATGTGATATAAATAAATTATCTGAATCAGATTTTCTCTTTTTTCGGCGTTGTCAGCCAAGTATTCCACTTAAGACTGTTTTATTTTTTTATATCCGAAGGAATTGCTTTTTTTCAGGAATATCTCTATAATAATCCATATAAAGCACATATCTTTTGGATTTATCATTAAATCATGAGGAGGAGATGTGTTTATATGGCAAGGGATAAAGATCTTGCAGTTATGAAATTTCTGGAGAAACCGGAACATTTCAGCGATTTGTTTAATGGTTCCCTTTTTCAGGGAAAGCAGGTGCTGAGGGCGGATAGGTTAGAAAATCTGTCAGGGAAATCTGTGCTTTCTTTTTTGGATAAAGAGGGGGACAAAGTAACGGTGAGGAGGTATCGGGATGCTGTTTGTAAAGCGTCGGGGCGTACTGCTTATGCCGTCTTTGCGGTAGAGGGACAGGGGGAAACCCATTATGCCATGCCGGTGAGGGAGATGCTCTACGATGCCATGAATTATGCGGGACAGGTGAAAATACTGGCGGATAAACACCGGAAGGCAAAGGATTACCGGGACAGTGCGGAATTTTTGTCAGGTTTGCTGCGGGAGGACAGGCTAGCGCCTGTGGTCACGATTTGTTTTTATTATGGAACGGACAGATGGGAGGGACCGCTGGAGCTTTATGATATGCTGGATATCCCGGAAGAGTATGAGGATATGAAGCCTTTTATAGTAAATTACAAATTGAATCTGGTGCAGGCATCCAATGTGGATCCCGAGAACTTTAAGACGGATTTAAAGCATGTTTTTTCTCTATTGGGTATGGCTTCCGATGGAGATGGGATGAAGAGGTATATTCAGGAGAGGCCGGAAGTGTTCCGGCATATCTCTTATGATACGTTTGATTGTCTGAGGGAGCTGCTTCATACGGATGCGTGGTGGAAGGCGGACAGGAATGATGGGAAGGGAGGTGTAGATATGTGTAAGGCATTGGAAGAGATAGCAGAGATGGCAAAAAAGGAAGGAAAAAACGAGGGAGTGCGGATTGGGATTAAGGCTTTCGTAGAAATCTGTGAGGACCTGGGAATTTCCTTTGAACAGACGGTGAAAATGGTTTTGGAGAAATTTGAGGTGATGCCGGAAGACGCAAGGGGATATGTGGAGCAATACCGGAAAACAAATGTCCCTCGGGAATAAGAGAAAGGAAGGGGAAATAGAAGAAAGGGGAATACAAAAGCCGCCATCGGATTGTGGAAGGATGGCGGCTTTTGTGTGCATGGAATTATGAAACGGCGGATCAGAAGGAAATATCCAGTCCGAAGCCGGGGGCGTCAAGGAGGGTGAAGATGTCATTCTCCCGGGTGAAGCCGCCGGTCATACCGGTCTGTTCGTCGGCATAGAAGAGGAAGCTGTCACAGTCGGCTTCGGTAATATTTTTCTTGGCCGCTACGAGGCTCACGCCTGCGGTGGTGGCGAGTTTGGTCTCCATCATGCAGCCTACCATGCAGGTAACGCCGAAGGCTTCGGCAATGGCATTAATCTGGGAGGCACGAAAAAGGCCGCCGCATTTCATGAGTTTGATATTCAGAATGTCGGCGCAGCCGTTTTTGCAGGCGCGGGCGGCATCCAGGTGGTTGTGGATGGATTCGTCCAGCATGATGCGGATTCCGCTCACTTTGCTGCGGACATAGGTGGAGCCTTCAAAATCCCAGTAGGGGAGGCATTGTTCCACCGCCTCGATTCCGGCTTTTTTGAATTCCTGGAGGGCATAAACGGCATCGCTGGCAGTATAGCCCTGGTTGGCGTCTACACGGAGACGGATATGGGGGCCGACCGCTTCACGGATGAGATGCATGGCACGGATATCTTCCTCCGGATGGATGCCTGCTTTGATTTTGAGAATATGGAAGCCGTCCCTGAGGACGTGCTGCCTGGCTTCTTCGGCCATGAGCTCAGGGGTGTTGATGCCTATGGTGATGTCATTTTGGACACGGTTGGAATAGCCGCCAAGGAGTTTGTAAACGGGCTGTCCCATGAATTTTCCCATGAGATCGTACATGGCCAGATCTACGGCGCATTTGGCGGAACTGTTTCCATAGATACAACTATCCATCCGCTCATGGATTTTTTCGATATCCATAGGATTCATACCGATGAGGCCGGGGCGCAGGAGGTTGATGACGCTGATCACACTGTCAATGGTTTCGCCGGTTACAAAAGGCATAGGAGCGGCTTCTCCATAGCCATCGATTCCTTCGTCGGTGCGGATCTTCAGAAGCAGGTTTTCCGAATAGTTGATTTCAGCAAAAGCTACCCGGAAGGGGGCGGTGAGTTCTATACGGACCTTTTCGGCTTTGATATCGGTAATTTTCATGTCGGTTTTTCTCCTGTTTTATATATCTCAAACTTCGCAGGTGCCAAATAGCCCTCCGTCCGCTGCCAGAGCGGCACCCCCAGGGACTGAAAAGGATTTTCGCCAGTCCATCAGACCGAGCATTTCGACGAGCCCGAAGACGTCAAGTGTGTCAGATAAGGCTGACACACTTGACCGGTCTCATCTCCATGGTAAATTACTAAAGTAATTCGAAAGGCACTGGGGAAAATTCCTTTTCAGTCCCTGGAGGTGCCGTTCTGGCAGCGGGCGGAGGGCTATTTGGCACCTGCGAAGTTTGAGTATGTAATATGAAGCTGGCCGGAGGAAGCCGGAACAAGGCTCTGCCGGTCTTTTTTCAGTATACTATAGCGGCGGGGAAGGGATGGAATGAAATTTTTTCATGCGGGTTATTCGCTTGTCTTGTTGTACGGGGATTTTGTGTAAGCATGACTAGTTACAGCCCCCTTGTCTATGGATATCTCTTCCGGCAGACAAAGAGCAGCTGCAAACAGCAACGCTTATGCCTTTCGCAGTAGAAACAGGGGACAGAAAAGTAGAATTGATGAAGAAGGAACAGATGTTGTATAATAAGATGCAAATGGGAAAAGGTACGGGTAAAAGGATGAAATTCGGAAAATTAAAAGATCTGTCCATAAAAAAGAAAATTTTGCTGGGTTATTTGTTAATCATATGTATTACCGTTATCTTTATGCTTTTGCTGCTGGGGACGCTTTGGGAGCACCTTACCAAAGAGAGCATCAGCAAATCCATTTACAGCAGTAATTACCAGATTAAAAAGAGCATCGATAATTATTTTGACAGTATGGTTAAATTATCGGAGTTCCCTTATCTGGATTCGGAGATTATGGATATCCTGCGCAAGGATTATAAGGGGATCGAAAATGAAAAGCGGGTGGTGGCCCAGATCAATGATGTGAATGCCATCGGGCCAAAGCTGTATAAGCATGTTTATTATATGCATAACCAGATTGACGCTGTATTTCTCTTCCCGGCCAATATGGATTATTATGCGTATCGTTCCCGGAATTCCGTGGCGGGAAGCTACCGTATTGAAACGGAGAGCTGGTACCGGGAGGTGAAGGAGGGGAACGGAAAGCCTTTTATTATCGGGGTGCATGAAGAAAAAGCGGTATCCCAGCAATGGGACGTGCTGTCCATTGCCAGAGGGATTCTGGATCCGGATACAGGGGAGTATCTGGGGATGATTGTGATTGACTGTTCGGTGGAAAATTTTGCTCGGTTATGGGATTCGTCGGAGTACAGTGAGAGCATCATAGCGGTAACGGATAAGAATGGAAAGCTGATTTTGCCGGGGGGAGAGGAGAAAAAGCAGGAAATAGAGGAATATCTGAAGGAGAACACCCTGGAGGCGGAGGAGGAAGGAAAGCTCAGTCAGGCCCATTTCGGCAACCAGACCTATTATCTTGCCGTTCTTCCCCTGGCATATATGGATGGGAAGATTTATCAGTTCGTGCCTATCGGAGATGCGGTGAAAAACATCGCCTATACCTTTACACTGGCAGTTGCTGTCATGCTGGGGCTTGGAATTCTGCTCTTTTTTGTGAGTATCAAAATTTCCAATACGATAACACAGCCGGTGCTGCGGCTGATCGGCACCATGGAATCCGTGGAATCCGGGGATCTGTCTCTTCAGACGGAGGAATTTCATGGGGAAATGAAGATATTGTCCCGGAAATTTAACCATATGGTAAAGCGGATTAATGCCATGTTTATGGAAATGAAGGAAAAAGAAAAAGAAAAACGGGAAATGGAGATGCTGGCTCTGCAATCCCAGATTAATCCGCATTTTATGTATAATACGCTGAATTCCATCCGATGGCTTTCGGAACTGCAGGGAGCCGATAAGGTGACTCAGATGCTGGATGCCCTGGTCAGGGTTTTGAATTATGTGGCGGAGGATACCAGTGAATTTGTTCCTGTGGACAGGGAAGTTGACTTTATACAGAATTATATCCGGATCTTAAATTTCAGATATTTCGAACGGTTTTCCTTTATTTTCGATGTGCAGAAGGAAGCGGCGCAATATGAAGTCCTGCGTTTTATCCTCCAGCCGCTGGTGGAAAATGCGGTTCTCCATGGTTTTGACAACAATGATATCTGTGCCACAATAAAAATTGATATTCATCTGGAGGAGGCACATCTGTTCCTTTGCGTAACGGATGACGGAAAAGGGCTGTCCGGGGAAAAAATCAAGGAAATCCTGACCAGCGAAAGGAAGTCGGAGAAAAGGCTGAATAAAATAGGGATCTATAATGTAAACCAGCGTATCAAGCTCACTTACGGACAGGAATATGCCATACGCATCGACAGTAAGGAAGGGTGTTATACAAAGGTTACCGTACGGATACCCGCCAGAAAAGGGCAGGAATAAGAGCTGATGGGAGCGGAAATGAACAGGAAGATTAAGGTATTGGTGGTGGACGACGAGGTTTTGGTACGTATCGGTATTATACATGCCGTCCGCTGGGAAGAAAATGGTTTTGAAATTGCGGGGGAGGCCTCAGACGGGGAAAGCTGTCTGCAGATGGCGGAAAAATGCAGGCCGGATTTGATCGTTCTGGATATCAATATGCCGGGTATGAACGGAATCCAGGTGCTGCACCGGCTGAAAGAAACCGGGTACCCGGGAAAGGTTATCATGCTGACCTGCTATGATGAATTCGAATACGTGAGGGAGGCCCTTCGCGGCGGACTATGTACTGAAATCCAATCTGAATGAAAGCGGCCTGCTGGCGGCGATTCTCCGTCTGGATTACGGGGAGGGAAAACAGACGGGCCGGGAAGAGGCATGCAGCCAGAAAATGATGGCGGAAAAATATCTGCGACAGAAAATCGACGGGTTTTCTGTGGGCGGAGAAGGGGAGTTGACATTCAACACCTCCTGTTTTTGTGTGATAGCCGGCAGAATCAGGGATATGGATAAGGTGGGGAGCCGGTATGAACAGAAAGGGATTGATTTGTTTTACCGTTCTCTGAACTCCATTTTGGAGCAGGCTCTGCAGCATTACCGGGAATACGATGTCATTCAGTATACAAGGGATACGGTGGGGATTTTTATCAGCTTTTCAGATACCGGCAGCGCACAGGAAATCCATCTGCGTATCCGCAGGCTTGTTCCCCATATCCATTCCATTGTCCAGAATTATCTGGATCTGGATATGCTTTTCGGGGTGAGCAGCTTTCTGTACGGAGAGAAGGAAATAAAAAAAGCCTGGGAACAGGCCTGCCGGATGCTGGACAGGAGCTTCTTTGAGAAACGGGAGGTTTTTTATTTTGATGATCTGCTCGCATATTACCAGAATACGGATGCTGTCTGTAAAGAAATGACGGCTCTGGAGGTACGGCTGAAGGAATCTATTGTGGATGGACGGACGGAAGGGATCCGGGAAGAAATCCAGGCCTATTTCGAAACGCTGAGAAGGGGAAAGATTGCGGAGCCGGGGCATGTAGCTGTTTTTTGCCAGGATATGGTAAAGCTTATCCAGGCACAGGGCAGGAACTGGGAAGATGTGCGGATACTGCAGGAAATCGGGGAGCAGGAGACACTGGAGGAGATGGAAAGCCTGATTTACACATATCTGGATCGGGTAATACCGGAGTCCGGGGATCAGAATGCCAACTGGCTGGTACGCAGAGCCTGTGATTATATCCGGGAAAATTTCAGGCAGGATATTACCCTTAACAATATTGCGGGATATCTGGAACTGAGCGAAAGTTATACAAGCCGTATTTTTAATAAACATATGGGTATGAATATCCCGGCTTACATCAACCAGCTCAGGATTGAAGAGGCCAGGGAGCTGCTGAAGTCCACAAATAAAAAAATATACGAGATAGCCCTTGAGGTAGGGTATTCATCCACCACCGCTTTTCATGTGGCATTTAAGAAGCAGGAAGGTATTACGCCCATAGAGTTCAGAAACCAATAGGACAAAAATACGAATAAAATGACAAAAATCATAAGGAAAAGAAATTGTTGCAGGCAGGAGTACGGAAAATGGCCGGAAAACGATTTCTTTTTTTATCCCGCAGGACAAAATGTTTTTCCATTTGATAAGAATGGAAATAGGAATACGGGCCGGGAACCGATATAATGAAGAACATAAGGAACCGGTGCCTTACATGAGATTAACTGATTCAATGAGGGAGAAAACACGGAATGGAATGTGCACAAAAGCGCACAGAGGGGAGTAAAGCATGAAAAGAAAAGTTATGGCAAAAGCAGCGGGAAGCTTGCTGTGTGCGGCTTTGCTGCTGGGAGCGGCAGGCTGCGGGTCCGCAGGACAGTCTGCACAGAACGCATCCGAAGGAACGTCTGCGGTAAATGAAACGGAAAGTACGGCCCAGTCCGCACAGGCGGCTGTGGTGGAGGCCGACAATGATACGGGAGAGGCTGTTACCCTGACCATTGGTGTCTGGTCTGATGATGAATCCAAACGTCTGGAAAAGGCATTTGAAGGGATTGAAGGGGATCTGGGAATTGCGATTGAATTCCTGAAATATCCCAGCGATTCCGATTTCTGGGATAACATCCCGGCCCAGATTGCGGCAGGCACGGCACCGGATATTATTTCCTGTACCAATGAGCATTATCTCCAGTATATCGACCAGGGGCTGTTCGAGCCTTTGGATGAATATGTGGAATCCGGGGTTATCAGCCTGGAAGGGACCTGGGCCAAAGCGATGGATGCCTGGAAAATAAATGATGTGGTTTATGGCATTCCCTATGCCCTCAATCCCGGCGTTTTCATTGTCAACGACAGCATGTGGAAGGAATTCGGCCTGGGAGACAGCTATCCGGCGACCTGGGACGAGGTTCTGGATATCTGTAAAAAGGTGAAGGAAGAGCATGATATGCCGGCTCTGTGCCTGAATGTACAGGAATACCATCTTACCAATATCGCCCTTTCCTTTGGCGGCGGCTGGGATTTCGGCAAAAATATCGGAGCGAAAGAAAATGCGGAAGCTTTGCAGTTTTTGATTGATGCATACCGGGAAGGCTATATTGTCACTCCTACGGAATTAGGACTTGGCTGGGACGGAGCGGTCATGATCCAGCAGTCTGCCCTGTTCTCCACAGGCGGCGCCTGGTATCAGGCAAGCTTTGCCGCAGAAGCGCCGGATATTGCACTGAAGTATCTGCCTGTGCCCAAGGGCGGAAACGGAAACGGCGGCGGCACCTGCCATTCTGCAGCGCTGGTGGCCTTAAAGAATTCCAGGCATCCCGAAGCGGTGGCACAGGCTATAAGCTATGCCGCAGGCGGCGACAAGCTGTATGAAGCGGTAGTGGATGTTACGGAGGTTATACCGGCCAAAGAAGAATATTTCGATCTCTATAAGGAAAAAGTACCGGCTTTGGCCGATTTGGTAAGCTATCTGGATGCTTCCACTCCTTTCAGCTATCCTACCCAGAGCAAGAAATTTGCGGACAGTCTGATCAATCTGATGCAGGAAACGATGTTTGATGAAAGTTCAACAATGACAGGGCAGCAAATCGTGGAACAGCTGGAAGCGGATTATGGCACGGATTAAAGATTGCGTATAACGTAACCGTTCAGTTATGTCTGAATAGTTACCATACGGGGGAAACGGAATGTATCGGCAGGGAGCGGGGCTGGAGAACATCGGGCAACAGGATAAGGGTGTGTCCTGGCCCCGATCCCTGCGTGCATTTGCTGCATTTTTAACAAAGGAATATAAGTCCGCGTAAAACGGACATGAGGTATAAAATGGAGAAAAAGAAAAACAGAAAATATCGGGAAAAATATAAAAAACCAGAAGTTTTTACGGCCGTATGCTTTCTGTTACCGGCCGTTTTTATGTGGATCTACTGGTTCTTTATTCCGGCTGTAAAATCTATGAGGCTCAGCTTCTTTGATTACAGCTTTATCACGCCGGAACGGACACAGTTTGTAGGGCTTGCGAATTTTTTCCGCCTCTTCCGGGACAGGGCTTTTTTAAAGGCGCTCCAGCATACTTTCCTCATGGTTGCGGTGGTGGTGGTGCTGCTTGCGGTCATTGCTTTTCTGATTGCGGTGTTGCTGGACGGCAAAATAAAGGGGAAAACTTTTTTTCGTACGACTTATTATATGCCCTATGTTATTTCGTCGGTTGCCGTCAGTATTTTCTTTATGTATTTTTTTATCAAAGACGGCATAGGGACAAAACTTTTTACCCTGTTTGGCTTTGACAATACCACCTGGTTTACCAGCACGAAATATGCGCTGCTTCTGGTAATTATTATTTATGTATGGCAGCAGATCGGCTTTTATATGATTCTTTATATCAGCGGCCTGCAGAATATTTCAGCGGAGCTTTATGAGGCCGGAAGAATTGACGGGACTAATAAGATCCAGGCTGTCTGGTATATCACCCTGCCTCTGGTAAAACCCACGACTTATCTGGTTATTACCCTGGGAATGATCAATGCGTTCCAGATATTTGATCAGATTGCGGCAATTTCCAAGCAAAGCCCGTTAGGGTCACCGGCCGGTTCCACAAGTACGGTGGTCACCTTCCTGTATCAGCAGTCCTTCAGCTACATGGATATGGGCTACGGCAGTGCGGCGGCCATGGTGCTGTTGGCGATTATTTTTCTGCTGTCACTGGTACGGATGTTTATCAGTAAGGAGGGGGAATAGAATATGAGAAAGAAAATACGGAGCATTATCCTTTATACGGTTTTAATCGGTCTTTCCCTGATTTTTTTACTGCCTGTCCTGTATGTATTTTATAATTCGCTGCTGCCTTACCGTTATGTGCAGACCTGGGCGCCTGTCAGCGTATGGACGCTGGATAATTACCGGGAGCTGTTCACGAAGTATCCGATTCTGCAGTGGTACTGGAATACGCTCGCATCTACGGCTATTGTGGTGGCGGGTAACCTGCTTTTCCCCACCATGGCCGGGTATGCCCTTGCCAAATTGCGGTTTCCGGGGAAAAAGATTATTTTCGGGGCACTGCTGATCTCCATGATGGTGCCTTTCCAGCTGATTATGATACAGATGTATATCCAGCTCGCAAAGCTGAATATGCATAATACGATCTGGGCTATTACGCTGCCCTTTATGTCCCAGACCATGTTTTTATTTATGTCCAGACAGTTTTTCTTCGCCGTGCCGGGAGAACTGCTGGAGGCCGCCAGAATAGACGGCCTGGGCCATGCGGGGGTTTTTGCAAGAATTGTGTGCCCTATTTCCAAACCGCTCTTTGCTTCCATCGCCATTTTGAATTTTACGGGAACCTGGAATTCCTATATGGTTCCGGCCACTTTTATCAATAAGGTGGATAAATTCACCCTGGTGGTCGGGCTGCAGACCGTGAATATGACCTATTTCCAGAAAACGAACCTGACTCTGGCCGGCGTGGTGCTGCTGTCGTTCCCAGTCATCCTTTTCTTTATCTGTACCCAGAAGGAATTTGTCAAGGGAGCTATGAGCTCAGGGATTAAAGCATAGTTACAATTCACGGCCTCATTGTACCGGCGCTTCCCTCTCCGGCCCTGTGCCCGCGGTACCGCCATCCCGCAAGGTTCCTTACAGGGGCCGCTTTCGCTCGGATAATCACGCAGCGGTACTAAGGCTGCAAAGGACGCAGCCTAAGGACCGGCGTGCTTATAACGCCCCTTACCGGAATCCTTGCGGGATGGCGGCACCGCGGGGCACAGGGCCGGAGAGGGAAGCGCCGGCACAATGAGGCCGTGAATTGCAACAAGAATAGGAGGAGGACAAATGACCCCGGTAATCAATGACAGTACGCGTTTGAAAATGCTGGAATGGAAGGAGGGAATCCTGGATGTGGTGCTGGATACGGATGCGGCCACGGAGGTGGACGACCCCTTTGCCATCAGTTATCTGCTTTTGTCCCCGGAACGGTTCCGGGTACAGGCTATGTATGCGGCGCCGTTTTCCATGAATGACAGGGCACAGGATCCGGAAACCGGGATGGAAATGAGTTACCGGGAAATCCGGAATATCAGTAAGCTGTGCCATAAGGAAGGCGTGTGTGATATCAAAAAGGGCTCCGCCTCCTATCTTACGGATAAACGGCTGCCGGTGCCGTCGGCTGCCGCCGCGGACCTGGCGGAGCGGGCCATGCGGTATTCCCCGGAAAATCCCCTGTATGTCGTCGGGATCGGTGCTGGGACCAATCTTGCGTCCGCATTGCTTAGAAAACCGGAAATCGCCGCACGCATTGTGGTGGTTTGGCTGGCAGGGAATGATTTTGACCTGTCCCCCGATGTGTACAATATATACCAGGATGTGTTGGCCGCCCAGGTGATTTTCGACTCCGGGGTTCCGCTTTTACATGTTCCCTGTAACTTTGTAACCTCTCATATGATCACCGGCGTGCCGGAGCTGGAAAGCTGCATCGGCGGTAAAAATGAATTGTGCGACTATCTGATTTCTATAGTAAAAGCTTACGGGCAGGATACCTTCGCCTGGGGCAAGACCATCTGGGATCTGGGGGCGGTGGGATGCCTTATGAACCGGACATGGAGCAAATGGGAGATAACAAGCGCACCAATCGTTACGGATCAGCTGACCTGGAGCAGAGACTACACCAGACATCTTATCGGAAATGTAAAGGAAATCAACCGGGATGCCATATTCCGGGACGCATTCCTGAAAATGGGACGTATCTGAAGGCGGAGGAGGAAACAGACAGATATGAAGGAAGAAGTCATAGAGAAAATATATGCGGGCTGGCTGGGGAAAATTATCGGAATCCGCCTGGGCGCCCCGGTGGAAAGCTGGACCTATGAGAAAATCCGTAACACATACGGCAGCATTGACGGCTATCTGGTGGACTACCGCGAGTTTGCGGCGGATGATGACAGCAACGGGCCGCTGTTTTTCCTGCGGGCGCTGGAGGAGGGCAGAAACAGGTATGAGATAAAAGCTGCGGATGTGGCGGAGGCCCTGCGCAATTATGCCCCCTTTGAACATGGTTTTTTCTGGTGGGGCGGCTATGGTACCTCTACCGAGCATACGGCATATCTGAATCTCTGTCATGGGATCCCCGCACCCAGAAGCGGCAGCATCGAACAGAACGGAGCTGCCGCGGCGGAACAGATCGGCGGACAGATTTTCATTGATACCTGGGGGCTGGCCGCCCCGGGGAATCCGGATTTGGCGGTGAAATTTGCAAAAGAGGCCGCGAGCGTCACGCATGACGGAAACGGGGTTTACGGAGGGATGTTTGTGGCGGCCTGCATCAGCTTTGCTTTTGTGGAAACCGATATCCTTACGATTATTGAAAAAGGGCTTTCCTATCTGCCTCCCCGATGCGAGTATGTCAGAGCGGTGAGGGCAGTGACAGACTTCTGGGAAAAAGAAAAAAAAGACTGGCGGGCCTGTTTTGCATATATCCATGCCAATTTCGGATATGATAAATATCCCGGCGTCTGCCATATTATACCGAATAGTGCCGTGATGATACTGGCTCTGCTGTACGGAAACGGGGATTTTTCCCGGACGCTGCAGATTTGCACCATGTGCGGCTGGGATACAGACTGCAATGTGGGGAATGTGGGGACAATCATGGGCGTCCGGGGCGGTCTTGCGGCCATTGACGGTAAGTGGAGGGAACCGGTTCATGATTTTCTCGCCTGTTCCAGTGTGATTGGTTCGCTCAATAGCATGGATATTCCTTACTGGGCATCCTATATTGCGGGCCTGGCCTGCAAAGTAGCAGGAGAGGAGCCGCCGGAACCCTGGAGGGATATTTTCAGGAGAAAAATGGACAGCTGCCATTTTGAATATCCCGGTTCCACCCATGCGCTGCGTATGAAGGTATTTGACCGGGATGCCGGCAGGTATGAGGAAAGGGAGGCTGTTCTGCGGAATACGGAAGAGACCGCATATACCGGAAAACGTTCCCTGAAATGTGTCAGTAAACCGGTGCACAGAGGAGATGAGGTCTTGGTATATAAGAAAACCTATTACCGCCCCGGGGATTTTCACGACAGCCGTTATGATCCTGCCTTTTCCCCGCTGGTGTATCCGGGGCAGACCCTCCATTGTGCAGTGATGGCGGGGAAGGGTGAGACAGGAACAAGGGCGCGTCTGTATGTCCATGGCGGGAACAGAGATGTCTGTTATTATGGAAACTGGATGACGCTGGAACCGGAGACATGGGAAGTGCTGTCCTGGGAAATCCCGGAGATGGAAGGGGAACTGTTGGATGAGGCAGGGGTCTGTTTTACTCCGGTGGACGAACTGGACGGCACGGATACTTTTTCCTGCTGTATTGATGATTTGTATTGGGAAGGAAATCCATCCTATTCAATTGACTTCTCCAAGGAGAGAGAAGAGGTATGGCCCGGGCTTCACCGGGAGATAAGCCAGTTTACACGGCTGAAGGGTATGCTTTCCCTGCGGGAGGGGCGTCTCCATCTGTCCTGCAGCGATTCCGGGGAGGCCTATACGGGAGGCTGGAACTGGACGGATTATGAGGTGACTGGGCTTTTGACGCCTTATACGGAAGGAACCCATTTGATACAGGACAGAGTGCAGGGCGGGATGCGATCGTATGCATTTGGGCTGCTGGCGGGTAAAAAAGCAGGGCTGCTGAAGAATCACGGAGAATATGAGGTGCTTTTTGGCAGGGATTTTCCATGGGAATTGGGGAAAGAATACCGGCTGTCCATCCGGGTGGAGGGAGGTTCTGTCCGGGTGGCTGTCGATGGAACCTTGTTCGGTGAATACCGGGAGGATGAGGGGGCTTATGAATATGGCTGCGTGGGAGTGGCGGTGAGGGACGGGGGACATTGCGGGGTTCGGAAAATAACGGTAGCTCCTGTCTGACTGTTTTAAATAACAAAAAACTATCCAAACCGCATGGTTACAGCGAAAAATAAGTCTGCTGCTTTTACGATATGCAATCGTGTAAGAGGCAGGCTTATTTTTACGCTTATATCCATGTCAGTGTGTTTCTAAATAAGCTTTTAATTCGGGTATTTCTTTTGTCAGCATATCCGTAAAATAAATTGCGCCTTCTTCGTTCAGGTGATCCGCATCCCCGAAGTACTGCAGATGCGTCTGGAAACGTTCATCATGGGAGTAATCATAATACGTAATGCCATATTCCGCAGCGATTCCCTGTATTTTGCTGTAAAATTCATTCATAAAATCGGCGGAAACATATTGGTTATAATAGATCGAAAAGGGGGTTGTAATCAGAATAGGGGTGATATTACGCTCCTGACACAGCTCTATCATATTCTTGAGATCCTGTTCTTTATCCTCTTCAAAATATTCACTTTTCCCTTCAAAATGTCTCTGGTATCTGGCAGCGCCCTTGGATTGAAATTCCTGCACCTTTTCCGTTCCGTATACCTGCTCCATATTTTCAGCAGCTACCGGAGCTTCGGAAGATAAATCAGAAGAGGTATCGGATTCCGGCGCACCGGTATTTTCACCCTGGGCAGTCACATCAGGTGAACTTTCCGCGGCATAAACAATATTCTGCCGGTTGTCGGACAAGGAAGGAAAGGTAACCGGCGGTTTAAACAGATCAAATATTTTATCCCCTGCGGACAGAACAGGGAACCGTATGGCGACCAAATCCTTATAAAGGCTGTAATCAGGGTTATATTGGGGAGACAGGATACGGTAATAGCGTACACTGATGGCCTCAATGTCGTCAGGATTGGTGGCCTCGCTGTTAAAGGAAAAATAGGATACCGGAATAAAAGCAATACTGCCTTCTGCAAATTCATTTTTATGCATATTTAAAAGCGCATAATCATATTTGAAAGACTGGCTTGCAAGAGCGAAATTGAAACATTTAATACCGCGATCCTTCAGTGCGCCCCAGTCAAAAGCATATTGGCCGTGGGAGCTTCCGAAGTTTGCAAGCTGTATGGTTTCCGGGACGAAATTAAAGGCATTCACTTCTGCAATGGGATTATCTGATTTCTGCTCATACATAATATCCAGATAAAATATACAGAAGACAGTGATACATACGGCAAGAACACTTTTTACAAGAAATGATTTCATAAGCGTTTATAAGAATTACAAAAGCAGCCGTAACTCTTAGATACTCCTTTCTTGACAGAGAACAGATGATTACCCAACTGGATTAAATGTAAGAAGCATTTAAACAGCAGTAAGTAATTTATTATGAGTAAAATAAGCAGGTAAAAGCATAATATTAGTTTGGTACTATATTTTACTACGTAAATGGAAAAATATACAAGCAAAATGAGATGCCACAGAAAAATTTAATTAAAAATTAAGAAATTCAGTGGCGGATTTTAGAATATATACATTGTATTTTGCTTAAAAAGCTTGTATAATAATCAAATTGTGAAAAAAGTAACGATATATTATATTACAAATACAGGATGATAGCGGTGGAAAGAAAACGAATATTATTTGCAGCAAGCTGTTTATTGTTTGTATGTTTTTGTATTTTCGGACTTTTGCTCAGGGCTAAGGAAAGTCAAAAAATAATTTCGGTGGAAATAAAGACAGAAAATGAATTAAACAGTATGAAGGAAGGCAGGATTTCATCGGAGGATCCCATAGGGGATTTTGTCCTGTTTGGGGAACAGCAATTACCTTACGATGGAAATTACGGTTTCTATTATATATCCCAGTCCCTGAATTCGGAAGAATTCCAGGGAAAGCTGGAAACAACGGACAGAAAGATTAAAGTTTATTTCTATGAAGACAACTATTGGGCTGATAAGGCGGGAGCTATCAGGGAAGGGCATCCTTTTCGTTTTATTGTATTTGGTGATGGCTGGTATAGTGAAGACGAAGTGGTTTTTTCAGGGCTTCCAATTATCAGTATCACCGGGGACTTGGTGGAATCGGCAGATAAAGCAGTCAGCAACAATAGTAAGCTGGTAGTATGGGATCCGGAAGATAAGGAAGCAGAAGGCCTGTATACAATAAAAGAAAGCTTCTGTACTTATTATGAAAGAGGGGCCAGCAGCCGGCAGTTTGAAAAGAAAAGCTTCGGCATACGCCTGTTTGATGAAAAAGGGGAAGCCCGTAATAAATCTTTTCTGGGAATGCGAAGTGATAATAAGTGGATTCTGAATGCCCTTTACTCCGATACAAGCAAGGTGCGTGAAAAGATAGCGACCGATCTCTGGAATGAAATCAGCCCCGAACTGCAGGGCACCAGAATGGAATATGCAGAAGTATTTGTAAACGGCTTTTACAGAGGCATTTACGGATTAATGGAGCCGATTGATAAAAAACAGCTCAGTTTAAAGGAAGGGGATTTCCTTTATAAGTGCAGTTCCATAGATGGGGTTGGCAGAGGCTACTATGATGGAATATCTGATGCCATGGAAACCGAAGAATTCGAAATAGAATTCCCGAAAGAATGGCAGGATGGAATCTGGAAGCCGCTGGAATATTATACGGACTACCTGGCGGATGAGAGAGAAATGGACGAGCCGGCTGTCCTGGATAAGGAAAACATCACAAAGTTCTGGTTATATTTACAATTCCTTTCGGCATCGGATAACATTAATAAAAACTTTTATATATTGGCATCGGAGCAGGAAAACCGGCTGCTGATCCGCAAAATACCCTGGGATCTCAATTATTCCTTCGGTGATGCCTGGTCAGTGGAAAGCCCGAATATTACGGAATTTGGTGTCTTTGGAATTGACGAGATTTTTACTGTCAGCGATTTCCAAAAATTATATGAGAGCAGTGAGAAAGAAATCATTACCCTGACAAACCAGCTATGGTCCGCCATGAGGCAGTCTTGCATACAAGCCGACAGGTTGTGTCAAATGGCCGCCGATTACATGACGCTGCTGACGGAAAGCGGCGCTTTTAACAGGGAAATACTGCGCTGGCCGGATGCGGGCAACAGTACGGATATTACTGCTATACAAGAATATATCAGAGCGAGGATTGTTTTCATGGACAGCGCCATTGCGGCGGGGGATTATAATGAGGAATGACAGGAATGGAATATAGGGTAGAAGAGAAATATATCTGTACGGAAGGGGAATTACGGATCCTGGCAGGAAGATTATCTCATTTGATGGAAGAGGATGCCCATCACGGTGAAGAGGGAAAATACCAAATCCGCAGTCTCTATTTTGACGACTATGATAATACCTGTTTCGCGGAAACCATGGATGGAGTGAATGACAGGAAAAAGTTCCGTATCCGTATTTACGGAGGATGCGCAGACAAAATTTCTTTGGAAGTAAAATATAAATGCAGCGGAATGACAAAAAAGGAAAGCTGTCCGCTGACAGAAAAGCAGTGCAGTGCTGTGATGGCCGGAAAGGTCCCGGCATACCAGAAAGGGGATCCCACGGTACTGCATATGCTGTTCCTTGCCATGCGGACAAGCCTTCTTCGTCCGGTAGTCATTGTTCAGTATGAAAGGACTGCCTATATTAATAAAACAGGTAATGTGAGGGTGACCTTTGACCGGAATATTTCCGCATCTGCCGATATTAGAAATTTTCTGGAGCCGAAGCTCAGACTTCTTCCCGTTATGGAAAAAGGAAAGCATGTTCTGGAAGTGAAATACGATGAAGTACTTCCTTCCTACATTGCGCAGGCACTGGAAACCGGACGGCAGCAGCAGACGCCCTATTCAAAATACAGAGAATGCAGAATTGCAGCACAAGCTTACTATACAGGAGGGATATCATGGGTGCAAGGGATGTAATCAAGAAATCAATACTGGAAGGTTTTTCGATGGAGATGTCGGTATTCCAGGTAATCTCCATTTTGCTTATTACCGTTTTGCTGTCCGTGTACATTTATTATATTTACCGGCTCAACAGCCACAGCAGCTTTTACTCCAGAGACTTCAATAAAACACTGGCTATTATGCCGGTGCTTACGGCGGCAATTGTGCTGGCTTTACAGTCATCGCTTGTTATTTCATTGGGTATGGTAGGCGCGCTTTCTAT
Source organism: Eisenbergiella sp. OF01-20 (assembly GCF_003478085.1). Lineage (NCBI taxonomy): Bacteria > Bacillati > Bacillota > Clostridia > Lachnospirales > Lachnospiraceae > Eisenbergiella > Eisenbergiella sp. OF01-20. The sequence goes on along the minus strand of NZ_QUES01000002.1, from coordinate 210,446 downwards.
CGTACGTTTCCGGAACGCCATCAAAAATCCCATGGATTTGCTTTTTCTATTCTGGTCGATCAGCACAGGTATCATATGTGGCGCAGGGCTGTACATGCTGGCAATCGTTACCTGCCTTGTGGTGACAATCTTATCCTTTTTACTCGATTTCATAAAAATGCCCCAGGCCTCCCTGTTATTGGTGTTAAACAGTTCGGATAAGTCAATGGAAGCGAAACTTCTTCCTGTGCTGGAATCTTTCGCCAAAGGCTATAAGATCCGTTCCCGGAATGTAACGGCCGCAGGGATCGACTATGTTATAGAAGTCAAAACCAAGGATGAAATGGGATTGATTGATGCCTGTGCGGGAATGGAAGGTATGGACTGCGTTTCGCTGCTTACCCACGACGGGGATATCCGGTATTGACAGCGGCCATACCCCTTTGGAATAAAGAAACGCCATCCGGGCATACTAACTCCAAAAAGTGAAAGGCGGCATTATTTATGGAGAAACAAGCGAAAGCAGACCAGGAAGCTTCCCGGAAAGTAAACAGCGTATACGATGACGGCAATATTCCCCAGGCGGATCTTCCCCTTCCCGATGACAATGACCAGGCCGGTAATATCATACCGGACGAGGTTCCGAGGAAGGACGGACCGGGGGGAGAAAACAGCAGGAAGAGCCAGGAACAGTAAGATTTACCGAAAGGGAATACACATGTACTGCGTGCGGGTACCACGTCGAAACAGGGTAGGTTGTCCCGTTTGGTATCCGTCCGCCGCAGCCCCTGTGCCCTTGTGTATCCGGCCTGCCCTTGGGGGTATGATATCTCTCAGGTGCTGCTATACCAAACGTTCCAATGAGCCCAAAGCATCCAAAGTGTCAGGTGAGGCTGCCGCTTTGGATTGGTCTCATTTCCACTGTATAGAAAGCACCTAAGGGACATCATACCCCCAAGGGCAGGCCGGATACACAAGGGCGCAGGGGCTGCGGCGGACGGATACCAAACGGGACAATGTGCCGGAAACAACGGGGGTACCCGCTTTTTTTCTTGTATCCTTAATCCTAATGTGGTAAACTAGATTGAATTTATGCAGCCAATTTCAGGAAATGAAAAGGACGTAAATATGCGTAGAATTGTGTTCCACATAAACAGCCTGGAGCAGGGCGGGGCAGAACGGGTTATCACGAATCTCGCCCACCAGTTTGCTGCGGAAGGCTATGAAGTGTATATTGCTACCGAATGGTATGCTGACAATGAATTCCAGATAGATAACAGCATAACCAGAGTCCATGTGGGCCTGAACGAAGAGGAAGAAGGCAAGGGCAGATTTGCCAGGCTCAGAATCCGCGGACAGCGTCTGCGGGCCTTTATCAAAAAGGTAAAACCGGATGTGGTGGTTGCTTTCTGCCATAAGGCGAATTACCGTGCCATAACGGCGGCGCTGGGGACCGGGATACCGGTCATTGTTTCCGTGCGTACGGATCCGGTGGGACATTATGATCACTGGGATGACAAATTCCAGATTCCGCTGCTGTTCCCCAGAGCGGCAGGCTGTGTGTTTCAAACTGAGGGACAGAGAGATTTTTTCCCTGAAAAGGTGCGGGCGAAATCACGTATTATCCTGAACCCCCTGCATAATAAATACCTGGATGTGCCCCGGCCGGAAAAAAGAGTCAAAGAAGTGGTGCAGTCCGGAAGAATTGTGGACTTTAAAAACCAGCTGATGCTGATCCGTGCGTTTGACAGGGTGCATAAGAAACATCCTGACTATGTGCTTAAAATATATGGCGGCGATTCCGGCGACGGGACAAAGGAGCAGCTGGAGGAGCTGATTGCGGAGAGGAAGGCGGAGGATTACGTTTTTCTTATGGGAGCCAGTGATTCCCTGGAAAAGGTGCTTGTAAATGCGTCGGTTTTTGCCTTTTCCTCCGATTGGGAAGGGCTTCCCAATGCGCTTTTGGAGGCAATGGCTCTGGGACTGCCCATTGTGGCCACGGATTGTCCCTGCGGCGGCCCCCGCACAGTTATGAAGGACGGGGTGAACGGGCTGCTTGTTCCTATCAAGGATGAAGAAGCTTTAGCGGAGGGGATCTGCAGGCTGATTGAAAACCCTGATTTGGCGGAGCGGCTTGGCAGCAAAGCGCGGGAGATTCGTGAGAGGGCAAACGGCAAAGCGGTTTTTGAACAGTGGCAGGATTATATAGAAGCCGTATGCAGATAACGTTGGGTAACCGTTCAGACCCGTCTGGAACGGTTACAACGCAGGAGGAGTAAAACGAATGTTTTCCTATTCGGATTATAAAGAAATTATCAATATTATTAAAGAAAGCGGACGCGGCTGCAATTTCAGACAGGCGCAGGAGCGGGACAAGTTCATTATCATGAGGCATGACGTGGAATTCAGCGTGGACCGTGCCTTTGCCCTTTCCAAACTGGAGCTGTCGATGGACTTTACATCCACCTATTTTTTCCAGTGGACCAATAATTCCTATAATATCCTTTCTAAAAAAAATATGGACATGATAAAATACATGCATGAAAGAGGGCATGTTATCGGCCTTCATTTCGCGCTGAACGGCCTGACGGATATGGAGCTGGTGAGAAAGAAGATTCTGCAGGAAATCCATGTTCTCAGCGAAATGCTCGGCTTTGAAATCACCGAATTTTCCATACACCGCCCATCGGCGGATGTACTCCGGGAAAATATTGTTTTTCCGGGGATTATCAATGCTTATCAGGATGAATTTTTTACCTTTTCTGAAAATGTTACGGATTCCACGCCGCTGCATGTGAAGTATATTTCCGATGCCAAGCACAGATGGAATTACGGCACGCCGGATGCGGACACACTGTTTAACAACGAAAGGGTCCAGATTCTGACCCATCCCTATTCCTGGACAAAGAAAGGGTATGACAACCTGGAGAACTTCAGAACGCTGATACAGGAAAGAAATGAGGAATTGATGGACACAATAGATAATGAGTGCAAGCATTTCGCAAGAGTCAGGGATTTGCTTTAAGACGGCGGCAGCGCTTCCGGTACGCAGGGAAAGGAGAGTGACAGTATGTGCGGTATTTGTGGTTTTGTGAGCAGGAGGGAGATAGCGGATACTACCCTGAAAATCATGAATGACACGATGTACCACAGGGGGCCTGATGACTCGGGGGAAGAAATCTATCCCGGCGAGGATGGCTACCGGATTGGTTTCGCACAGCGAAGGCTTTCCATTATGGATCTTTCCGCGCTGGGGCATCAGCCCATGCATTCGGAAGCCTCCTTCGGAGCAGGGCGGGATCAGATCTGTATCGTTTTTAACGGAGAAATTTATAACTTTAAAGAATTGAAGAAAGAACTTTCCGACTACCCCTTTAAGTCTAACTGTGATACGGAAGTCATTATCGCAGCTTATCTGAAATGGGGTATTTCCTGTATGGAACGTCTGAACGGCATGTTTGCCATAGCCCTTTATGATAAAAGGACCCAGGAAATCTTCCTGGTGAGGGACCGGATTGGGAAAAAACCGCTTTCCTATTGGCTGGATGGGGAAAATCTGGTGTTTGCCTCGGAACTCAAGCCTCTTATGGCGTGTCCCGGATTCCCCGGGGAAATCCGGAAGGATGTGCTGGCCCGTTTCCTTTACCAGCAGTATATCAATGCGCCGGACAGCATTTTCCGGGATGTATATAAGCTGCAGCCCGGAGAAATACTGCGGTTTCATAAGGGCGAAATCAGGACCTGGAAATATTGGGATATTGCGGATGTCTATCATAAAATGCAGAAAAACCCGGTCACGGATTATGAGGAAGCAAAAAAGGAACTGAAGAGGCTTCTTCAAAAAGCGGTGGCTTCCCGTATGATCGCGGATGTGCCCCTGGGCAGCTTTTTAAGCGGAGGCTACGATTCCTCCCTGATGACCGCCATCGCCCAGGAAAACTCACGGGAGCCGGTGAAGACGTTTTCCATAGGTTTTGAAGAGGAACAGTACAATGAGGCTGTCTATGCCAGACAGGTGGCAGCGTATCTCGGGACGGATCACACGGAAGCGTATATCGATGAAAAGGGGATGTTTGATCTGGTGGAGAGCATTCCTGCCTATTATGATGAACCTTTTGCAGACAGCTCCCAAATCCCTACCATGCTGGTATCCGCGCTCGCCAGAAAGCAGGTGACTGTCGCCTTGTCCGGTGACGGCGGGGATGAATTCTTCTGCGGTTATCAAATGTATGACAGGCTGGCCCGGGTGCAGAAACTGGACGGGCTGGGAGGTATGGTCCACGGGGTATTGGATCTGCCCGGCATAAGGAGGGCAAAGCTGGAAGAAAGGCTTCCGGTTAAGGTGCGTTCCATCGCCGGAAACCGCAATCCGGAGCTGAAGACCCAAATCTGCCCCCCGGCTTATCCGGACACGGCGAGAGCGTTTGTATCCGGGGCTGGGATGGACTGCCGTTATCCCAGAGAGAGCGCCTACCGGGAGAAGGACTGGCAGATCCGCAGAATGCTTTTGGACATGGACACGTATCTGCCGGGAGACATCTTATGCAAGGTGGACAGGGCTTCCATGAAATACTCCCTGGAGGCCAGATGCCCGATCCTGGATAAAGAGGTAATGGAGTACTCCTTCCGCCTTCCTCATTCCTTTAAATATAAGAACGGGGAGAAAAAAAGAATTTTAAAAAGCATCGCCTATGATTATATACCCCGGGAGATGCTGGACAGGAAGAAAAAAGGCTTTTCCGTACCTCTCGATAAATGGCTCAGAGGCCCGCTGCAAAACAGCCTGACGGACTATTCCTCGAAAGAGTTTCTGGTGAAGCAGGGGATTTTCCATGCGGACTATGTCAGCCGTTTTATTGATAGCTACCTGCAGCAGGGTGACAGGGGGCCGGGCAGCGGTGAAAATTACTCCAGGATTGTTTGGGCCTTTTTTACCTTTCAGCAGTGGTATGCATGCTATATGAGATGAGGTGTGTTGTGAAAGAACCTGAAGGGCTTGGTATGCTATAAAGGATGTAGGATGCATTTAGTTAGCTTTAAAGGAGCCGTATCATTGAAAAAACGACAGAAGACAACAGCGAATACCGGAAAAATGCATATTGCTCTCTTTATCAGTGCCCTGCGCAAAGGCGGTTCGGAGAGAGTCCTGGTCAATCTGGCCGAGTACCTGGAGAACCAGGGGATACGGGTTACGGTTGTGACCCAGTACAAGGGAGAAGGGGAATATGAGCTGTCTCCGGAAATCAAACGTGTTTACAGTGAGATTACGGAGGAAGAGAAGAGCGGAAGCCGGATGGTAAATTTTATCCGCCGTTTCCGCAAGCTGCGCCGAATCTGGAAGGAGGAACGGCCGGATGTTATTCTTTCTTTTATCGGAAAAAACAATCTGATGGCCCTTCTTACCAGCAGCTTTCTGGATATTCCCGTTGTGATTTCCGTCAGGGGAGAGCCGGAGGCAGAATATGCTACCGGACTCATGCGTTTCCTTGCCAGGACCTATTTTGCCAGGGCGGCCGGAATCGTGCTTCAGACGAAGGAGGCCTTTGCTTTTTTCCCGGAAAGAATCAGGAAGAAAGCGGTGGTATTAAAAAACCCCCTGAATCCTTCCTTTGTCCGGAAACGGTTTGAAGGAGAACGGGATATGTGCATCTATGCGGTGGGCCGTATGGATGCTAACAAGAACCATGAAATGCTGCTGCGTGCCTTTTCGGGGCTGGCGGCAGATTTCCCCCTTGTCAGACTGGTTATCTACGGGAACGGGGAATGCAGGGAACCCCTGCGTGAACTGGCGGAACAGATGAACCTTTCGGATCGTGTCAGCCTGCCGGGAGCGGTGACGGATGTGGCGGATAAAATATATAAAGGCAGCGCCTTCGTGCTGTCATCCTTCAGCGAAGGAATGCCTAACACCCTGATTGAGGCCATGTGCTTAGGACTGCCGGTAATTTCTACCGATTGTCCCTGCGGCGGGCCTGCTGAGCTGATTCAGGACGGAATCAACGGACTCCTGATTCCTCCCGGAGATACCGCCGCCCTGGAACTTGCCTTGCGCACCCTGCTTTCCGACAGGGACAAAGCGGATGCCATGGGACGCAATGCGGCAAAGCTCCTTGAAGAATATCTTCCGGAGCATGTGGACAGAGAATGGATGGATTATTTGATTTCCAAGAGGTAACTTAACTGTGAGGGCACTGAACAGTTACTCTATGAGAAAGTAACAGGTAGTATGAAGAGAAAAGAATGGATAAAAACAATTTGTTTTATAGCAGGTTTTTTCCTGATTCTGATTCCACTCACCTATATGATTCGCACAAACGGCGATATCAAGGATATATTTGTGGGATTTTATGGGGAAAAAGAGGATACCATTGATGTGGTGATGATCGGGTCCAGCCCGGTATACCCCTATTATGCAGGGCCGAAAATATGGAAGGATACCGGGATTACCTGTTATCCTCTTTCTTCCAACATGCAGCGTCCCAAAGCGGCTGTGCATCTGGTGGAGGAAGCGGAGAAAACCCAGGATCCGGCGCTTTATATTTTTGAAATGCGGATGTATCTTGGACCGGATGAACGGCTGACTCAGAATATGGCCTATACCAGAGGCGTCACCGATAATATGAAGTATTCCTGGAACCGGATTAAAACCATAAATGACTTGGTGGAGCCGGGCGGGGAGGAAGCAAGATACACCTATTATTTTGATATCTTTAAATATCATTCCAACTGGAAGACCCTGGTGCTCCCCAGCCAAATGGTGACCTTCCGCTATGAACACCAGGATCCCTTAAAGGGAGCAGTCATCCGTGACGACATCGGACCCAGCGAAATGGCGGATTATTCCGGAGTGACCACAAGGCAGGCCATACCGGAGGATCAGGAAGAGGTGCTGCGCGATCTCCTGGCCTATTTACAGGAAAAAGGGCTGAACGCTTTATTTATCGTATCACCCAATACCATGACGGAGGAAAAACAAAGCCAGTATAATTATATAGCGGATATTATCGCACCTACCGGATACCGGTTCCTGAACCTGAACGATTACTACGAAGAGCTGGATATGGACTTCGAAACGGATTTTGATGATTACGGCGGTCACACAAATGCCTTCGGCATGGAAAAATGCAGCGCGTTTCTGGGAGAATATCTGAAAACCCATTATTCCTTTACGGACAAACGGGGGCAGAAGGAATATGAAAGCTGGGACAGGGCTGCCGAATTGTGGGAAGAGCAGACGGAAACCGCCAAACAGATCATTCTGGATAAAAAGGCCCGGAAAGAATTCAAGGTGATCGAAGAAGAGTAGGGAAAGCAAAGCCTGAAAGAAGCAGGTAAGAAAAAAGGACGAAAGAAAGCAGGTGAGTCTATGTGTGGAATTGCAGGATTTTGTAACTGGAAAGGGAACTGGGAGAAAAATATCAGGAAAATGAATGAGCGGATGCGGCACAGAGGGCCGGATGCTTCCGGTATCTGGGCCAGCGATGACCAGAAAGTGGTCATGGGGCATCAGAGGCTTTCCATTGTGGATCTTTCGGAAAACGGCGCACAGCCCATGCAGTCTCACAGCGGCCGGTTTGAAATCGTTTTTAACGGAGAAATTTATAATTACCGAAAAATAGCAAAACGCCTGCTTGATGAAAAAAAGGTGGAACACTTCCGCGGGACTTCGGACACGGAGGTTCTGTTGGAGGCGATGGAGCATATCGGGATCAGGGAAGCCATAACGATGTGTAAAGGCATGTTTGCCATCGCCTTGTATGATAATAAAGAAAAAAGGCTGTATCTGCTCCGCGACCGGATCGGGGAAAAGCCTTTATATTATGGTTTTGTAAACGGAAGCTTTGTTTACGCATCCGATATTGGTTCCATTGCCGCGCTGGATGGGTTCCGTAATGAAATAAATAAGGATGTGCTGGATATTTATTTTGTCCATGGCTATATTCCTGCGCCCTACTCCATATACCGGGATATATGGAAGCTGGAGCCGGGATGTATCCTGACTCTGGACGCGCCCTTTGCCAGCCCTTCGGTGGAACCTTTCTGGTCGGTGAAGGAGGCGGCAAAAAAAGGGCAGGAGAATCCGTTTACCGGCAGCAGGGAGGAAGCGGCTTCGGAACTGGAACGGCTGCTGAAGGATTCCATCCGGGATCAGATGGCGGCGGATGTGCCTGTGGGCGCTTTCCTTTCTGCGGGAATCGACAGCAGTACCATTGTGGCACTGATGCAGTCGCTGAATAACGGCAGGGTAAAGAGCTTTACCATTGGTATGGGGGAGAAGGAATATAATGAGGCGGATGCCGCAAGGAAAATTGCAAAGGTGTTGGGAACCGAGCATACGGAAGCTTACATTACGGAGGCGGATGCCAAAGCCGTAATCCCTAAACTGCCCTACATGTTTGGAGAGCCCTTTGCAGATTCCTCCCAGATACCTACCTATCTTGTCAGCAAAATGACCCGGGAGCATGTGACCGTATCCTTAAGCGGTGACGGCGGGGATGAGCTGTTCTGCGGTTACACCTCTTATGCTTCGGTGAGCCGTATCTGGGGAAAAATGAAAAATATTCCCTATTTTCTGCGCAAACCCTGCAGCGATCTGGTCCTGCACAGTCCCCTGGCGGCAAAGGAGCTTTTCCGTATCAAAGGGAAGCTGCTGGGTGCCAGGGATCCTGCAGATATCTATGTGCAGTCCCGCCTGACCGATCCCCTTACCATGGAGATCACAAGACAGCACGGAAACCTGCCCTATCAATATACCCAGATGCCCCGGGGGTATCTGAAAGAAACCAATCACACAATCATGCTGATGGATATGCTGATGTACCATCCGGATGACATCCTCGTAAAGGTGGATCGTACGGCGATGGCGGTTTCACTGGAGACAAGAGTCCCTATGCTGGATAAGGATGTGGTGGAATTCGCCTGGAGCCTTCCCCTGGAATACAAGCGCCGGGATGGGACGGGCAAGCTGGTACTTCGGGATGTACTGTATAAATATGTGCCGAAAGAGTTGATGGACAGGCCTAAAAAAGGGTTTTCCATCCCCATTGCCAAATGGCTGAAGGAGCCGTCCCTCCGTGCCTGGGCGGAAACGCTCCTGGACCGCAGGACGCTGGAAACGCAGGGGATTTTAAATCCGGATACCGTATGGAACATTTGGAAGGATTTTGTGGAAAACGGTGTATGGCGCATTCAGATTTGGTATATCCTGATGTTCCAGGCCTGGATGGCCGAACGGTAACAGGAAGGATTTCGGCAGTAACGGGGAAAGGCCCGGACAGTTACACAGGAAGGAAGAAACCGTGCAGAAAATAGAACATTATGCATTCCGCCCGATTCCGGAAGAGGAGCAGACCGACCGCATATCGGTCATAGTGGCGGTATATAACATCGAAGCCTACCTGGAGAAATGTGTCCGTTCCATCCGGAGACAGACATACCGGAACCTGCAGATTATTCTGGTGGACGACGGTTCCACGGACGGCTGTGCGGCGCTCTGCGACAGGCTTGCCGGGGAAGATCCCAGAATCCGGGTGCTCCATAAGAAGAACGGAGGACTTTCCGATGCCAGAAATGCGGGAAGCAAATTGGCGGACGGGGAATATATCGCTTTTGTGGACGGGGATGACTGGATAGAGGAAACCATGTATGAGGGGCTGCTTTCCGCCGCCAGAGCGTTTGGGGTACCCCTGGCGGTCTGCCGTTACCGGAAAATCTACCGCGGCCATACCGTGGATGATTCCACCGGCGCCGCCGTTGTTTTCGAAGGACAGGAGGCGCTGGAGAGCTTTCTTCGGGAAGAGGATGCAGTCTGTATCCAGAATGCCGCCTGGAACAAGCTGTACCGGCGCGAACTCATGGGGGATCTTTGTTTCCCAAAGGGGAAATACTATGAGGATATCGTATACACCACCAGGCTTCTGGCAAAAGCTTCAGGAACGGTATATCTAGATTCTGCTTTTTATAATTACGTGCTGGAACGGGAAGGCAGTATTATGGGGGAAGGCCTTGGAAAACGCATCTTTACGGACCAGCTGCCTGCCTATGAGGAAAAAGAAGCCTTTTTACGTTCCATCGGCAGAAATGATCTGGCGGATATACACCGGTATTTTTTCTATAAAAGACTGCTGCTGTATTACATTGATCTGGGAAAGGCGGAAAAGGATTTCCGAAGAAAATACCGGGAAGTAATCAGAAACCGCCTGCGCAGAGACAGCCGGGATATGGAGCGGGTATATCAATGCCCGGTATCCAACCCCAATGAAAAAAAGAAAATGATGATTTTCCTGAAATCACCGGCAGTTTATCTGGGCGTGATACGGCTGAATGAAAGGTTCATTATCCCGCTGAAACAAAAACGGAGAGGACGTTAACATGGTTATTGTGCAATTATCCGGGGGGCTGGGAAACCAGATGTTTGAATACGCCCTCTACCTCAGCCTGAAGGCCCGGGGGAAAGAGGTGAAAATTGACGATATCACCTGCTATGAAGGGCCGGACTCCAGGCCAAAGCAGCTGGAGGTGTTCGGAATCACCTATGAACGGGCTACCAGAGAGGAACTGACAGAAATGACGGATGCATCCATGGATACGCTGTCCCGTGTCAGACGGAAGCTTACCGGCAGGAGGACAAAGGCCTACCGGGAAAAAGACAGCAATTTCGATCCCCAGGTTATGGAAAGGGATCCGGCGCTGCTGGAAGGCTGCTTCCAGAGTGAAAAATACTTCCGGGACTGTGAAGAAAAAGTGCGTGAGGCATACCGGTTCCGCGGGATAGAGTCCGGGGCATTTCCCCTCCCCGATGCTTACCGGAGACTGGAGAAGCAGATAGAGGGCTGTTCGTCGGTGGGTGTGCATATCAGACGGGGGGATTACCTGGAGGAAAGCCATGGCGGCCTGTATACGGGAATCTGTACGGAAACCTACTATCGGGAGGCTTTTGCCCGTATGGAAGCGCTGGTACCGGATGCCCGGTTTTTCCTGTTCAGCAACGATCCGGAATGGACGGGTACGCATTTTGGAGGAAAGAACGGCATTCTTGTGGAAGGAAGCACAGAGGACACCGGTTACCTGGATTTGTATCTGATGAGCAGATGCAGGCATAATATTATTGCCAACAGCAGCTTCAGCTGGTGGGGGGCATGGCTTAACGAGAACCCGGAAAAACAAGTAATAGCGCCGGCGAAATGGCTGAACGGCAGGGAATGCCGGGATATCTATACGGAGAGAATGATACGCTTATGATGGAAAATATTAAAAAACTTAACAGCATTTTAAGTAAAGAGCAGAAAAGGAAAGTGGGCTTTCTGGGAATCATGATACTTATCAGCGGTATCCTGGAAACCGTAGGAGTTACCGCAATTCTGCCCCTGATTACCGCAATCATCGACCAGGACAGCATGCTGGAAAGTGAAACGGTACAAAAGATTTGCTCCATGCTGGGTTTTGCGCTCACCAGGGAAAATTATACGCAGCTGATTCTCCTGCTGCTTCTTCTGGTCATCGTAGTCATCGTAATCAAAAATTTGTTCCTTCTGCTGCTGACCTACGTGCAGGCCAAATTTGTGAACGGCAATCAGTTCCGTACCGTCAGCTATATGCTGGAGGAATATCTGAACCGTCCTTATGAATTTTATCTCAACGCGGATATCCCTACCGTATTCCGGCTGGTGGACAGCGATGTCCCCAAGGTGTTTACCATCCTCATGGAATATATCCAGCTTGCGAGCGAAGCGGTGGTTGCTGTGTTCCTGTGTGTGACGCTTTTGCTGGTTGATTTTAAAATGACAGTGGTTATGGGAGGGATCCTGGTCATTATGACACTCCTGATCATGCGTGTTATGAAGACCAGGCTGAATACCATGGGCCTGAAATCCCAGCAGGTGCAGAGCCGTATGGGAAAATGGCGCCTACAGTCTATTTACGGAATCAAAGATGTGAAAATCCTTCATAAAGAAGCCTTCTTTGCGAAAAATTTCCGTAAATATTCCCGGATCGCCGGAGAAGTGACCAGCAAATATACGGTGCTCAATAATGTCCCCAGGCTTCTCATAGAAACACTCTGCATGGGAGGAGTCCTTGCCTACTTGGCTGTATATATCCTGGCAGGCGGCAACCTGACGGAAATGATTCCCCAGATGACAGCCTTTGCGTTTGCCGCCACAAGGCTGCTCCCCAGTGTGAACCGTATCAACGGACATGTGACAAATATAGCATTTTTCCAGCCTTCTCTGGATTATGTGTATGAAAACGTGGATTTCAGCGATTATACCAAGTATGGGGAATACCAGAGCAAGGATGATGGGAAAGCGGCCCCGATCCCGGTTGCGGATGCTATCTGCCTTAATAACATCACTTATTTATATCCAAACACCACCAAAAAGATTCTGGATAACGCCAGCATGCGTGTCCCCATAGGAAAATCGGTAGGTGTCATGGGGCCTTCCGGAGCAGGAAAAACTACCGCCATCGATATTCTCATGGGTCTGCTTCAGGTCCGGGAGGGGACGATAACCTGCGGCGGTGTTAACATTTTTGATAATTATCCTTCCTGGCTGAGCCATATCGGATATATTCCCCAGACGATTTTCCTGACCGATGATTCCCTGCGGGAAAACATTGCCTTTGGTGTGGATAAAGACCAGATAGATGATAAACGGGTATGGCAGGTGCTGGAAGAAGCCCAGATGAAGGAGTTTGTGGAGCAGATGCCCCAGCAGCTGGAAACCAGTATCGGCGACCGCGGCGTCCGCCTGTCAGGCGGACAGAGGCAGAGAATCGGGATCGCAAGGGCGCTGTACCATAACCCTGAAATCCTGGTGTTTGATGAGGCTACCTCCGCCCTGGACAATGATACGGAATCCGCGATCATGGAAGCTATTGACAGCTTCCACGGACGCAAGACCCTCATCATCATTGCCCACAGATTGCGGACGATTGAGAATTGTGATATTATCTACAATGTGGATAAAGGGAAGATTGAGAGTAACGTTTCAATCAGGCCTGCGCATTTACTGCGCAGACCGTAAGAACGTGATTCAAGAGTGCCAAAATCCTTCGCCGAAGGCGATTTAGGATGGATTTTGGCAGTAACTGTGAAGGAACGGAACAGTTACAATTGAGGAAGCGAAGCTGCCGGAATAATGGGATTTGAAAAGGAAAAAATAAATGATCGGAACAGAATTGCTCAAGGGTCAGGGATTGGGAAACCAATTATTTTGTTATGTTACAACCAGATGTATTGCCATGAAACAAGGCAGAGATTTCAGCATATTGGGCAGCGAAACCCTAGCTAATAATATCCATAGTTCCTGCGGACTTTATTTTATGGATTTGGATTTTGGAATCCAAGCGGATAAAAATAAGTTTGCAGGCACCTATTATGAGAGAGATGACAGGATTTATACGGGCAGTTCCCGGCATGACCTGACACATGGGTGTTATGTGACGGCTGCGGATGAGGAAATGTTTTCTGTAAAGGATAATATGCTGCTGTTTGGAAATATGCAGGCGGAAGAATATTATATTGCATATAAGGAACAGATTAAGCAATGGCTTAAAGTGAAACCGGAATACGACTGCTATGACTACTCGAAAGAAGATTTATGTGTGCTGCATTTACGGTGTTCCGATTATATGGATTCTCCGGAATTGTTTCTGCGAAAAAAATATTGGCTTGACGGCATGAAACATATGCGGAAAATGAATCCCGATATGAAATTTATGATTATCACAAATGATGTGAAGGAAGCGAATAAATTTCTGCCCGGAGTACCGGCTTATAATTTCGATCTGGCGAAGGATTATTCCATATTGAAGAATGCCAGATATCTTTTGCTGGCTAATTCCTCTTTCGCTTATTTTCCGGCTTTTACAAGTGATAGGGATCCCTACATCATAGCCCCTAAATATTGGGCCAGGCATAATGTGTCGGATGGTTACTGGGCCAGCGAACAGAATATCTATTCCGGCTGGCATTATATGGATCGCAAAGGAAGGGTATTTACAGACGAAGAATGCCGGCAGGAATTAAACGAGTATAAGAAAAAATCCCGCAGATACCGGAGACTGAATGTGCATCCGGGTAAAATGAGAGAATGTTTCTATAAAATACAAAGTAAATGCATATATGCCAATGCCAGACTGCGGAAAATAACCAGAGGTGTTATCCGCAGGATAAAGGCATGGAAGGGCAGGTAATGCAGAATGGAAGATAACAAGAGAAGCTATTACAATGCGGAGGGGAAGCTTGTATTGCCGGAGGTAACCTTGTGTGCGATGGACAGTGTGCAGGTGAAAGCAACCTTAAAGGCTATGGAATACAGCATGAAGGAGATCGTGTTTGCTGATGCGGTAATCATAACGGATAAAAGGCCACTGTCCATGCCGAAAGGGATACGTTACGAACACATAGATAAGCTTTGTAATATTGATGACTTTAATTATAAAACGGTTTATGATTTGGGCGATTATATTCATACCCAATTCGCACTCCTGGTTCATTACGATGGCTTTGTCGTGCATCCCGAAAAGTGGAGAGATGAATTCCTGGATTATGATTATATCGGATCGCCATGGCCGCTTCCAAAACCGGAGGATACCACTACCTACCGGGATATTTACGGGAACATCTGCCGTGTGGGAAACAGTGTGGGAATCCGCAGCAAACGTCTTATGGACTTTCCGAAAAAAGCGGGAGTGCCGTGGGTAGGGGAAAAAGGGTACTTTAATGAGGATGGATTTATTTGCTGTAAAATCCGCCACCTCCTGGAAGCGGAAGGCATGCAGATTGCCCCGTTGGAAGTCGCCAAATACTTTGGCCATGAAAATATGATACCCGAAATAGAAGGCATCACTCCCTTTGTTTTTCATAAATGGTACGGAACAAATGGAAATTATCCGGATTTTCGGAAAAAAAATAAACTGTTGAACCGGTTAAGAAAGATCCATGGCCGATTGGTGAAAGGGTGAGAACGATTTCTTAGCCGGTCAAATACCCCGCAGTAATCAACGGATAGGAATAAATATGGTATATGATTGTTTTCAGTTTTTTAATGAACTTGATATCTTAAAGCTTCGTCTGCACATTATGGATCCGGTAGTCGATCGGTTTGTAATCAGTGAGGCAACAGAAACTTTTTCCGGGAAAGCCAAACCGCTTTATTATGAAGAAAATAAAGAAATGTTTGCAGAATTTGCGGAGAAGATTATTCATGTGGTGGTCGATGACACACCGCCGGGATATACCCATGACAGGGATACTTTTCAGAAGAATGCAGTAGGAAGAGGGCTTATCGGTTGTTCGGATGATGATATCATTATTTTCAGTGATTTGGATGAGATACCGAATCCTGAAAAGGTGAAGGAAATCATCGCACATTTTGATAACAATAAAATATATCATTTTGCACAGCGTTTATTTTATTGTTATCTCAATATGGAAGAGGTTTCCGGTAATCTGCTGTCCTATGCGGGAGAGTTTCCGGGCGTCAAAAGGAAAAAGTGGATCGGCTCCAAAATGTGCTGCTTTGGCTTGCTTAAGAAACAGGGATTAGAGCTGGGGGAACTGCGTTTCCCGGAAAGAAAGGAATGCGGTATCCGTGTAGAAGACGGCGGCTGGCATTTTGGTTATATGGGAGGCCACGGGGAAAAAGATGTTAAAAAACGTGTGGCCGATAAGGTGAGAAGTGCGGCCCATCAGGAATACAATAAGGCTGAAGTGCTGTCTGATGTTGCGGATCGGATTAAGGACGGAAAGGATATTTTCGGCAGAGATGCCTCTTTTTCCCTGGTGAAAATAGATCAGACGTTTCCCCGATATCTGCGTGAACATACAGATGAATATGAGTTTTTGATTCTTAAGGAAGAAGCACCTTTCAAAAAAGGTATTCGCCATGTGACGGGGACAATGCGGCGGGGATTTTTTAAGGCAGGTCATTGCGTGAAAAAGGTGCTGCGGAGGATACTACATGCCGGAAGCTAAAGTTTCCATATGCATACCTGCTTATAATAATGTCTCTGAGGTCGAACGCCTGTTGGAATCGATCCGTATACAGAAATATGAGAATTATGAAATTATCCTCACCGATGATTCCACAAATGATGAAATATCGGATTTGATAGGGAGAATAGGGGGGGAGAAGCTTCGCTATATCCATAATCCGGAACCGTTAGGGCATATTTTCAATTGGAACAGAGCGCTTGCCGAAGCCAAAGGCGAGTATATTAAGATAATGTTCAGCGATGACTGGTTTACCGGAGCGGACAGCCTGGAGAAGTTGGCGGCTCTTCTGGATAACAAACCGGAAGCATCCTTAGGTTTTTGCGGGACGAAGCAGGTGTCTTTTGACGGTCAGGGAGAGAAGGATTCCTATGAACGTTACGCGAAGGAATGGTATACGGATCGCCTGAAGCGTGACTATAGAAATCTTTTTCTGGGCAATGAGATCGGTGCACCAAGCGCTACCATTTATAGGGCATGCAATGCCAGGTTCGATGAAAAAAGCAACTGGGCATCCGATATGTTCCTGTATTTTGATATTTTGAAGAACAATCCTGTTGTTGTTCATACCCGGGAGGCCCTTATATCCATTGGTATCCATGAAGAACAATATACCGGAATGTTTAAGGAAAAGGATATTCGCAAGTTTAATGATATGCAGTATTTATATCAAAAATATAATCTGTGGGAAAGCAGGGACTGCCGGGATTATATGCTGCTGCAGATCCTAAAGTTTAAACAGGGATGGAAAATGGCTAAAAGCTGCAGGATTTCCTTTGGCTCTTATTGGAAGCAGGGTGTTGTCTGGTTCTGGAAAAATACCATACTTGGGCTTTGGTACGGAGCAATGCACAAGCTGGGATTAAGAAAGGAAACTGTAGTCTGAAAGGATAAAGGGATGGGTAAAGAAAAAAGTACGGCAGACAGGCTGACAGGAATCGGGAACTTTTGTTTTTATGCAGGCCTGATATTAGAACTTATTATTGTAATTATAGATAAAAGTGCGTACATTAATCCTGTTGAGGGACAGCTATTCCGTATCACCTTTGTTCTTTTTCTCATAAAAGTGTGCTTTACCCGGTTTTCGTTAAAAGAATGGATGTGGCTGTTTGCCTTTATCGTCTTGGCCGGATTATGTTATCTGTTTTCGGGCCGCGATGAAGCGGTCAGGCTTGTGGTGTTCTGCGCTGCATTCAAAGATATGGATGTAAACAAAACACTTAAGACTGCGTTTTGGATTACCTTAACAGGATGTATCCTGCTTGTAATAGCAGCCGTATCCGGCCTTTTCGGAACGATGTATATTGTAGATGAAGGTGACAGAGGCATCCGATATTGTTTTGGATTAGGTCATCCGAATGCTTTTTACTGTATGTTTTGGGTACTGGTTACATTAGGGGTATACCTGTACTGGGAAAATATGAAACTCTGGATGTATGGGGTACTGCTTTTGACAGCGGTTCTGTTGTATATCCCCACAAAGTCCAGAACAGGAATAATGATTATGCTGTTTACCCTTTTCCTTTCCGTACTGTTAGCTTATAGTAAAAAACTAAAAGATCAGCGTTTGATATACGCAGCAGGGATCGCCGCTTTTCTTATCTGCGTGGGATTATCCGTATGGATGGCATACTATGAGCCTTATGAAGGCCCCTTTTACCCCTATGATCGCTTTTTTACCGGCCGGATAACCAGTATGAATACCCTGGAAGGAGGAGGGGGAATCCTCCGCAACTGGAGCCTGTTCTCCCGTCCCGAAAACAGTAAATATTTCGATATGGGCTATGTCCGCCTGTTTTACTGGTATGGCATCATACCGGGGGCTGCCTATGTCATTATGTACGCCCTGCTGATCTGGCAGTGTTACAAAAAGAAAAATTATATGGGATTTATGATGGTACTCGGTTTTGCCTTATATACTATGCTGGAGGCACATTTTATTTCCGTATACCTTGGCCGGAATTATGCGCTCTTTTTAATGGGGGCCTGGTGGAGCGATATGCTGCACACAAAAGTCCGGCGGGGCGGGAGCGGTAAAGCGGCACCGGATCAGACGGAAGCAATCCGGGAGGAGTATTGGTGGCAGGGATGGCGGTTCCTGAGAAAAAGGGAAAGGTGCGGCTTATGAGATTGGTGATTGACTGCTTCAAGCTGGTAAAGGGAAAAGGAAAAAGCATAGGGATATATAACCTTGCACAGAGCCTGATACAGCATCTGACGGCAACTAACAGGGATGGGGAGCACTGCGGGGAGATTATTGTACTGGGAAATGAATACAACAGGAAGGATTTTGATATTCCTGGCATACACTTTATTCCCATGAAAGGAAATCCGCTGAATAAACTCACCTGTATTGTGTGGGAGCTGTTTCTCGTTCCCGGCAAGGCCCGGAAGTATCGGGCGGACCGCATTCTATTCCCAAGAGGCTACCGGCCCTTGTTTTACAAAGGAAAGGACACGGTCATCATCCATGATCTGATTCCTTTTTATTATGACAAACATTTTCCGGGAGTGCTAAACCGGGTGGAAAACGCGTATATTATGAGCCGGCTGAAGGCTTCTATGAAGCATGCGGATCGGATCATCACCATTTCTGAATTTTCCAGGCAGGAGATCGATTCCATGTGCCCGGGAAGCGGCAGCAGAGTCAAAGTCATCTATAATGGCCTGAACCGGATGGAAAATTCCGGCGGCAATTGTGCGCTCAGCCCGGATGGCCCGTATATCTATGCCACGGCATCCGGCCTGCCCCATAAAAATGCGGCAGGCGTGCTGAAAACTTATGATATGTATTTTCATCAGGCTGCGGAGCCGGCCAGACTCGTGGTGGTGGGGATTCCGGGTACCGAAGGCTATGAAATCAGTGAAGAGGCCGCCGCCTGCGTAACCTGCTATAAATATATCGAACGTACCGAGGATATGCACAGCCTTCTGGCTGGCGCCAGGGCGTTTCTCTTCCTTTCTCTGATCGAAGGCTTCGGTTTCCCTCCTCTGGAAGCTATGCAGCTTGGCGTGCCCGTGGTTTGTTCCGACAGGACCGCATTAACCGAAGTGGTGTCGGATGCAGGGCTTCTGACCGATCCGGAGAATTATGAACAGACCGTGGAATGCCTGAACCGTGTCCTGGAAGAGGAAGAACTGCGCAAAAGCCTTGTCCGGAAGGGATATGCAAATGTAAAACGTTTTGACTGGGACAGCCGTATCACAGCGTACTGGGAGGAATTGTCCAGGTGACAGATAAAATTTCGGTTATTGTACCTGTATATAACGCAGCAGCCTATCTTTCCGACTGTCTGGAAAGCATTGTGCACCAGACCTGTGCCAATCTGGAGATACTGCTTATCGACGACGGATCACGGGATAACAGTGCGGATATCTGCCGGGAATGGTGCCGGAAGGATACCAGGATCCGTTTGATTCAAAAGGAAAACGGAGGTGTTTCCTCCGCACGGAATTTAGGGTTGGAAGAGGCGGCAGGAGAGTTTGTCACCTTTGTGGATGCGGATGACTGGATCGGGGAAGAAATGCTGGACAAGCTTGTAACCCGCATAAAGGAGGATAAAAGTGATCTGGCCGTATGCGGATTCCGGGAGGTGCATGACGGGGACCGGGGACAGTTGGACCGGAACAGGAAGGCGGCGTCCGGCAGCGGGGATTATCAGGTATTAACGGCTAAGGAATATGCCGGAAATTACCTCCTTTCAGGAAATACCAGATGCTGGAGTATCCTTTTTGATAAACGGATCATTGGTTCTGTCCGGTTTCAGGAAGGGCTGACGATTGGAGAAGATTTACTTTTTCTGGTCGATTTGCTTGCGTGTCTGAATCGGGTTTCCCTAGTGAAGTCCCGGGAATACTGTTATTACAGGAATGAGGATGGGGCAATGTTTTCCCGGTTCCGCCCGTCCTATATGGATCAGATCACCTGCTGGCAGTCGGCTTGTGGAAAACTACAGCAGATCTATCCCGAGTATGTGTATAAAAGCAGGATTTGCATGTTTCAGGCAGCGCTCCTGACCGCAGGAAAACTGGCTATGCTTTCCGGGCAGGAACGAAAAAAACGGGCTTCTTATACGCGGCGCTGCCAACAGGCAGCAAGAGAAGCAGCAGCAGACAGGAAGGCATGGAAAGGGTTATCGGCTGGCTATAAAGGAAAGGGAATTTTGTTCCTGCATGCCCCCTCTCTTTATCTGTTTTTGTATCATATATGGAAAGGCGGCTGCGGCTGAATGCACAGCTCAGACTACCTGAACGTTAACCCAGGAAGGAGTAATCCGTTGAAAAAAGATAAAATTGTATTGTACATGCATGCGGGCAGCGGCAATCACGGATGTGAGGCCATTGCCAACACGGTATGTAAAATGCTTCCCAAGCCGGCAATCCTTGTCACCAACAGTGCACAGGAAGATGAGAAGTACTCACTGAAGGGGTTATGTACGCTGGTGGAAGAAAAGAAAATCAGGGAACATTTTTTTCTCCATGTATATTATTATCTGAAAGAACGGCTTCTGCACGACCCGAAAGCGGCCCTGCGGTACCGTTTCCGGGAGGTTACCGGTAAAAATCTGAGAAGCCTTACTGTCTCCATCGGAGGAGACAATTACTGCTATGACCTTCTGCTGAAGGATCTGAAGCTGGCTAACCAGATGTTCACGGAACTGGGAAGCAAAACCGTTTTGCTGGGATGCTCCATTGAACCCGAACTTTTAACCGATCCGGATATCATTGACGACATGAAGCGTTATAACAGTATCATTGCCAGGGAATCTATCACCTGGCAGGCACTTGTGGAGGCGGGGCTGAAGGACCGGACGTACCTGATACCGGATCCGGCTTTCCTGCTGGATATGGTTAAAAAACCGGTTCCGGAGGCCTTTATAGAAGGAAATATGGTGGGGCTTAACATCAGCCCCATGGTGGTGGAAAAGGAAACGATTACAGGCATCACCATGAAAAATTACAGAGTGCTCATCAACCATATACTGGAGACTACCGATATGAACGTTGCCCTGATACCCCATGTCATATGGAAGAATAACGACGACAGAACGGTACTTAAGAGTCTTTACAAGGATTTCAGCCAAACCGGCAGAGTTGTATTGATTGAGGATTGCAGCTGTGAAGAACTAAAAGGATATATTGCACGGTGCCGCTTTTTTATCGGTGCCAGAACCCATTCTACAATAGCTGCCTATTCGTCTTTAGTACCTACACTGGTAGTAGGCTATTCCGTAAAAGCCCGCGGAATCGCGGCAGATTTGTTCGGCACCTGGGAAAATTATGTCCTTCCGGTTCAAAGCCTGAGCCGGGAAGGGGAACTGATTGACGGGTTCGAGTGGCTTAAAAACAGGGAGGCTGCGGTGAAAGCGCGTCTCCGGAAGGTGATGCCGGCTTATCTGGAGCGTACCAGACAAATTGGAAAAATTCTTGGAAAACTGGCGGATTGAGGGGATAACTGTATGGAACGGTTACAGGAACTGATACAGAGGACGGATACGATTCAAAAAATCAACGCCTTACAGGAACGTGTCTGTAAAGAGCTGTTTATTTATCCCAGGATAGACAAAAAAGAAAAAACAAAACGTTTTCTAAAAAAATATCTGTTATTCCGGCCTATCCCGCCGGTGGATCGTTTTTTCTGGCCCAATGCACTGCTGGCAAGAGGGCTTTCGGAGGTTTGCCGGGGGACTGCGGATACCCGAAGCATGAAAGCCCTGGAACAATACCTTGGAAAATGGCTGAGGCTTGATATGCCGGTTTTCTACCTTGATAATGTGACGAACGGAGTTCCTCTTCTTGAGTTATATGAAAAAACAGGCAACGAGAAATATAGACAAGGTTCGGAGCGGCTTGCTTCCTATCTGTTAAGATATCCCAGAGACACCAAAGGAAATCTGCCGTATCGAATGAAGGACGGAAGCCATATTTATGCGGATGGTATCGGCATGATATGCCCTTTTCTCTGCCGGTACGGCGTAATGACGGGAGAAGAAGCCGCAGTTAAGCTGGGAGTCGCGCAAATGGTGCATTTTCTGGAGGATGGCCTGGATGAAGTATCCGGGCTTCCCTATCATGGCTTTGACAGCGATACCGGGATGAAATACGGAATCATTGGCTGGGGACGGGCTGTCGGCTGGCTTATGTCCGGTATTTCAGAAAGCCTTGCCTATCTGCCTGAAAAAACACCTCAATTCAGTTTTATCAGGGAGCATTTTAAAAAGCTTGCCGGGGCGGCCGTACCCTTTCAGAGAGATGACGGAAGCTTTCCCTGGCAGCTGCAGGCACGGGAAGGCCCCGGGGATACATCTGCCACAGCAATGATTGCCTGTGCGCTGCTGCGGGGCATACAGTTTGGCAGTCTGGAGGAGCGCTACGAGGAAAATGTATACAAAGCGGGGGAGTACCTGCTTTCCCGGATGAAGAACGGCAGGGTGGAGCAATGTTCGGCAGAATGTGAAGGCTTCAGCCAATATCCCCAGCGCTATGGGAATTATCCCTGGGCGGACGGGCCTGTGCTGCGTCTGTTCGGGATGATGGAGGAGATGTAAATGGAAGAATCCCGCCTGATACTTTATGATACCTGCAACTACAGAGATTATCCGGTAGGAGGGCAGGTAACAAGCATAAAAAATTTCCTGGCCTTTCTGTCCCGGGAGTATCCGGAGCATAGAAAGAACATACTTCTGGTGGGCGTATCCTGTAATCCGGAAGAAGTGGGTAAGATAATCCCAATCGCCACAGGCGGATCGGAATACTCCTTTTTGGCAGTAACCCGGGCCTCCGCCGATCTCGGCAGTGTGAAAAAGTCGCTGCGTCTGGAATATGTGAAGGGATTATGGAAATACCGGAAACTCATCGGAATTAAAAAAGAGGACTGCAATTATATCCATACGCCGGAAGCCTTCGGAGCTGTCCGCTTTCTCTGTCCCGGCGCCGTGTGCTATGTTTTTTCCCACGGCACCTACCTGAATATGTGGCAGCGGGTGCGTTTCTTTAAAAAAGCCCCACTGATAAGAAAAGCATTTCAGGGCTTTTTAATCCATGTCATTAAGAAAAGCACGGCTGTGTTTGTCCTGGAACAGGAAACACTGGAAGCGTACAGCGTCTATAATAAAAACACGGTACATGTGGGCAATTCCATTATCGTGCAGCCTTATACAGAGCGGCGCCTGCATGACGAAGTCCGGTTTTTATACGCCGGCAGATTATCCGTTGTTAAAAATGTAGGACCCATAATAGAGGCGGTAAAAAGCTATGACAGAGTGTGCAGCTTAACGGTACTCGGTGACGGCGAGGAACGCAGGAAAATGGAAGCCCTTGCGGAAGGCAGCAAACGTATCCGCTTTGCCGGTGCGGTTACTCCTGATGAAGTGCAAAAGGAGATGAAGAAAGCGGATGTGCTGGTAATGAATTCCACGTTTGAAGGGATACCTATGACCATACTGGAGGCTATAAGCCTGGGGCTGCCGGTTATCACCACGGATGTGGGCGGAATTAAAGAGGTCCTTACCTATGGCAGAGATGCAGAGGTTACGGATGGAACCGTGGAAAAAATTCATACCGCTATGGATAGAATTTTAATGGATTATGAGGCATATGCAGAAGCCGCATATCGGAAGTCACTCCAGTTTGATTACCGTAAAGTAAACCGGAAGGTATTTGATGTGATTAACGGAAAGTTGAACTGGTAATTGGCGACCGTAAGGCAGATCTGGCTGAACGGTTACGAACCAATACCATAATTGGTTAACCAGAGGAGTATCATGATTCGGAATAAAAAGGAACTGAAAGAATATCTGGCATATGAGAAGGCACTGTATTTCGGCGGTGAAAAAGGATCCCGGCTGCAGGCCTGGCTGCTGCGGTCGAAGTTTTACAGGATATGGCAGTTTTTGTGGACGCTCAGGCATGCGGAGTACCATAAAAACCGGAGTACCTGCGGGGGGCGTTCTCCGCGGCTGCTTCAGCTGTGGGATAAGATGGCTTTTATCTGGTACCACCGCAGAAAATATGTGCTGGGCAACCGCCTTGGCTTTGAAATACCCGAAAACTGTTTTGATAAAGGGCTTATGATTTATCATATTGCACCGATTGTAGTGAATGAAGATGCCAGGATCGGTGCGGATTGCCGTATTACCGGTAATTTCTGTATCGGCAATACGGGAGCGGGTACAAAAAGCCCTGTTCTCGGCAAAGGGATTACTGCCGGCTGGGGGGCATCCGTGATCGGTGATATAAGGATTGCTGATGGCGTTACGATCGGCGCAGGCAGCGTGGTGGTTCATAATGTTCTGCAGGAAGGTGCAACAGTTGCCGGGGTTCCGGGGAAGGTTTTGCATTTGACTGAATAGTGAGAAAAATAAAATAAAAGTAATTAATTGTCAGAAAATACAACACAAATTATTTTATTAATTAAAAATGTAAAATTGATAAAAATAAAGAGTGAATATTGCGCAGATATAATATGAATGCAATTAAAAGTGTGATAAGAATGCATGGCAGTAGTGATATGTTGTGTTTTTATAGAAGTGTCAATTATATTTTATGAAATTAATAGTTACATATTTGAATAAATATACAAGTGTTATATAAACTATCAAATGTTGAGAAAATATGACGGCTTATCAGTCTTTATAATGTTATTTACGCAAACTACGCAGGTGCCAAATGACCCTCTGCCCGCTGTCCGTGCGGCGCTCCCGGGACTGAAAAGGAATTTTCGCGGGTACCTTTCGAATTACTTTAGTAATTTATTATGGAGATGAGTGCAGTCAAGTGTGTCAGCCTCATCTGGCACACTTGACGTCCCTGGACTCATCGGAATGCCCGGTCTGACGTCCCTGCGAAAATTTTTTTCAGTCCCGGGAGCGCTGCACGGACAACGGGCAGAGGATCATTTGGCACTTGCGTAGTTTGCATTATTTATTCCCGCGAGCAACGAGCCAAGTAGCCATGCTTGCATGGATATTTGGCGACTGCCGCGAGGGTCAAATACCCACGAACTTTAGTTCGTTGCGCTCTGCAATGCTACAAGCTTTATGCTTCGTTGCTTGCAGCGGGATTTTTGACTCATACAGTTGAACCGTTTATAGCGTTAGGAGCGGATAAATGAACCAAGTAGTAATCAGCGTGATTGTCCCGGTATATAATGCGCAGGAATATCTGGAACGTTGTGTGGACAGCATTGTGAACCAGACCTATAAGAATCTGGAAATTATTCTTGTCGATGATGGCGCAAAGGATAAAAGCCCGCAAATGTGTGATTCGTATGCTGCATTGGATCATCGGATTCACGTTATTCATAAAGAGAACGGAGGGTTAATGTCCGCCTGGATGGCAGGAGTGAAAGCGTCCGGCGGAGATTACCTCTGCTTTATAGACAGTGATGACTGGGTGGAAACGGACATGATAGAAGAAATGCTTCAGATGGCTTCCGGCCGGCCGGGAGAAATTATCTGCGGCAATTTTGTTATAGAAAAAGCGGATAAGGTTACCAGCCATTATCATGAGCTTCCGCCGGGAGTTTATGAAGGACAGGATTTGGAAACCAGAGTGAAAAGCCGGCTTTTGGGCAATGAACGCCGGACAATTTCCATGTCCCGGTGTATGAAGCTCTTTTCCAGAGAGCTGATTGTGGATAATCTTAAGTTTTGCAATCCTGCTATAAAAATGGGGGAGGATGTCAACATTGTTCTTCCTGCCCTTCTGGATTGTAAAAGGGTGGTCATACTGGAGGGGGCGCTTCATTACCATTATGTATATTATCCCTCATCAATGGTGCATAAATACGACCCTTCCATGTATAGTGGGATACGCCTGCTGCTGGGGACCATCCGGGATATCTTTATCGACAAAGGCGTGACAGGCTGGGAGGACCAATGGGAACCGGAAAGTCTGTTCCTGCTGATGCTTGCCGTGAAAAATGAATTGCGCGGCGGAAAAAAGGGGTATGCAGACAGGATATGCGAAATGTGCAAAGAAACACACGTGGGAGAAATTGCCGCCGGCTATAGAATCCACCCGGAGGAAAGCGTCAACAAGATCCTGTTGTGGGTTATGAAAAAGCCGGCCTGGCGGCGGTGTGCAGTAGGGAAATGGATCTTCTATTTAGCTGAAATTAGGTAATGGGATACAAGGGGCTGTCAGAACTGTTGCGATAATAAAGTGCATTTGAGAAAAAAGTCTGATAATTTGGGAAAAATATTGTTTGTTTTTTGAATTGTTTGACAATTTTCGGATGTAGGGAAAGGAGATTTTATATGATCCCGTTAAAAATAGAAACTTTGCTTGCCGGTCGTATAGTGGAACAAAACCGGGTCGAATATAAAGAAGGGTGGAATCCTAACGACATTATCCGTACGGTTTGTGCTTTTGCCAATGATTATCATAATATGAATGGCGGATATATAGTGATAGGTGTAAAAGCTAAGGATGGCATCCCCGTATTGCCGGTAGAAGGACTGCGGTTGGCGGAATTGGATTCTATCCAACAGGAAATATTCCAATATTGCAACCAAATTGTACCACGTTATATCCCCAAAATCGAAGTAGTTGATTACCAGAATTCCGGGGTGCATCTATTATATCTATGGTGTTCTGCAGGAGATAGCGGCCCATATCAGGCGCCTGTGGATGTTTATTCAAGTAAAGGGAAGAAAAATGATAAGCGGATGCAATATTGGATCCGACCGGCTTCTTTGACAACGGCGGCAAAGAAAGAAGAATTAGCAGACTTATTTGATAAATTTAATTCTATTCCTTTTGATGACCGTGTAAACAGGGCGGCTTCACTTGGGCATATACGCAGGGGATATTTGGAAGATTTCTTACGTGAAAGCAATAGCTCTTTGGTTGAGGATTTAAATAAATACTCATTGGAAGAACTTTTGATTGCTGAAGAGGTCGCGAATGAAACCGATACGGAACTTGATATACGCAATATTGGAGTTTTAATGTTTACAGACAGACCGGAAAAATTAATACCCGGTGCACAGATTGATTTGGTAAAATTTAATACAGTAGAGGCAGAGGCCTCCGATGATTTTATAGAAAAGACATTTACCGGCCCGATATGGAAGCAGGTAAGGGATGCGTTGGATTACATCAAAACAAATGTAATAGAGGAAAAGGTTGTAAAAATTCAGAATCAGGCTGAAGTGGAGCGGTATTATAATTATCCCTATAATGCGTTGGAAGAAGCGCTGGTAAATGCGGTTTTCCATAAGTCATACAGAGAACCTGAACCGGTTGAAATCCGTATTTATGTAGACAGTATACAGATTATAAACTATCCGGGGCTTGCAAAATGGATTGATCCGGAGAAATTTGCCGCTGGTAAAGTAAGAGCACGGAAGTACCGTAATCGGCGGATTGGTGAGATGTTTAAAGAAATTGACTTATCTGAAAAGCAAGGGACTGGCATTCCCAAAATGCTGCGTGAATTGACCAAAAACGGTTCACCATTACCGAAATTTGAGATGGATAAGGACAGAACCTACTTGATAACAACGCTCTTTATCCGTAGCGGCTTTGAGCAAAAAACTAAAGTGAGCGATAAAGTGAGCGATAAAGTGAGCGATAAAGTGAGCGATAAAGAAAAATTGTTTTATGACCAGCTCATTAAGGCATTTGATAATAAGGATTATGTTACTACTAAATTAATGGCAAAAATGACGGGTATGGCAGAATCAACTACACGGCGTTATTTGATAAGATTCTGTGAATTACAAATTATTAAGTCTGATGGAAAAAATCGTGGGACAAAATATTATTTATTGTAAAATTAAAGAAAAATAACTAGAAAACCAATAAATAATCAGACAAAATAATTTGGGTTCTTAAATAAATGGAAAATTTTAATGAAGAGGATAATTTATTAAATAAACTGAAAAAAGGATGAATATATGATAATTATCAGAGTTATGGGCGGCTTGGGAAATCAAATGCAGCAATATGCTCTCTACGAGAAATTCAGGTCTGCCGGTAAGGAAACAAAACTGGATATATCCTGGTTTGAAGACGCATCCATGCAGGAAAAGGTACTGGCCAGACGTTCTCTGGAATTAAATCAATTTGAACACCTGCAATACGAATCCTGCAGCCCTGCAGAAAAAGAATCCGTCCTTGGCAGGAATGGTTTTGCCGGTAAGTTGGAGCGTAAACTGTTTCCTTCCAAAAACAAGCACTTCTATGAAAGCGGTATCTATCATCCGGAAATTTTTGAGAAGACGGATGCCTATTTGGAAGGGCATTGGGCTTGTGAAAAATATTACCATGATATTATGCCTCTGCTTCAGGAAAAAATATGTTTCCCTAATTCACAGAATATTCTGAATATAAATACTAAAAAACAAATGGAGACAGAAAATTCAGTCAGTATTCATATCAGGCGGGGGGATTATCTGGATCCTGAGAATGCGGCTATGTTTGGAGGGATTTGTACCGGGGATTATTATAAGGCGGCTGAAAAATATATAAGAGATCATGTACCGGATCCGCATTTTTATTTGTTTTCCGATGATACGGCGTATTTACGCGCTAATTATACGGGAACTGAGTATACTGTAGTTGACTGGAATAAGGATTCCGACAGCTTTTATGATATGGAACTTATGAGCTGCTGCAGGCATAATATATGTGCGAACAGCACATTCAGCTTCTGGGGGGCCAGGCTGAATAAAACAGAAGGGAAGATTGTAATAAGGCCGGCCAAGCATAAAAACAGCCAGGAAATAAATCCGCGGATGATGCATGAATTGTGGGAAAATTGGGTGATAATTGACGGAGATGGCAGAATAGTTTAACAATTAGACTTAATATAGTGAAAATATCGAAATAATTATGGGATCTGGCGTTGTAGTTTAACAGTTTGGCATTTACCGTTGTATATGTCTGAAACAATAAAGTTGAAAAAACCATGCTATAGTAGTACAATTTATGTTACTGGTCACAGAGGAACAGTAACCAATTTATTAGTTGTTTACAAAATAACATATTATTGTATAGGATACACAATCGGAGGGTTAATGGGGATAAGGCACAGCATTTTTGGAATTGCAAGTTTGTTTTTATTCGTAATTTGTTCTGTCTTTTTTATAAAATTAGAAGCTGTTGATAAGGAACAGGATTCCGGCATTTTGAGTCAGGTAGGATTTGAAGTGGCCGGAGAGGGTAGCTTTTACAGAATAGCAGTAAATAAGGCAGACAAAGATGATTTATATTATGCTTTTTTACCGTCATATACAGATGTGGGCAGGATAAGAATGAGCATTCATGGCGGCGGCAAAGTGAATATAAATGGAACCGATATAGTTGATGGGGATTATCTGGACAAGTTTGAAACTAATCAAGAATATAGTATTGTTTTATACTCTCCGAAAAATAAAATAACAGAACAGGCAAACATACAATTTCTGGTTTCTGCAAATTTACCCGCTGTTTATATAACAACCAAAAGCGGAAGCATGGAGTATATAAATTCTGAAAAAGGAAATAAGGAAAGCGGATTTATTACTATTACCTCGGAAAATGGTAAAGAAGTTTATTCCGATAAGATGGATAAGCTGGGCGGCAGAGGAAATACATCCTGGGAGGTGCCCAAAAAGTCTTACAGCTTAGAAACCCATTCCAATGCGGGCCTGCTGGGAATGAAGGATGCAAAGAAGTGGATACTGATTGCAAATTTTTACGATGGCGCAATCATAAGAAATAAAATAGGATTTCAGCTGGCAGACAGGACAGGGCTTCTTTATACACCGGACAGCAGATTCATAGATTTATATATAAATGAACAGTATTGGGGCCTATATCAATTAACCGAACGAATTGAAGTGAATGGAAACAGAATTGCTATTAATGATGGATATTTAATGGAGGTCGATTATCCGGAGCGGGCCATATATGAAAAAAATGTTATTTATCTTGAAAACGGACAACCTATTGTCATACATAATCCCAAAAAAATTACGGAAAGCCAATATCTGTTTCTGGATAGTTGGTACGAAGAAATGTTAGCTGCTTTATATGCCGAGGATTATGTTAACCCGGATACGGGAAAAGGTATTTTCGAGTATCTGGATAAGGAATCATTTGCCAGGATGTATCTGATTGAAGAAATCTTTGAAGATTTGGATATGGGTGTGACAAGCCATTATATGTATAAAGGAAAAGAGGATGAAAGTCTGTTGTTCGATGGTCCCGTATGGGATTTGGACAATACAATGGGGAGAGGTTTTGATCTGAGAAATGAATTTTTTGCCATCAATAATTCTTTGACATCCAATCAAATAAGCAGGTGGTATGCGAGACTTTGCGGGAATGAAGAATTTAGTCAGGCTGTGTTTACGGAGTGGGAGAAGCGTGTACGGCCTGCCTTATCGGAAATCGTGGATACGGAAATCGATGAATTAATCATGACACTGGGACCTTCCATCAACATGGATAAGCTTTGCTGGCCTGGTAAAAGAAGTATATTTATGCCGGAAGCCAGTTTGGAAACAAATGTCTTATTTTTGGAATCCTATCTTCAGGAACGATTGGAATTTTTGGATACCTCATTTTCTTATAAGAAGGACGAAACAATATCTTTTATGAAGTCTCAGGCAAATACGCTTCCTGCTTTAGAGAGAATTGAGGAATTCCAGCTTCCTGATGATACTGGAGCTGTTAGCACACCTCATTCGGAAAATGGAATATCAGACTTTATTTTCAGCAGACATGGCATTATACTGTTTACGTTACTGGTGATTATATTAATTTTACTAATAGCTGCAGATTTAAAGAGGAATAGAAAAATCAGATGAGAGAGCAAGGCACAGGTAAGTACCGCTATGAAATAAAATATGTCTGTTCCGACTTACAGATGCTGCAAATGGAAGAAAAAATAAGTGTCATTCTTGCCAGGGATCCT
Source organism: Eisenbergiella sp. OF01-20 (assembly GCF_003478085.1). Classification (NCBI taxonomy): domain Bacteria; kingdom Bacillati; phylum Bacillota; class Clostridia; order Lachnospirales; family Lachnospiraceae; genus Eisenbergiella; species Eisenbergiella sp. OF01-20. The sequence goes on along the minus strand of NZ_QUES01000002.1, from coordinate 179,562 downwards.
CATGTGGGGGGTAATGGCTTTTATACTATAAGAAGCCTGTATTTTGATGATTACTATAACAGTGCATTTTATGAAAAGGAGGATGGAAACAACCCGAGAGAAAAGTACCGGCTCCGGTATTATAATAACGATAAAAGCCGCATTCACTTGGAAATTAAAAAAAAGGCAGGAGCAAAGATACAGAAGGAATCCTCTCCTGTTACAGAAAAAGAAGCGGAGGCCATGGCAGAAGGACAGTGGACCGAGATTGCAGGCAGTTCATCCAGGGTGGTACAGAAATTTTTTCTGAATGGTATGACCCGTATATTCCGTCCTAAAATTATTGTGGAATATGACAGAGTGCCATATATATGCAGGGAAGGAAATGTAAGGATTACATTTGATAAAAATATACGATCTTCTTCTCAGGTAGAGGAATTTTGGAAGGAAGACCTGGCCACACGTCCTGTTATGCCATCCGGACAACATTTGCTGGAGGTAAAATTCGACGAATTTTTGCCTGACTATATTTATAATACATTGCAGATGGAACATATGGTGCAAACTGCGTTTTCCAAGTATTATCTCTGCCGAAAATATACAATTTAAAGAAATGAGGTTCAGAAATGGGTTTTGCAGATATCTTTAAAAATTCTTTCCTTGAAGGCTTTTCCAGCATGGAGCTTGGCTTTAAGGAAATAATGGTAGTGTTCTTTATTACGGCCTGTTTGGCCTTCTATATCTTTTTAATATATCGTACCGTTACAAGACGGACTTTTTACTCTAAGAATTTTAATATTTCACTTGCTATGTTATGTATGATAACATCAGCGGTGATATTGACTATACAGTTCAGCATCGTAATTTCCCTCGGTATGGTAGGTGCGCTTTCCATTGTCAGATTTCGTACCGCTATTAAAGATCCGATGGATCTGGTTTTTTTGTTCTGGTCTATAAGTGTGGGAATTATCTGCGGGGCCGGCCTGGCGGAGGTGGCTGTTATTTTGTCACTTATAGTTACTTTGGGAATCCTGCTGCTGGATAAAATGCCGGCAGTATCGACCCCAATGCTGCTTGTAGTTAATGCAGACAGCTGTGATGCAGAAGAGCAGATTCTTGCTGCGGTCAGGAAATACAGCAAGTATAGTAAAGTTAAATCCAGAAACCTGTCAGGAAGCAAGATGAGCATGATCGTCGAACTACGGACAAAAAATGAAAGTCAGCTTATCAAAGAAGTGAACGGGCTGGAACATATGCTTTCCGTTTCCCTGTTGGCGCATGACGGCGAAGCGACGTACTGATAGAAAAGAAAAAGAGAAGATAAATGAAGTCTGATAAACGTATAACTACCATAATGAAAAAAGGATTACATTCCGATTACCTGAAAATTTTTATAATGAATTTTATGATAGCCATGCTAAGCTTTGCCCTTCTAATGATAAGGGGGAATGGTATTTTTACATTGAGTAATGATTTCAATGAACAGCAGATACCGTTTCATATGCTTGCAAATAATTCCCTGAAAAACGGCGGGTTCCTGTGGAACTGGAGTATCGATCTGGGTTCCAGTTTTGTGGGGGCGTTAGGGTTTTATGTGCTGGGAAGCCCTTTCGCATGGATATCCTTTTTGTTCCCTGCCAAATATTATCCCTTTCTTGTGGGCTGGCTGTACATGATGAAATATGCGGCTGCAGGCACCCTGGCTTATGGATATATAAAGCGCTTTACAAGCAAAAAGTATGCTGCGCTGGGAGCTGTGCTGTATGCCTTTTCCGGCTTTCAGTGCGTAAATCTTATTTTTCACCATTTTCACGATGCCGTGGCATTTTTCCCCCTTTTGCTAATCGGATATGAAAAACTGGCGAAAGAAGGGAAAAAGGGGATACTGGCATTCGCTGTGTTTGTGAATGCTTTTGTAAATTATTACTTTTTTATTCAGGAAGTAATCTTTCTCATCCTGTATTTTTTATGCAGAGAGGGCATCCATCTATGGAAGAAACGGAAGCTGATAGGAAGCTGTTTCGCAGAGGGAATCCTGGGAGTGGGAATGGCAGGTATCGTTTTTATTCCTTCGGTTTTCTTTACGATGCAGAATCCCCGAATTACCAGACTGCTCCCTGTGGATCATTGGATTTATTCGGGAAACAGGGATTTTTTACAGATAATACGTACCCTGCTGTTCCCGGGAGAACTGATGTGTTCGCAGTCTTGTATTAAAGAATATGACTGGACATCCTGGTCCGCTTATCTGCCGATGATAGGGCTTTCACTGGTTCTGTGCTACCTCCTTAAAAACTGGAAAAACTGGCTGGGAAGGATTTTGCTGATTGGTATCGCCGCCACAGGGATACCCCTTATAAACAGTGCTTTTGGCATGTTTTCGGATACGAATTATCATCGGTGGCTGTATATGCTTATTTTATTAATGAGCCTGGCTTCAGCCATAGTTATGGAAAACAGAAAAGACTACCCCATAAAGAAGGTATCCTTTCTCCTGTTTCTATTTATGTGTTTTATAACAATCGGCTCTTTTTGGTGGTCTGAAAACAAATTTCAGCTCATATATCAGCCCAAGGTATTCCTTGTCTGGTCAATAACCGGGATCATGGGTGTTCTGCTGACATGTTTGATCACTTTTGGGATAAAGAAAGAGAGAAGTTACTTTTTCTGTATGTGCTGTGCTGTGATAAGCTTCAGCATATTTACAACAGGATATACGGCAGAACTCTATCACCGGATCTCAACGCAGACGTCTCAGCAGTACTATAGCCGGATCATGGCCTTTCAGGATTTTACGCTGCCGGATGACCGCTACCGTCTGGACAGCAGCGATAATACATTGCTTATGACAGCATCTTTGCCGGGAACAGGTTCTTTCACTTCCATGGTAAATGCATCCATTTATGACTTTTATGAAGCGTTGGGTACCTCCAGGCCGGTATTTACACCGGAAACACCGGAGGGAACACGGGAACTGTTGGGAGGGAAATATTATGTTTCTACGGAAATAGAAGAAGACACCCGGTATTTGCAAAAAGTGAGCAGTTCGGATAAGGATTACTATTTATATGAATATGACTTGGCTGTACCTATAGGAAGTGCATATAATATGTATATGACAAGCTCGGACTTTTTGCAGCTTCCCAATGAAATCCGCCCTGCCGCGATGCTGAAATGCATTATTGTTTCAGATGACGAGGAATATAAAGTTTCAGAACTACTTCAAAAATATGATCCACACAGAGAAGGGGAAATAACTACAGAAAAAATAGAAAAATATGTGCAGGAAAGGAACCGGGAAGCTTCCGAAACACTGGAAAAAAGCACGGGCGGCTTTGCCTGTACCATATCCGCAGATAAGAAGAAATATGCCTTTTTCAGCGTACCATATGATAAAGGATATAAAGCCTATGTAAATGGCAATAAGGTTGAAATCCTTAAAACAAACGGGATGATGGCAATTCCTTTGGAAAATGGGTTAAATGAAATAAAATTTGTGTATATAAATTATGATTTAATAACAGGTCTGATTTCTACGATAGTTTTCTTTGTATTGTGGATATTATATAAAGGGGGAAAAAGATTAAAATCAGTAAAAGGGGAGGAAAATTAAAATCAGCAGTTGAGGAAAATTAAAATCAGCAGTTGAGGTGGAATAATCAGCTATGATATGATAAAATAGTAAAACTACTGAATAAAGAAAGAAGCAGTGAATGGGACGAGTAAAATATGCGGCCAGAAATATTCTGTTTGGTTATGTCAGTAATATTATAACGCTGCTGCTGAACGCAGGCTTGCGTTATGTATTTATTATGCGTCTGGATGAGACTCTTTTGGGGATTAACAGCACGTATACCAATATTTTGTCTGTACTATCCCTGGCGGAATTAGGAGTTGGTACTGCTATAAATTTCAGCCTCTATGCTCCTGTTGCCAGGCATGACAAAGAGAAAATAAAAGCTTATATGCAGTTTTATAAAAAGGCTTACCGAATGATTGCTATAATTGTGGCAGCGGTAGGTCTGATTTTGGTTCCTTTTCTTAAATATATTATTAAAGATCCGGTTGGTATTGACAGTAACCAGGACCTAATTAATTTTTACCTTATTTTCCTGTTTAATACAGTAAGTTCTTATTTTGTGGCGTATAAGTACAGCTTACCAAATGCAGAACAGAAAAATTATATCCAGTCAAACGTTATAACAATAACCAAAATAACAACGACATTGGTCCAGATCATTGTAATTCTGGCCACTTCGAGTTTTTATGGCTATTTAATTTCCGCATCAGTTATAGAGCTGGCTCAAAAGATTTTTGCAAATATTTATCTTAATCATAAATATCCTTTTTTAAAAGAACAAAATGTGGAAAAACTTTCTAAAGAGGAAACTACCGATATAAAGAGGAAAACAGGTGCACTTGTCTGCCATAAGGTAGGGGATGTTGCACGGCTTCAGACAGATTCCATAATAATTTCCGGATTTATCAATGTAGCTATGTCGGGTGTGGTAGATAATTATAACCTGGTTATATCTTCCGTATCCAATTTTGTTAATATTATATTCAATTCGGTGATATCAAGCTTTGGAAATCTGATAGCAACAGAGTCGAAAGAGAAGCAGTACAGTATGTTTTGCATTTACCGGTTTTTTGCCTCTTGGATTTATGGTTTTTCAGCAGTGGGCTTTTATATTTTACTGACTCCGTTAATCCGGCTGTGGCTTGGCGATAAATGGATGCTTCCCGGAGCCGTTACGGCAGCCATATTGATAGATTATTATTTTAAAGGGGAACGTGTGGTATTATCTAATTTTAAAACGGCAGCGGGAGTGTTTGAACAGGACAAATATCTGCCTCTGGTTCAGGGGGCGGTAAATCTCGTTATCTCCATAGTCCTCGTCAGAAGGATCGGATTGGTTGGAGTATATATAGGAACGATTATATCAGGCCTGCTGGCCAATTTTATCAGGCCTGTAATTATATACAGAGTGTGTTTTGAAAGAAAGACGGCAGGTTACTTTATTGATGCGGTTAAGTATATAGCAGTTATTCTGCTGGCAGGTGCCTTTTGCATAGTATGCAGAAATATTTTTCCAGAGAATTTAACCATTCTTTCCTTTATCGTTATGGCGGTAATTATTTCTGTGATTTTTAATAGTGTATTTCTTCTGTTTTTCAGCAGAACGAATGAATTTAAATATTTATATGGCATGTTTAGAGAAAAGATATCTTCAATGGCAGGCAAATGGCGTAAATAGAAAATAAGTCGGTCTAAAGGAAAAATGTATGGCAGCAGAATTAGAATATTGCAGTATTTTGGGAACTCACATAAATGTGACGGATATGGACAAAACAGTGAATTATATTCAGCAGCATCTGGAGGAACTCAAGGGACACTATATCTGTGTTTCTAATGTCCATACTACGGTTACTGCGTATAGGGATGAGGAGTATCGGGAAATACAGAATGGCGCGGCTATGAATATTCCGGACGGAAAGCCATTGTCTATTGTGCAGCGTCATTCGGGTTACAAAAAAGCAGGACGTGTTCCGGGACCGGATCTGATGCCGGAAATATTCAAAATATCAGAAACGAAAGGATACAGACACTATTTTTACGGAAGCCAGCAGGATACGCTGAATGCGCTGAAAGATAAACTTTTGGAACAGTATCCCAAACTCAACATCGTTGGAATGTATTCTCCGCCCTTCCGTACAATGAGTGAAGAAGAAGATAGCAAGGCGACAGCAGATATAAATGCGTGTAATCCGGATTTTATATGGGTGGGTTTAGGCGCTCCGAAACAGGAGAAATGGATGGCGGCTCATGACGGTAAGGTCTGCGGAGTTATGCTGGGAGTGGGAGCAGGCTTTGATTTTCATGCCGGGACGATAAGAAGAGCTCCTTTGTGGATGCAGGAGGTTTGTATGGAGTGGCTGTTTCGGATAGGGCAGGATCCCGGCAGGCTGCTTCCAAGATATTTAGATACGAATTTCTCGTTTGTATTTTATCTGTTTAGAGAATGGTGTAAAGGAAAGAAAGGGATTGATAAAAACGGTAAATTATTACGTATAGCAATGATTGGACATAAGAGAATTCCTTCAAGAGAAGGCGGTGTAGAAATTGTGGTGGATGAATTGTCTACCAGAATGGTTAGACTTGGCTACGAAGTCCATGCTTATAATCGCTATGGGCGTCATACTGCAGGAAAAAAATATGCCCAATATAAAGGAAAAGAATATAAAGGAATCAGATTGATTACGATACCCACCTTTAGAAATGGTAAATTAAATGCGATTGTTTACTCCGTTTTAGCAACTGTCCGGGCGCTATTTGGACGATATGATGTCCTTCATTTCCATGCTGAAGGCCCCTGCATTATGCTTTGGCTTCCCAAGTTGTTTGGTATAAGGACGGTTGCAACAATACATGGTCTGGACTGGCAGCGTTCAAAATGGGGTAATTTTGCATCCAAAGTACTTAGAGACGGGGAAAAGATGGCGGTTAAATATGCGGATGAGATAATAGTGCTTTCGCATAATATGAAAGAATATTTCCTGGACAATTATCAACGTGAAACCGTATTTATTCCAAATGGTATAAACAGACCAGATATTATTATGGCAGATGAGATTGAACAGTTATATGGACTCCATAAGGATGATTATATTTTATTCGTGGCAAGAATTGTGCCGGAAAAAGGTCTCCATTATCTGATTGAAGCGTTTAAACAGCTTAGCACGGATAAACGTCTTGTAATTGCCGGGGGAAATAGCCATTCACAGGAATATATGAATGAAATAGAAGAACTGGTATCCACGGATTCCAGGATTTTAATGACAGGTTTTGTATCAGGAAAAGTCCTTGAAGAATTATATTCCAATGCATACATGTTTGTACTTCCGAGTGATGTAGAAGGAATGGCTGTCAGTCTGCTGGAGGCAATGAGCTATGGAAATTGTTGTGTAATTAGTGATATTGATGAGAATACAGAAGTAGTAGGGCAAAATGCAATAGCCTTTCAAAAGAGTAATGTGGAAGAATTGAAAAAGGTGATGCAGGATTTGGTTGATGATGTGGCTAAAAGAGATTATTATAAAAGCACAAGCCGTGATTATATTTGCAGTAAATATGATTGGGATAAAGTAGTAGAACAGACCCTGAAATTGTATGTGCGGTGAATCCATTAAGTATTATGTGGGGTAAGAGAATGAGGATATTGATAATAAATAAATTTTTACATCCTAATGGAGGATCCGAAACTTACGTTTTTAAAATCGGTGAACAATTAATAAAAATGGGACATGAAGTACAATATTTTGGTATGGATCATGTGGGACGAATTGTTGGAAATCGTATAGATAGTTATACATCAGATATGGATTTTCATACTCGAAAAGCAGACAAGCTTTTATACCCTTTAAAAATCATATATTCTTCTGAAGCAAGAAGAAAACTTCGGTCTGTCCTGGAGGATTTTTCGCCAGATGTGGTTCACCTGAATAATTTTAATTTCCAGTTAACGCCTTCGATTATCTATGAAGTACGTGATTATGAGAGAAAATATCACAAAAAAATAAAGATCGTTTATACAGCACATGACTATCAGTTGATCTGCCCTAATCATTTGTTGCTGCGTCCATTAGAAAATGAAGTTTGTGAAAGGTGTATTCAGAGGAATCCTTTTGAATGTACTAAAGGACGTTGTATACATGGTTCCAGGGTAAAGAGCTTTCTTGGAAGTATAGAAGGATGGATTTATCGAAAAAATCATGTATATAGAAAAATTGATAAGATAATTTGCCCAAGCAATTTTATGGAAAAAAAGCTTTCCGAATCTGCAGACTTGCGTGGAAAGCTTCTTACAATGCATAATTTTGTAGATAGACAAGAAACAAATAAATATGGAAAAGAAGAGTATGTTTTGTACTTTGGAAGATATAGTCGTGAAAAAGGAGTAGCGACATTGCTGGAGGTCTGCAGGGAGATTCCTGATATTCCATTTGTATTTGCAGGCGGAGGGCCTCTGGAAAAGGAAGTAAGTGGAATAGATAATATAGAAAACAGGGGATTCCAGACTGGAGAAAGTCTATATAAAACTATCTCCCAAGCGGCATTTACTATATTTCCTTCGGAATGGTATGAGAATTGTCCATTCAGTGTAATGGAGACACAGATGTATGGCACTCCCGTTCTGGCGGCGGATATGGGGGGGACGAAGGAACTGGTGCTGGATGGAACCAGTGGAGAAATGTTTCAAGCTGGTAATAAGGAGCAATTGAAAGAAAAGATTATAAAACTCTGGAATGATGAGGAGCTGCTAAAGAAGTATACGGAAGGATGTATGCGGGTGGAGTTTGATTCTGCAGAGGAGTATTGTGAAAAATTGATGGGGGTTTATGGGGATGATTAAGGGAATAAAGTTCCAGAAAAAATACTGGTTTATTATTTTTTTAGTAGAAATATTAATTTTACTTGTTGGTAGTTGGGGATATGGTAGAAAAGAACATATCAGCCTTAGCTTTACACAAGATGATCTTTCATATGATAATGGAGAAAGCGGCGCATATTTAGATACAACCAGTAGCAGGGCGTATATTGCCAGTGAAGAATTTGTTTTGCCCAAGGGCATGTATACCGTTTCTATCGATTATGAATATTCTGATCCGGTAATTTTTTCACTCTCTTATATTGATGGGAGATACGATAGTAATGCCAGCGCAGATATTCCCGCAAGAATTACTAATAACAGCACTTGTATTTTTAGGGTTAGTCACAGTAACCGGCCGATGCAGGTACGCGGCAGATTACGTGGGGATGCAAGTGAAGGATGTTATCTGCTTATAAAGAATATAAGAATAACAGATTCCCCTGTAGCAGTACGTAATTTTGTCATCCATTTATTTTTTGTTCTATGTATTATAAATATTATAGTATTCCTGGCATTATATAGAAATAAAATCAGGATAGATGAAGAGAACGGCAGGATATTTCGGGCGCTTATAGTTCTTACTTTTATTGTAAGTATTCCATTGATGGTGGATTACCTTCTTTCAGGGCATGATCTGCCATTTCATTTAATGCGTATAGAAGGGCTTAAGGCAGGGCTGCTTAGCAGAGTTTTTCCCGTTAGGATTCAGCCGGATTGGCTGAATGGACACGGATATGCTGCATCTGTTTTTTATGGGGATGTATTTTTGTATATCCCGGCTATACTAAGAATTTTTGGGATAACAGTCCAGAACGTTTATAAACTTTATGTTTTGTTGGTAAATATAGCAACTATATTTATTTCTTACTATTGTTTCTCAAAGATGAGTACGAAAAAATGTGGGCTAATCTGTGCGGCGTTATATTCATTAAATATTTATCGGCTTACCTGCCTTTATATAAGAGCGGCAGTAGGTGAATATACAGCTATGGTTTTTCTTCCGGTTGTATTATACGGACTATGGAAAGTGTATACACTTCCTGAAGATAATAAAGAGCATAAACAAAGTTGGGTTACAATTGCTGCAGGTTATACAGGTATTATATTATCACATATGATTTCCTGTGAATTGGTGGCTTTATTTACCGTGCTTACATGTTTGCTCCTATGGAAATCAACATTTTCGAAGAAAAACTTCTGGGTATTATTTAAAGCCGTTGTCGCTATTGTATTATTGAATTTGTGGTTTATTGTCCCTGTAATGGATTATTTAAGCAGTGCTGTTTATGTGATTAATGACCCTGATATGTATACTCCGTACAGACTGGATGAACGTGCAGCGTATCCATCACAGTTGTTTATGAATATATATGGGGTGACAGGGTCAATGCAGTATTCGGCCGGTACACAGAATGAAATGCCAATGACATTGGGAAGTTCATATTTGTTATTATTTGTTGCATGGTTTATTTGGGGAACGGAGAGAACGACAGAAAAAGATACCAACAAAAAAGAGGTTTGGTTATGTATCTTATTGGGGATTTTCAGTTTGGTATTTGCTACATACCTGTTTCCATATACAGCCCTGGCAAATATATTCCCAATATTAGAATTCCCGGAAAGAAGCCTGCAGTATCCATGGCGCTTCCTGAGTGTGGCGGCTTTGTTTTTTACGTGGCTTGCCTGCTTGTTTTTTAGAAATAAAAGGATTGAATTAAAAAAGAAATATGCTGTTGCAGTAATTGTTGTGTTAGTTGCAGTTTGGCAGGGAATTTCATTCATGAGCCAAATCTTAAATGAAAAAAGCCCATATCGCATATACCAGGAAGGAAACTTTACTACTTGTGAAGTCATGAATGGGGAATATTTGCCAATTGATAGTGATATAGAAGATTATGTAAATAAATTAACATATGATGTATCAAAAATCAAAGTTGATTTTTGGAACAGGTATTATAATAGTATAGAACTGAAATTGACCAATATGGCGCAGGAGATACAACAGATTGAAATACCTATCTTATACTATAAAGGGTATAAAGCCGAAATAAACGGCGGCGGGCAGCTTGGAATTAATGCAGGTACCTCAGGCAGAATTAGTATGAATATTCCAGCAGGATTTAATGATACTGTTTTAATAAGCTTTAAGGAACCATGGTATTGGAGGTGTTCAGAAATAGTTTCTTTTATGGCTTATATGTTCCTGATATGGACAATTATTTTTAAATGGAGAGAAAGCAGGGGTAATTATGATAGGAAAAATTAGAAAGGCTATTGATAATAAATTTATTTATTATCCAATAATAATGGTTATATATATTATCGTTTTTGTTTTTTGGGGGGATAATGCCGTTTTACTTTGGAAAGACAGTTCCGCATATCTCGCGTTTGATAATAGAGTGGGAATCATGCCAATATATCCCTTATTGCTTCACATAAATAAAATCATATTTGGCGAAGGGCTTTTTCTTTATTTTATAGTGGCAGAACAGACTGTTTTTACAATGGGATGCGTGTTTTGCTTTACGGAATACATTAGGAAAAGATTTACGTTGAGTTACTTTTGTACCTATCCGCTAATTATTATTTCCATTTCTATGCCTTTTACAGTTAATTATCCGCTTTCTATATCTAATCATGATATTATGACGGAGGCTTTAGCATATCCTTTCTTTTATATTTACATGGTTATTTTTTTAAAAGCTATTTTTGATAAAAGATACAAAGATTTTATATTCTTGATTTTAGCATCTACAGGGCTTGCATTACTTAGGACACAGCTTCAGCTTATTATTGTATTTAATGCTGCCGCATTTTTTTATGTCGCTTGGATGCATGGAAGAAAGTACAGCCTGAAAAAACAAATGCTTCGTGTTATTGGTATCATTGTAGGCTGTATCATTATTATAGGTATAGGAGAAGTAGGAATATTAGGTGCAAATTTCCTAGGACAGAAAGCAGTAGTTGCTTTGAATTCTGTGCCAAATATTGTTTCTGAGACTGATACAGAAAATAATGTAGCAGAAAAGAGCAATGTAGTAAGTCAGGAAACGGGCGTGGGCAATGTTACAAAACAATATGGCCACCTTATTATCGATAAGGCTATTTATGAAATTAATGAAGAAGACTATCTGCTGTTTGATGATAATGAAATGAAGAAATTATGTATTGCTATTTTTGAAGAAGCAGATGCTAGAAAAAGCAGATATGTATATGCGCAGGAGGGGCTATGGAAGTGGAAAGATATTATGGAGGGTATTGCCAGTGGAACTTCTATTGCAATTAGTGGCTGGACACAATATTATGATGACAATCCGAATACTTACCTAACATATGAATCTGTAAATGATATTGCGTTTGTATTGCTGAAGGAACATTTTGGCAGAGTGTTTTATCATACATTATGTATGATGCCGCAAGGGTTTATATGCACTGTATTTTTTCAAAAAGAACAAATTTATATGTTGTGTCACATAATTATGATATTTATATATTTGAGTGCCTTTGCACTGGTGATATGGGCTTATCGTGTAAGGGAAATCCCGAATATATATGCGGAATTTCTACTTGGATGTATTGTCATTAATATATTATTTGTAATAATTTTAAGCACACTATTCTTTTCGATGCAAAGATATTTAATATACTGTTTTGGCATTTTCTATGTCGCATATTATCTTATGTTACTGCGTGTTTATACTCATTATGCGGACAGAAAAAGCAGGATGGGAAAGGTTTTGTGAGTATGAAATCTGAAAAAAGAAAAATGTTATTTTCCCTTAGTACAGAAGAACTATTTTTTTATATTTGTGTGGCAATCATGATGGGAGCTAAAGGGTTAGGACTGACTGAAGGGCAAAAAAATTTTACGTTATGTATGATAGCAGCGGCAGTATCATGGTGTATTAAGATGTGTCTGACTAGCTATACACTAAAAGAGTGGTTAATACTTAGTTTGTCAATGATAATAGGTAGTATTATATATTTGCGTACAGGAGAAAAAGCCGCATTGGCCGCAGTAATGTTTGTAGTTGGGATGAAAAATATATCTCTGGGGCGTTTGATGAAGGTGTGTTTAGGAGTCTGGGGGATTACATTCCTGACTGCAATAGCGATGGGACTATTAGGTATACAGGAGGGGGTCATAGTTGTACATGAAAAGCTGGGGCTAGGCCCCATTATTCGTTATTCACTCGGCTTCACTCATCCTAATGTACTGCATGTTTCCTATTTTATTTTGGTTATGCTTATAATTTATGTAATGCGGCCGCAGGGAAAGAGACTTTATTGGTTAATATTTTTTTTATTATTAGGCAATCTGTATATTTTTCTGTATTCAATCAGTTATACTGGCATCATTATTGTAGGTATTTATTTATTTATGTGTTTATATTTTGATTTACGAAAAAAATGTGGTAATTTGGAAAAGATTATATTACATTGTGTTTTTCTATTCAGTGTTGCTTTTCCTATTATGGGACCTTTTGTGTTAAAAGGAAAAGCTTTTATTTTTTTTAATAAACTTTTGTCAACAAGATTTGAATTGGTCTATAATATTTTCCGTGAAAATCAATTGTCATTATTTGGAACCAGGATGCGCATAAGCATAAATCCGGGTACCCATCTGACCTTGGACAGTTCTTTTGCATACTTATTGATGAATTACGGAATTGTTGCATTTATCTTTTTTGTAACATTATATTTTCTGGTTGTACATTACTGTATATCACATAATCGCTTACAGGAAACGGCTATTCTTTTAAGTGTTGCGGTGGCCGGAATTACAGAACAGTTTTTGTTTAATTTATCGTTTAAAAATATTACATTATTTATTATGGGTAGTATTTTGTTTGAATATATCTTAAATTCGACAACAGAATATAAATGGAATAGAGGATACAAAATTATAAAAAAAGAAGATAGGATAATTAATATTCAGTTACTTGATTGCTTATATAGTTACTTTAACTCATGCAAAGAAATTGTGAGTGCTAAATGGAGATATTTACTTTCAGGAGGAGTTATTTTTGCAGTGGCGTTATTAGTCATCTATGGAATTTCCTATAAAACGATGGATTATATCATAGTAGAAAAATATAGTACTGATTATAGAGGAGAAGATGAATTTATAATAGGCAAAGATACAATTTTGCCTGACGATAACTACATTAGTGTAGGTGATGTTTCTATTGGGAATGGTGCATATAAATTTTATGGTAATATTCTTGTTATAGAAAACGTAAGGAATGTAATAAGTATTTTTGTTTGGGGAATTTCCAGTGGTATAGCTATGACTATTGTACTGATAAAGAACAGAACGCAAAAAAGGGGATGCATTATTACGGAACACCAGAGAAACTATACAAACAGATAGAAAACCGCCGTTTTTATCTGTTTCCTGGCAAATATGGAAAAGAAACAAGGACAGGTCTAGCGTTTTATCTGTTTTGAGAAATGTATTTACAACATCATTGCAGAGGAGGGGAACACAGAACAACAATTTTTACATCACACAGTCTGATTGACTTTGCATTGGCAGTACAGGCTATACGCGGTCATTGAGCAGTGTAAAATAACCTCCATGGGAACCTGAATTATTCTTTCTCAGAGGGTGGCACAGCCCGTCATGAAAAGGGATATTTGCTCCATCCGTCTGCATCTTTGGCAGAAATTAGAGGACTATTTGGCTTTGTTGTTAAACACACTTGATGATGAAGCCATTCAGATATGTTTGAAATCTACCGTGATCTACAAAAAATAAAGATTTTTACCAACTAATAAGCTTTCTTATTAGTTTTAAGACTTTTTTGAAGAAAACAGAGACCTTAATTGGTGGCGAACCAGCTTAACTATAGCTTTAATTCAAAATTGATGCATTTATTCAAAACGAAAATCGATCACTTTTTACGATCTCGTTATTCCAGTTTTTTCTACTCCATTAGATACAAAAGCCCCTATTCCTTTTTTCTCTCCCGAGAGTAAAGGAAAAAGGCTTCAGCACAGTATCTGCCGGAAAATACATAAAGTGGACCGTAAGGATGCACTTTACGCTATAGAATCATAGGAAATGGAAGAAATCTTTGATTCCACGATGGAGAAGACTTATCAGATTGCAATAATATGAAGTGGTACAATCGTAGGATATACAGCGGCAGCAATTGATGGAGTTGAACTGTCAGAAGTATAAAAAATTCCAATAGAACTTGTTTAAGCGGGAAGACATTCTCTGGAGGGAAGAAAAGCTACCATCACTGTGTAGCATGTGCCATCATTGGAGAATCTGCCTATCTGGTTCTGCGTCAGGAAATGTTGCGTCCAAGAGATGAGAATGAAAAGGATGAAGGGGAACGGAACGGCAGGAAACACATGGTTGGTAAAGAAGTTGGGAAATAACCATGATCGTTTTTGTGATATAATCGTAGCCGATGCGCTATACCTGAGTGCGCTGTTCATAAATAGAGTGCCAGCTTTGACGATTAAAAAATTAAAATAAAAAAAACTCCCACTTTACGTGGGATTACGAGATAATAAAACTGACCAAAGAATTATTTTTTCGCAACCACATAAAGATAGGATGTTTTTATCATGAAAACAAAAGCAAAGATCACCAGAAAAGATACGCGGAACACCTGGCCCAGTTTCATCTGGCATGTGATCTGGTAAAGGTGATCCATCACTATTTCCCCGGACTCCGGTCCCTGTTAAAGAGACTGGAGGATCCTCGCGACCACAGATATATCACTTACGAGAGTCATGTCTTACTGATGAAACACATCCTCTCTTCTATATTTTATATCAGCAGCATGAGAAAAACAAGCCGGGAATTCAATTCGGATACCGTGATCGAAAATATCGGATACCTGTGTGGAAGGCCGGAGCTCCCGGAGCTGCCCTACTGGGAGACGATAAATGACTATCTTAAGAGGTTGGACCCCGGCCAGCTGCAAGGTGTAGTCTGCGGCCTGGTGCGCCGTTTGCTGTGGAGCCGTGTGTTTGAAGACTCCCGTATAAGGGGAAGATACTGGCAGGTGATTGTGGATGGAACCCAGCTGGAAAGCAGCCGGAGGGAATTGGATCCTAAGAGTCTGTACCGTATCCATAGAAAAGGTACCCCGGAGGAATACCGGGAATACTATTACTATGTATTGGAGGCAAAACTCGTACTCCGGAACGATATCCTTGTGAGCATCATGACAGAGTTTGTAGAAAACGAAGGCAGTGAGGATGAAAAACAGGACTGTGAGCGGAAAGCCTGCCGTCGGCTGCTAAAAAAGCTGCATGGGGAATTCCCACGCCTGCCAGTATGTCTGAGCGCAGACAGTCTTTATGCCTGTGAACCATTTTTTGAGGAGTGCCGCGGATATGGGTACCATTATATCCTGCGCTTTAAAGAAGGGAGTATCCCGTATGTTGCAGACGAATTTGGGACACTGCGGAACAGGGAAGGGAACCTGCAGAAAGAGGAAACGGAAGATATGACGCTCTGGAGTGACTATGTAAACGGGATAGATTATGAGGGGCATCTGGTAAACCTGTTGGAATACAGAGAAGAAAAGAAAAAGGAAAACGGGAAAGGGAAAGAAAAGAGATTCTTGTTCCTCACCGATCTGGCGGTAACGAAAAAGAACGTGAGGGCGACGGCAGAAGCCGGCAGCCGGAGATGGAAAATAGAAAACGAAGGATTTAATACCCAGAAGAACTATGGATACTGTCTGGAACATATGTACAGCAGGGTGTACCAGGGAATAAAAAACCATTACTACCTGATCCAGATCGGGCATATGATAGCGCAGGTGATGGAGGCATGGGAAAGCCTGTGGAAAAAGGTGAGGCAGAGCCGGGAGCAGAAGCACCGCAGGATACTGGAATCATGGAAGCAGGATAAGTTAAAAGAAACTATGCAGGAAAAAGAACAAGGGTTCCAGATACGTTTTGGATAAGGGTGCAGGCCGAAGGGAGGTGAGCTGGGAACCGGTAGAACAACAGGATAGTAAGGGAAAATCCCAGGGGGATTGTGTGCCTTTATACAACCGAAAAGGAGAGAAGGCATTGAAAATGCAGGATGAAACTGGGATTATTCCACTAAAAATAAATTTACTCGTCAGAGCTGCCTCAAGTTCCGTCAGGGTTGAAAAGTTAGCGTAAGTATGGTATAGTTACCATGATTATAGACAGACATGACAGAATGGGGATATGTGGAAATGAAGCCCTTGATTATTATACCGGCATTTAATGAAGCCGAAAATCTGAAGCCGCTGGCGGACGATATTATTCGGAATTTTCCGCAGTATGATTATGTGATTATCAATGACGGTTCCACGGACAACACCAGGAAAATATGTAAGGATAATCACTACAATGTGCTGGATCTGCCTGTCAATCTGGGATTGGCGGGAGCGGTGAAGAGCGGGATGAAGTATGCTAACTTTTACCATTATGACACTGTGATTCAGATAGATGGTGATGGACAGCACGATCCTGCCTATATTGCAGATATGCTGTCCTGTGCGCAGAAAACGGGGGCTGATATTGTGATCGGTTCCCGTTTTAAAACGAAAAGGAAACCGGTGACGATGCGTATGATAGGCAGCCAGATTCTGACCTTAGCCATCAAGTTCACCACCGGAGGGAAATATATCGGAGACGTGACCAGCGGCATGCGGCTTTTCAACAAGCGGATGATCAAAAAATTTGCTTACGACATGCACTACAGTCCTGAGCCGGACACTCTGGCATACCTGCTCAACTGCGGTGTAAAAATAGAAGAAGTGCAGGTGGAAATGCGGGAACGTTTATCAGGAGAGAGTTATTTGATTGGGATGATGTCTGCGCGTTATATGCTGCATATGCTGTTTTCCATCTTTTTGTTTCAATGGGTAAGACAGAGGATGAAGGAGGTTTAACAATGTCATCGTTACTCCAAAAACTGATTATTGCAGGCGCTTTTTGTGCTGTTGTCTATATCCTTCACCGCCTGCGCAGGCTGCGGGTTAGGATGGAGGATACCATTTTTTGGCTCTGTTTTTGTGCTGTTTTAATCATACTTGCCATGATACCCGATATGGCTTATTTTTTCTCCCGTCTGCTGGGGATCCATTCGCCGGTGAATCTGATTTTTTTGTTGATCATCGCACTGTTGCTGGAGAAACTGTTTACGCTTTCCATGCAGGTATCTCTTTTGGAAGAGAAGATTACAGTGCTGACTGCGGAAGTGGCATTGCGGTGCAAGGACATTGAACAGAATCAGGAGAAAGAAATGGAAAAAGATGCGCAGGGAGAGCCGGGAAAATAGCCTATGCAAAAAGTTTCGATCATCATGACAACTTATAACTGCGCTGAACAGCTTAAAAAAACGTTGAACAGCGTAATCATGCAGGATTACCGGCCGCTGGAGATCGTTGTCAAAGACGGTGTCTCCAAGGACGGTACAGTGGAAGTAATCAGATCCTATGCTAAAAAGCCGGGAATCGATCTAGTATGGGAATCCAGTCCGGACGGCGGAATTTTTGATGCCATGAATCAAGGCTTTGCCATGTCTTCCGGTAGCTATCTCCTTTTTTTTAATGAAATTTTTCTGACCTCTCGTGCCATTTCGACCATGGTGCGTGTGCTGGAACGGACAGATTGCTGTGGCGTTCACTCTGATCTGGTGTATCGGGAAGGTGAAAAAATTCGCCGGTACTGGCGCATGGGAGAAGGAAGAATTGGAGAGGGTTGGATGCCGGGTCACCCGACTTTGCTTCTGAAAAGGGAGGTTTATGAGAAATACGGTCTTTACCGCACTGATTATCAATGTTCGGCGGATTATGAATTTATGGTTCGGGTATTCTGTAATGGGAAAGAAAAACTGGCTTACTTGCCGGAGACGCAGGTTGGTATGTTTTACGGCGGCACCAGCACTGCCGGAATGAAAGGTTACCTGCTTTCTCTGACGGAAGCTCACAGAGCACTGAAAGAAAATCATGTGAAGCATGCGTTTCGAACGGATGTGAAAAGGACGCTTCGCGTGTTGAGGCAGTTTCGGGAAGTGGACGGCTATTCCCCGGAATGGCAGCCGGTATGTTGTGCGGAGAAAATGGTTTCGGTGATCATACCGGTCTTTAACGGAAAAAAATATCTTCAAAAGTGTCTCGACAGCATATATGCCCAGTCTTACCGGGAACTGGAACTTTTGGTGATCGATGACGGTTCCTGCGACGATTCCTTCTCTTTTGTCATAGAGTATGAAGAGGCGCGACCAAAACAGGAGCGACGGGTACGGCTTTTTAAACAGGAGAATCAGGGTATCGCCTCTGCCAGAAACGCAGGTATCCGGTATGTGCAAGGCAGTTACTTGCTGTTTGTGGATCAGGATGATTTTCTGGAGCCGGATTTCGTGTACACTTTGGTGCGGGAGGCAGAAGAAAAAGAGGCCGATATTGTAGTATCCGGTTATTTCCGCACAGGGATGGACGGCAGGATACATAAGAAAGTAGTGCTGAAGGACACGGAATGGTGTAAGTTTATGAACATTGCGCCTTGGGGAAAGCTGTACCGGTATGAGTTTATCCGCAGGAATGAACTGGCCTTTCTGGATGTGCTCAAAGGAGAGGACAGCTATTTTAATGTGACGGCCTACAGCAGGACGGATCAGATCCGAACGCTCTCTTATGTTGGCTATCATTGGAGAGATAATGCGGAGTCACTGAGCAACACAAATCATGCTGCGATTTTAGAGGGCAACAGCGTGTTACCGTTGTTTGAAGCGCTTTTGCCGGCGTTGACACGACAGGATAAAATATCAGAGGATATTCTGGAATATTATTTCGTAAAATCAGTGGTTTATGAACTGCTGTACGTGGCCAGGGGTGAAAAACGGGAATCGCTCATGCGGCTATACGGCCAACTGTTTCAGTGGCTGGATGAACATTTCCCTTCGAATCGCAAAAACCGAAATATCGGTTTCTTTCGTCCAGAGGGGGAAAGATGGACCACCAGATATGCGGTAACGATCTTTTGCATGCTGAGAAAGGTGGGATTGGCGGGTGTGTTTTTGCGGATATACCGCTTGCTTCCGGCAGGCCGTGGGTCGTAACAAATTGTGAAGTTACTTGACGGAAGCTCTTTGGAATGCGCGCAGCGGGAGAAGAGGGGGATGAAAACGGAAAACTCAAAAGTAAATATCCTGCTGTCCTCCTATAATGGAGCGGCTTATATTGGGCAGCAGATCGACAGTGTTTTGTCACAGAATTATCCATATCTGGAGCTTTATATCCGGGACGATGGCTCTGAAGATCATACCGTGGACTTGCTTAGACGAAACTATGCGAGCCAGACAGAGAGTATCCATATCGTGGAAGGAGAAAACGTTGGATTTGCCAGGAGCTTTTACAGACTGTTAAAGGAGGCGGAAGAAGGAGAATACTGGGCCTTCTGTGATCAGGATGATGTATGGTATCCGGACAAGATCGGCAAGGCGCTGAATTGGCTGGAACATCAGGAAAATGACCTGCCGCTGCTCTTCCACAGCGCTTATGAGACCTATACGCAGGATCTTGCTCAAAAAACAGGGACTGTTCTGCCGCCTGCCCAGCCGGTGGATTTCAGAAGGGCCATGACGGACTGTGTTTATCAGGGTTTTTCCATGGTGATCAACAGGCCGCTGCGGGAACAGCTTTTGCGCTGCAGGGAAGAAAACTTGGGAACTCATGACTGGATGGCGATGCTGATCGCCGTCGCGTTTGGTCGCCATCATTATGACAACATACCAGTCTCTATGCACAGAAGGCTGTCCGGCAGTCTGTCGGCCATGGATTTCAAAAGCCGTTTCCGTTGGTTTCTCAGGACTCTGACTGAGGAATCGGATACCAGAAAGATGTTGCGGGAATTTGAAAGAGTGTTTGGCGGCATGCTGCCGGAAGAAAAGGCTGGGATCCTGCGGCGTTTCACAAAGGAAGGATTTCATTGCAAAGACAGTCTGTGGAAAGCTTTTTATCCCGGAAGATGGCGTCCCTGCCTCTCGTCTGAGGCGGCGGTGCGACTGCTAATGCTGTTTGGAAGGATCTGAAACGGGAGAAGAAAGGATAACGTATGAAGGCCAATAAAAAAATTTTGATAGTTTCTCCTTTTTTTGCTCCGGAGAATTCGGTGGCGTCAGTCCGCTTCACCAAAATCGGCAAATATCTGGCTAAAATGGGATATACAGTGGATGTATTGTGCAGCAATATGATGGCAGAATTCATTGAGGACGAAACGCTGAAGCCGGATTTGAAGTGGTTTCACAGGATCATAAGACAACCTTTTCCGGCATTGTATTATCTGCCGCTTCGTTGTGCGATCCGGGAAGGAGCGGGAGCAAAAGATCGGGAGAGATGTAAAGACAGCAGTCCTCCGGTAAAAACAGGTGTTCTGATGAAGCTTTTGGGGAAAATATGGAAGTTGATTCGAAACGATACAACCATGAGCATATGGGTGGATGCTTGGGACAGGCTCCTGGCGGCTCAATACTATCGGACGCTGAAAAAGGAGAAGTTGCTGCCCTATGACGGGGTCATCACTACTTACAGTCCGCTGCTTTCCCATTATCTGGGCGAAAGGCTTAAAAGAAAAGGCCTTTGCCGTGTCTGGATAGCGGATTACAGGGATAATTTTTGGGCATTTGAAAAGAAGGAAAAAATGCCGGCTTATTTGTTTCGCAGCAACGCCAGGCTGGAAAAAAAAGCGGATTTTATTACAGTCGTTTCCGAAGGAGAGAAAAAGCAGCTGATCGCGGAATCTTTGAATCCGCCGGAGCTTCTGGCAAAAAAACTGCGAGTCGTTAGAAATGGCTTTGATCCGGAAGAAAGAGAGGCGCTTGGGAAAGAAAACGGAGGGAGCGTAGAAGCGGGAAAGCTGGTCTTTACCTATTGCGGGACACTGCAGCAGGTGGATGAACTCTGTAGCAGTGATCTTTCCGCTTTTTTTCGGGCGCTGGCGGAGTTGATAGAAGAAGGGAAGGTGGAGGCAGAAAGGCTGCTCTTTCAGTACGCCGGCCGTTCCTGTGAAAAAATGAAGGAAACAGCCACGCGTTATGGATTGCTGTCCATTGTGAAAGACTATGGGTATGTGGACCGGGCCGTCTCTTTAAGGCTGCAGCACAGCGGCGATATTACGTTGGTCTGTACCTGGAACAGGGAAAATCGTCAGGGTATTATCTCCGGCAAGTTTTATGAGGCGGCAGAGATGGGGAAGCCCCTGTTAGTGCTGGTGACCGGACCGCTGTCGCAAAGTGAAGTAAAGAGTATGGTGGAAGAATATCAACTGGGGTTCTGCTGGGAGGAAGCCGAGTTGGAGTATTTTTCCAAATTAAAGGAATGGATTTTGGCAAAATACCGGGAAAAAGAAAGAAAAGGAGTACTGGCATTTACGGGAGGACAGAAAAGTGAGGAACTGGGACATGACCGGCTGGCGGAGCAGTTTGCCTTCCTTTTGACAGGTAACCTTGAAGACTAGTACAGCATCGCACTAATAACTGAGTAATATCACACCGTCAAAGGTATCCCTTTATAAGTCTACTTAAATGGCTTAGCCATGACATTGTATTGCTCAATAAAACGCAGGATGCTTGTCTCCGACTCAGCTGTAGACTTATAGCTTTATTTTTAGCAGGTGGCGGTTCATCCATGAACAATGTTTGGGTGTAAACACAATACGTATCATGTGGTCAGACTGATGAAGGAATTGCGAACGACCTTCCAGGTTTTTAAGTATGCCGGACTTTCCCTTCCTGCCAAGGTCTTCTGATAAGCCATGCTGCTTGGAAATCCGTTCCTTTCAACCCATGCAAGGCTTCAATGAAATCATCTTCTGTACGTGTGGGGTTTAGATACGGCATTTCCATACGTTTTGTGGCAGCGTCAAAAAGCCAATCAGTCTCGTCGTTCCATGACGGATGTATTCAAATTCCCTCTGGGCTGCTTCCCTGGGTATTACCGGCTTGTTCAGATATTTGTGCTCCAATGCCTGGATACATGTCATCTCATCTACAGATATCGTGTGGCCGCCCGCTTTCCCCACGGCTTTCGCTTCATGGTAAACGGCACAGATTTCATTCACCTTTCCGCAAAAGTTTCCGGGGAATCCACAATCTCTTCCTTGACAACAGCATCTACAAGCAGGTTGAGGCTTCAGCTGCTGGCCTCGTACCCTGATTCTTCCGGATTACGGCAGGCAATCTCCAGGATTTTAATGACCTATTCATCCGTGTAATGAGGGGGCTGTACGGGACGCGGGCAATCATCAAGGATGAAACCACTTCTTCCAGATGGGAAGGTTCTTTTTCGGTAGCCTCCTGCAAAAAGGGGAAGGATTTTGAGAAAACGGCTCCGCCATTTGCTGACGGAACTTTGACCGAGAACTGCTTGAGCCGATATCTTCCCATTATTGAGGCCATCAGCCGCCAATAAGATTATTTTTGCACGCTGTACCTGGCGGGCTGGAAAGCTCCTGCTTTTGGCAAATTTAGAAAAGACACGGCGGATATCTTCGGGTATCTTAACAGGGGTGGCAACAAATGGCATATAGAGGTTCTCCTTGTGTTTTCTTTTAATTATGCCACTTATTATAAATATTTTCTATAAAAATATTGCTCAAAATAATGCAATGCTGTACTAGAAATCCTGGCGTTTTAAAGTTATAGTTCAGCTTATTACTAAACCAATTGCAAATAGTAACGAACTGTAATATTTTTTTAATATTTTTTAGTAACAGTTCAGACGGCCCCATAAAAACATGCTGAATTTTTTATTGCGGAAAACTGTACATCTTGTGGATAACAAGCCCTTACAAATAGGATATCTGGAGCATTGTGGATAACTGATTGCTTAAAGAATGTACCATGCTGTTTTTTCTTTGGCCGTTCCTTTTTATTCTGCTGTTTGCTATCAGTTATCCCCCTCTTACCTCTGGAAACGGTTTCTTTCCACCGTCAAAATGCTGCCCCCGTTCTTCCCTGGGATTCGCCTTTTGGGGTCTTTTCTGATATACTACGTGTATCGGTAATCCGGAAGGGGGTGTTTCTGTGGGTGGCAATTATGAAAAGGGCGTTTACAAGCAGCTGATGGAAGTCATGGAAAAATTAAATGCCATGGAATCCGAGCACTGCCGTGACCGCAAAGAGGTAAAGGAACTCACTTCTGAAGTGACGGGGCTGCGTAAAGAGAATGCCCATCTCCGGGAAGAGGTATCCCATCTGAAACAGAAAACCACTTCCCTGGAGGAAGAGAACACCGGTCTGAAAGCGGAACATCATCTCCTTCATGAGGATAATGAGCGCATGAAACGAATCCTGGACAATGACAGTTCCAATTCTTCCATCCCACCCTCCAAAGATCAGCCCGGAAAAGCCCCCAATACGTTTAACAGCAGAAAACCCACTAAAAAGAAACCGGGAGCCCAGCCGGGCCACAAAGGAAGCGGCTTGTCAAAGACGCAGGTGGAACAAAACATCCGGGAAGGGGCTTACCAGCATCGTATAGAGCAGCTGGGTACCCCGGGCAGGGTGTATATCACACGGTACCGTCTTGATCTGGAGGTCACCCCTGTTGCAACTGAAATCCGCATCTATGCGGACCAGAATGGGAAATTCCAGGTCCCGAATGAACTCAAAGCCGATGTTTCTTACGGAGGGACAGTCAAAGCGGTTGCCGCTTTTGTGTATAGCGAAGGAGTGGTTGCCAATGACCGTATCTGCACGTTTATTAACTCCCTTTCTGGAGACAAACTCCACCTTTCGACCGGGAGCGTATACGGATTCTGCCGGAAATTTGCCCAGTCCTGTTCCACCGCGCGGCCCGCGATTATACAGGAGCTTTTGAATGCGGATGTCATCTGTACCGACGCAACCCCAGTCAAAACAGATGGAAAGCAGACCCATATCCGGAACTTCAGCACAGAGTCCTGCGTGCTGTATTGCAGTTCGGAAAAGAAAGATCTGGAAACGCTGGGGAACTTTAAAATCCTAAAGGAATTCACAGGGGCCTTGATCCATGATCACGAAACCGCACTCTATCATTTCGGTACCAGGCATGGGGAATGCAACGTCCACCTGGAACGGTATCTGTTAAAAAACACCGAAGAAACCGGAAACCCATGGAGCCATAAGCTGAGTTGTTTTCTGGAAGGGATGAACCAGGCCCGGAAAAAGCGGATTCTTCAGGGGAACGAATGCTTTACCCCGTCAGAACTGGAGCGCTATGGTTTACGGTATGAGGAACTCCTTGCAGAGGGATTGGAGGAGAACAAACATACCAAAGGGCGGATAGCAAAAAAGGAAGAGAAGGCGTTACTAAAGCGGCTGAAGAAGTACAGGAAGAATCACCTGCTGTTCCTGTACGATTTCCGAATACCTTATAGCAATAACCGTTCGGAAAAAGACCTTCGGATCTGCAAAAACCGCCAGAAAATGGCAGGCGGATTCCGTACCGCAGCCGGACGCCAAATGTATTGCGACATCATGAGTTTGATAGAAACCATAAAACGTAGGGGATTAAATATTTTTCAAGGTATTATTGCCTTGATGAACGGTGTACCAGCCATAAGATGACTGGTTTATTAGCTGTGGGAATTCATGGGCTGTCTGAACTGTTACATTTTTTAATATTTTCAATAGGAAATTCAGGCAGATTCATTGAAATACACATTAATGTGGGGTATAATGCAAACTAAAACAAAAGAAATGAGAGGTATTTGAAATGAAATATGCTTTAATCGGTTGCGGAAGGATCTCCCCGAATCATATTATGGCAGTTAAAAATAACAGGTTGGAATTTACGGCGCTGTGCGATATCAATCCGGCGAATATTGAGGAAAAGATGGCAAAATTTGATATTCCGAACAGCGTTAATCAATACACAGACTATCACGAGATGCTGGAAAAGGAAAAACCGCAACTGGTGGCAATTGCTACGGAAAGCGGCAAGCATGCGGCGATTGCGCTGGACTGTATAGAAGCGGGCTGCAATCTGATCATCGAAAAGCCTATCGCCTTGTCGTTACACGATGCGGATGCGATTATTGCCAGGGCAAAAGAAAAAGGCGTTAAGGTATGCGCTTGTCATCAAAACAGATTCAACAAGTCGATCCAGAAGATCAGAGAAGCAGTGGATAAAGAACGGTTCGGTCAGTTGTTTTACGGAACCGCCCATATCAGATGGAACCGCGGCTACGAGTATTATTCCCGCGCGAAGTGGAGAGGTACCTGGGAGCAGGATGGCGGCGCGTTGATGAATCAGTGCATTCATAATATTGATCTTCTGCGTTGGATGATGGGAGACGAGATCGTGGAAGTGGTCGGTATGACAGACCGTCTGAATCACGATTATATTGCGGCGGAAGATCTGGGCATCGCTCTGATAAAATTTGCAAACGGCAGCTATGGCATTATTGAAGGCACAACCGATATTTATCCTCAGAATCTGGAAGAAACACTTTATCTGTTCGGCTCCAAAGGCACAGTGAAGGCGGGAGGCCATTCAGTCAATGTTATTGAAGAATGGCGGTTTGCCGATTTTCTGGATGATCCAGAGGAGGTAAAAGCCAAATTTCACGAGAATCCGCCCAATGTATACGGATTTGGTCATACACCTTTGTACGCCGATGTCATAGAAGCCATTGAAAAGGACCGGCCTCCCCTCGTGGATGCACTGGCCGGGAGAAGAGCGTTGGAACTGGTGCTTGCAATATATAAATCGGCGGCGGAGGAAAGAGTGGTGAAGTTTCCGTTGGTTGATTGTTCTACAATGGATTTTAAAGGTAGATTTATATAAAATTTTAGGAGAATCAGGAACACAGGATTTTTTGATAGTGTTATAATTAAATCGGAAAAGCGTAAGAGAAGCTGCTTTTTGTAGTTTCTCTTATTCTATATTTATTTCTAAAATTTTCTATTCACGGACTTTTATGGAGGAGATAGGAAAAAATTATGAAGATAAGATGCAGAAAAATCACAGTAGTATGTTTCACAGTTTTCTTATGGGTACAACTGATGGCCTGTACGGTTGGGAAAGGAACAGAGAACAGTAAGGTCGGAAGCACCCTGGCGACGGAGACAGAAATAAATGCTTCCACAGAGGAAACGAATACTTTCATGGAGGAGGCAGATATGCACATTTCCGCGGAGGAGACGGGTATAGATGCTTCCGGAGAAGGCGTTTTCCAGGCTAGAGAAATAAAGGGCTTCTTCCTGTGTCAGACATCGAAAGAACTTATGGAGCTGTACGCAGGAGAAAAGACAGGGAATCTTGCGACAGGTAATTCTTCAGAAAAAGGGCAGGGGATCGAAATCTGGTTTGCAAAGAAAGAGAAGATACAGAATATTGAACTGGAGTTTTATTCCAGGTTAAATTATGCACAGAATTTTAAAATAGAGTTTTATGACGGCGTAAAATGGAAAGAGTTGGTTAAAGAAGAGGAATTTAATCCGATGCTGGATTCTAGGTTTTGCCTGGAGGTGCTGGAAGAAGAAGTGAAAGTAGAAGGCATTCGTTTTCTGGCAGATACTTTTGCAGGGACAGATTATCTGCTCTTGAAAGGGATTCGTTTCAATGTGAAATCCGAAAAAGAGGGTGGAAAACTTTATGCTACAGCCCATGAAGTGGTCACGGAGATTCTGGAAAACTACGAAAATTATGAGATGACAGATTTTCAAAGATGCCTGTTTTTGATGGATTGGATTGATTCCAACGTAGAGCCAGGCGTGGTAGATACGGACCCCTATATAACGTTGAAAACAGGAATGGGCGCCTGCGGAAACAAAAGCGTGCTGATGGCGGCCCTGGCAAAGGAATGTGGTTTGGAATCGCGCTATATAAACTTTTATAATTGGCCTTATCCTGGTGGGGGACATTCCATGGTAGAAATTTATTATCAAGATCAGTGGCATTTGTTTGATCCGTATTACTGCGCTTATTATGTAAAGAATCCAGGGGAGCGCAATAACCGAGTTGATCCGGAGGTGGCCTCTTTTCAGGAATTACGCGATAATCCGCAGCTGGCGGATACCGGCGCGGTTGTGATGAACGTGACTGAAGAGTTTTTTTGACCTTGGAAAGAAATGGAGAGAGAGATAAAGCTGGGTACTATACCTCGCCTGCCTTATTTGCGGGGGCGGACCCTGCAGGCCCCATTGGAATGGACAAACCGATGTTGTTCAAGGCTGTGTTTGACTTTACAGATACCGATGATATCATGATAGGAGAAATGAATGACAGTTCTTCTGATTTGCAGGATATAGCGGGGCACATGCCGACAGGTTTGCAGTTTATCGGTTCTTCTTATTATAATGCGAATCATTGCTATGAACTGACCGGTCTGATACCCGGCGCAGAATATGAGGTTGAGATGAAAAGCCTGCCGGGCACAGTTAAGGAACTGCAGGTGGACATTTCTTATGAAAAGATGGAAGGAGAGATGGACAGCGCCGTATTCTCAGATGAGCAGCCGGTTTTGAAATTTCAGGTAAAGGCATTGGAACGTCAGGGAAAGATCCTGATCCGGCATTCCTATCTAAACGGAGAATACAGAGGACTGGATTATATCCGGATCAAAAGACTATAATAGGGTCTACGGCCTGCCTCCTTCCCTTTAAAAATGTCTTTCCAACTGTGAAGAAACGGTATTATAAGGGATTAGTTTAATTTCAAGGTTAATGCAACTTTATTAAAGTAAATGCGATCTGTTATCCCTATTTTGCAAAAAAATGTTGGTAGGACTGTTTTTTATATATTTATCGTGTGAAATAGCAGGACTCCACCATGAAAAGGCCTAAAAATGGGCGCAGAGTACTGGTAGTGTTTTTACCTGTTTTTTCTCAGAGTAAAGGCCCCCTGTATAGACGCATATTATTAGGTTGGATCCGAGGTATTATTGAGGTTTACTATGGAAAGCAGGCCTTAATGTTTGGTTTATCGGAAGGCTAGGAGGAATGCTATTTACCGGCTTTTCAATATTTCTGTATTTATCTCTTTAAAAGTGATGGAGTAAGGTACACTTTATTGGGAGGGATTATATGGCATCCCAATGCACGCTGCATATTCGTACCGTAAAGAAACGAAAACATTTCATAAGGATTTTATTCCCAAGACTTTCCCTGTTGTAAGATTTGATATGGTTCATGAACAGGGAGAAGTTTTTCTATATCAGGCCGTCAAAAGAAGTTCCTTTTGGAAAGACATACCGTATGAAATTATGGTTCCACTCGGCAGTTTTTTCTGTCCTGATAAAGACGTATCGCAGTAAAAGATATGTGTCCTGCGTTTTCCCTGCCGGTCGTAATCGAGCACCTCTGGGTTTGAGAACTTACTGTCGTTGTCTGTGACTATCAGGTGCATGATGGACAAGAAAATATCCGACAGGAGTTACCAATAGAGATGTTCAAAAATATCTAGGACCGACTGGAAATCGTTGGAACCCCAAAGAAAGGCGAGCATCAGCTCAGCTTTTACAAAGTGGATGGTGAGGGGGCTTTCCCACCCTTTTCCTTCTACAGAGTCCATCTGTGTAACGGGAAGGCCGGGATGTTCACTGCATTAATCGAGATAATCTTTGTAAGAGGACCCGTTGCGGCAGGCTTTGTCCATATTGAACTTCTTGGATTTTTTATATTTGCTGTACCTGGCTTTTTTGGGAAGGTCGATGTTTTTGGCACAGATATGGTTAAGGGACTGTCCACGGAAGATGAGATGAGAGACAATGTCAATCAGATGGCGTATTTCCTATCTGAATAAGAGATACCGGACATTGCCTCTGAAAGAACGTCAAGATAATTATTGTGAGCATAGGACGGATTATAAAACGTTTCTCCAAGGTGTAGCCTCGCTTGGCAAGATAGCAATTGTAGACATAGGAAGTTTTTTCCAGTTTGCCACTTCTTTCTACATTAAAAACTGAACAGATTGAGTTACATTTTTCGCGGAGGGAACAATGCTTTCTTTTATCAACAAGAAGTTGTAGGAGCAGTCCCTGCGGTAAAGGCATGTATTATAGGAATGCCCAAATCTGTCGGGTGTCTGTATTCTAAATGATTTCTGTTTTCACTGGAGATGAATAAGCAGTTCTTATTTACGGCGGCAATCAGTTTAAAGGAAGACTGTTGTGAAAGCAATAGTGAGATTGTGAATCTAGCTTCCAATTGTATTCCTAGACGCAATATAAGAATTATACAAAATTTGTTACATTAAATGTAACCTTATGCATTTTTAAAGCAAATGCAATTGGTAGCGTATATGGGGCTTTTACTTTGAAATTTTGCAAATTTATGGAATTTAATGGATTTGTAAGACAGCTTTGACAGCTAAAAATAATTCGTACAAACGCTCCTTATTGGGTGTATCCTTACGGTGAAAATAGTAAAATAAAAGAAAAGTTTATTCGCAAGGGGAAAAATGTGGGAAGAGAACAAGAGAGAATGAAACGCAAGCTGGAAACAAATCCTGTGATAGAATATAATCTGATTCAAAAGAAGTTTTGTCCCGATCTATTTAAACAGTTTTCGGAAACATCATCTCTAAGAGACCAGAGTTATATCCTATATAACAATAGAGTGATGCTCGAAACCGTTTATTATAAAGGAATCGCCGGGCTTTCCAGTGTAAGAGCTATGACCTATGAATTTAATAGTGGGCAGGTGACGGGGAATATTCTGGAATTCCTGGGAGAAGAAAGAAGCGAATTCCTTCCCCATGGAGTGACCGTAAATGAATATCTGGATAGGCTTGACTCAAATCAGATCCAAGGGATCCAACAGTCACTGGTATATGACCTGATTAGAAGAAGAACCTTTGATGAAGCATGATTTCAAAAGAGATGGCTTGTGATCGTAGATGCAACATAGACCTATTCAGGCAGCCGCCAGATAAATAAAAAATGTCTGGAAAGACATTTTTATGGAGGGACAGAAGAAGAAACAGTGAACTACCACTGTGATGTGCTGGAGGCGAAAATTTATTTTGGCGAGAAAGTGATCGTAAGCATAGGAAGTGAGTTTATTGAAAATAATGGGGAAGATGCACAACGGCAGAAAAACATGAGTCCAGAAGAGGTGAAACAGGACTGCGAAACAAAAGCATTTGAACGACTGGTGAAAAAAATAAAGGCGAAATATCCAAGACTGCCCATCACGTTACTGGTGGATTCCCTGTATGCATCAGAAAACGTTATGAATATATGCAGGGAAACCGGTGGGAATTTATAATCAGGTATAAAGTAGGGAGCATACCAAGCATACAGGAGGAATATGAGAATATCAGCGAAAAAGAAACAGCAGGCCATGTAGAATACATGAACGAAATAGATTATAATGGGAAGCCGATAAATGTGCTGAGATACTGGGAAGAGAAGAAAGGAAAGAAAAAAGTAGTAAAAACGGAATACCAGTGGCTGACCAGCATAAAGATTACCTCAAAGAGTGCAGAAAAAATATCAGCAACAGGAAGAAAACGATGGAAAATAGAAAAAGAGGGATTTAACCGTCAGAAGAATTGGCAGGGAGACATTACCCATGCATGCAGTTGGAATGATAATGCCTTAAAGAATCACTACCTGATGCTGCAGATATCGGACATGATCAAACAATTGTATGAATGGTTCTATTTAAAGAGAAATGAGATCATAAAAAGCCCAAAAAAATATCTTCTGAGTTGTTAGTAAGCTTTGGACGGCAACTAACAAGAGAAGATATATTTCAGAACGATATGCATAGCATATCTGGAAACTGAGTTAATTATAGCAAAGGATGTAGTTGATGGGAAGATAAAATTCAAATAAATCCATAAAAAAGGAAAAGAAGGAAATCTATAGCTATAGGATGTGGATAACTTTCCTGAAACAGGGCATGAAATCAGAAAAAAGTGGATAACAAGATTTTGTTGAGACTTTCCGAAAATTAGACCAGTATAATTAAATGAGCCTTTCGGCGCTGTTTGTAATATATGGTTTGTAATATATGCTTATTGACTGATTTTGTAAAATAAGATATAATTTAATATTAGTTATGCAATTGCCTATTGCTAAGCTGGTTTGGAAAGCGGCAGGGGGGATAGATATTGGGAGATAAAACAGGTTGCATTAAAAAAGGGAATTAGTTGTACTGCTCTCTTTTTTCTTATTTTTTATTTATTGTGTATCAAAGGACGGATTTGTTAAGGAGGAGCCTGATTGGCTAAATATTGAGTACGAGCAAAGCTATCCGGTCTTTTCTGGAAATCAGGAGATTTACAGGAATGAACTGAAAGAGATTGATAATCCGGCGCCTTTATTTTTGTGGGGGGAACCGGAAGAGGAATATCTCTATGACAAGCAATATGATGGCGGTGTGCTTCTGGCGGAGGAGAGTTCTGATATAACAGTGAAGGCCTGGGGGTATTCCTATAATGCCAGAGGGATCATTCAAACAGTCAACTATCTGGACGGCGCGGCGACAGCGATTGTGCTTGTACATCCCTGGGGTATTGACGATGAAAATGGTCTGAATTCGCCTGAACCCTGCGGAGCTGTTTTTATGGGGATGCCAGAGAATAATGCGGTATACAGAAAACATTTAAAAGAAACAACACTTCCCTTTATAGAATCGATGAGGGGAACAGTAGCCGAAATATTATATTCGTTGCCCGGGCACGAGGATGAAGTAAGAAAGCTGTTTTATAATTCTGTGACCGGGGAAGAACATCAGTTGGATCCCGAAAAAGGGATGCGGGAGTATCAGAGACTTTTGGAAGGTTATAAGGCTTCTGGAGCGGAACTCAAACAGGAGCTTGTATTGAACAGAGAGCCTTTAAAACAGCAATATTTAGTAGAATTTCCCGGTGCAGATTTGAGTCGTTATGAGGGAGAAGATTTTTGGAACATACTCTTTCTACTTTCCAGCGAAATCAATTATTGAGTGGAAGACAGGCTAATCTATGACAGTTATGAGGTACTCAGAGATCATCTGAGACGGTGAGGCATACGCAACATTCTTCTCTGCGGATATGCTACAGATGCTTGCCTGTTCTCCACTACGGCTGGATATGAAAATCTGCAGAAGGATTTTAATGTGTTTATTGTGGGAGACTGTACCATGGCGGTATTTCCAGCTCAGTGTAATTCTGAGACTGCAACAAAAGCAGCGCTATGCAAGGCTTCCCTGGATCATTTTATTACACAGACCAAAGATATTCAGGTAGAGAAAACACATATTATTCAATGAAGTAATATGATGCGGAGGAAACAAAAGTTATATGAACGGTAAATATTTACGATTTAAATTGTTCCCCTTTCTCTTTATTCTGCTAACGGCAGTTACCGGTTGCGGTACGCAGGATAAGCTCTGGAAGGATACGTCTGTTTTGGAACAGAGGATGCCTCTTCTGGTAGAAAAGGTGGATATACAGTTTACAGATATAAAAATCTCAACCGATGCAGAATCGGAACAAGCTACCTTTGAGAAGGTTGCCCAGGAAGTGCTGTGTGACGCGGGAGAAGTAGAGGGATATGAGGCTGATAAAGAACAATTTTGGGAAGGAATCGGATATTTAAAGGCTTCTCTTCAGAAAGAGGAGGTGGCGGAGAATGGCGCGTTGGGGCAGGTTATGGCGATACATGCCCTGTTAAAGGCATATGATGTGTCGTTGGATGCGTCTTGGTTGGAATTGGCCAAAACAGCGGCAGCAAGGCTTATCCTTCCCGTTTCGGAAGGGGGTCTGGCGGTCTGGGATAATGAGGAATGTTGGTTTGAAAGACAGCCCACCTCCAAATATCAAAGTAAAGATCTGCTTACGCAGCTGTACTGTTTGCATTTGCTAACACTGTTGGAGGAAAAAACAGAGGGTGGGGAATACCGGGAGACTATGGAAGCCGGACGACTGGCTCTTTCTAGACATTTTGAGCGATTTGACAGTGGATGGGGTATACGAAAGGATCTGACTTCTGTGGAGGCTGTCAGGATCCGGTTTGTGAATCCTTATGAGGAAATACCGATGCGGGAGCTTGTGGTGAAATCCCTTTCGGTAATGGATCCTCTAACAGGAGAAAAAATAGAGATAGAACCTGCGGACGCCGGTTGGGAAAACGCACAGGAGGACACTGCGGGGAGGGGGATTCTGGTAAACGAAGGAGGCAGCTTCCTTTTGAAAGTGCCAATCACTTGGCAGTCTCCTTTCCGCGAAGAGTGGTATGATTTGGAAATCGAATATTGGGATGTGGGGGGGGGGATAACCAATATTTCACTTCAAATGGAGAACTCCCTTTCCGCTGACGGCTATCAGGATCTGTCGGACAGTACATTGCTGTTTGAAGGAGAGGATAACTGGAAAAAATGGCGTGTGCCCATACGTCCGGAAGAAATGGGGGAAAAGATGTCATTGGACAACTTAAAATTTGCTTGTTTTCTACTGAAAGAAACACCTTTGCTGCAGGCGGATGAAAAACTCGTTCATTGGAGGGGGATCTGCGAGGAATATTTTCATATATGGTCGAAATCAGATCCTGAAATTGTATCGGCACAGCCGCCGGAGTATGGAGTTCAGACCTTCCCGCTTGACTGGCAGATCAAGGACGGTCTTCTGATGCAGCGTCTTGCCGGACCGGAGACGGTGATGGTGGATGGAAAATGGGATGGTATATCCAAATTGGGGGAGTTAATGTGTACGCCCTATCTGATTGCGGTACAGGCGAAGGGCCCCGTGCTACTGGAAGATAATCTTTGGGAGCGATATGGCATAACAGAGCCTACCTATGAGGGATATCTATGGGCCGACAGCAGGAATGTTCTTGCGCTTAAACAGGAGGATGCTTTAGAGTGGTTGAATGAGAATAAAATAGAAATTCAGGAGGGTAAAGCCTGTGTATGGACCTCCGATCAGGATAATACGTACAGTGATATTACGACAAAGGCTCCCTGGGCATCAGCTTTTTTTCAGAGACATATCATAGAGGCATATCTGGCAAATGATGATCAGGAGATGGCGGCTGTGGCGGCAAGAGCCTATGGGTATTCTTTTGAGGAGGGCGGTCTAAGTTCCCGGTATTGGAACGGGGGCAGCTGGTTCGAAGAGGTACCTAATGAGACGCATATCTTGAATGCGCATTTGGCAAGTATCGTGGCGCTCCATGAGACCTGGAAAGCGACGGGCGATACGGAAATAGAAAGGATCTATCGGGAAGGAATTGACAGTCTGATTAAGAATGTTTCCAGCTATGATGCAGGGTACTGGACGGTATATGACAGAAATCCGCAGAAAGAACTGCTATTTCAGCTGGATTGGCTGGAAGGGGAGGAATCGCCTTTATTCGACCAGGTTTTACTTGTCAATACGCAGACTAACACAGCTGCGGAAGTAAATATAGGGGAAAAAAATGATTTTGAGACATATCCGAGGATTTCTGGAACAGAGTGGACGGAAAATAAAGAAGTAGATGGCAGAAGTGTCAGAGCGATCACAAATGGTTATCTGATTCATCCGGAAGCATGTGAAGGAGGAACTCGTCAGAACAGTTATTTTACTATTGCGCTGCCGGAAAAAGAGTTTGAGGAGTTGTTTGACATGCCGATTCATAAGCTGGTGATCCGCTATAAAGACGTAGCGGCGGGTAAATTTGCCGTCCGACTGCGTTCTAAGAACGAAGGGAATGAGCTGGCGTTTGAACCGCTTATGCATGCGGTGATAGACTGTACGGGAGACGGGGAGTGGAAGACAAAGGAAATCCTGCTTTCTTCTGCAGATTTGGGTTGGTATATGGGATATGAGTATCATTCCTATCATGCCACAGAACTG
This sequence comes from Eisenbergiella sp. OF01-20, assembly GCF_003478085.1. NCBI lineage: Bacteria > Bacillati > Bacillota > Clostridia > Lachnospirales > Lachnospiraceae > Eisenbergiella > Eisenbergiella sp. OF01-20. The sequence continues at coordinate 144,386 of NZ_QUES01000002.1, read as the reverse complement.
GCAAAGATCGCCGAATATGAAAACAATTGGTATCTGCGGCAATATGCTAGAAAATGGCAATATGACTATCAGATGTGGCAACAGGAGAGGGCGGTGATCGACAGTACTCAGGTTCCGACATTCAGAGAAGTCAGCTCCGAGGTAACGGAAGCGAATGCGGAAGGCATTGCTCCGGGCTATGGGATAGAAAACTGTTTGGATGGAGACTGGACGGATGATTATACTGCGTTTGATTATGACGGCCTGCCGCAGAGCTTTACTTTAAACCTGAAAGAGCCTGTCAGCCTGTCTTATATTCATCTGCTCTGGGAAAGCGACAGTAATTACGCCGTAAACTACAGAATCGACGGGGTGCTGGCAGACGGAAAAACGGTCAGGCTTGCACAGGAGGAGAACAGAACGGGAAGGGATCAGCTGGTAAAGTGTGAAACGGACAGGCAAGTAACACAGGTTAAGGTCACAGTTATGGATATGAGTGCAGAGCAGCGGATCCTGTTAAGACTGATTCGATTATATTCGCAGGTGGATCCTGAGGCGGAAGTGTAGGATCCGACGCTGGAAACTGATAGAGTATCTGTGTGGCCCCTTCTTAAGAGAACTGTAGTATGTTAAGAGATGAAGGTTATCGTCGGGAAAAAGGAGAGAGAGTATGTGTTCGATCGCAGGAATGATAAATCTGAATGGAGACAGTATCAAAAATGCCCGCAGGCGGCTGGAGGTCATGAACCAACTGCAGGTGCACAGGGGGCCGGATGGCCATGGCATCTGGCTTTCCGAAAAAGAGGACGTGGGATTTGCTCATAACAGGCTGAGCATCATCGGTCTGGAAAATGGCAGCCAGCCTATGCAAGATGAAGGGGGCAACTGGATCTGCTTTAACGGTGAGATTTATAATTATATTGAATTACAAAAGGAGATCGGTTGCCCGAACCGTACGGGAAGCGATACGGAGGTGATTCTGTACGCTTATCGGAAATGGGGTGAAAAATGTGTGGAGCATCTGGAGGGGATGTTTGCCTTTGCGCTCTGGGATGCGGAAAAAAGAACGCTGTTCTGCGCCAGAGACTGTTTTGGCATCAAGCCTTTTTATTACACAGTTGTGGACGGTATTTTTTACTTTGCTTCGGAGATTAAGGCGCTTCTGCCTTTCGTGTCGGAGGTAGAAACGGATCTGGACAGCTTTCGGGATTACCTGACCTTTCAGTTCTGCCTGGAAGGCAAGACACTTTTTAAGGGGCTCCAGGAACTGAAACCTGCGCACTGTATAAAATCTGTGCGTAGCAGTTTGAAGGAAGATCGTTATTGGCAAGTATATTACAATCTTGACTTTGAGCATACCGAAAAGTATTTCCGGGAAGAACTAAAACAGAAAATGCTGGAATCTGTAAAATACCATATCCGCAGTGATGTTCCGGTGGGCGGCTACGTTAGTGGCGGTGTGGATTCCTCCATTGTATCAGCCATCGCCACGGATCTGTTGGATGGCGAATATATGGGCTTTACGGGTAGATATTCCAATGGCAGGGATTTTGACGAAAGTATGTATGCGGAGGAGGTGGCGAAGGACAGCGGTTTTCCCCTTCATATACTGGACATCAAGCCGAAGGATTTTATAGACAATATCGAGAAAGTGATATATTATCTGGATGAGCCTGTGGCAGGACCAGGTTCCTTTTCTCAGTACATGGTGTCGCAGCTGGCCAGCAAGCATCGGAAGGTGGTCCTGGGCGGCCAGGGTGGAGACGAGATTTTCGGAGGTTATACCAGATACCTGGTGGCCTATTTTGAACAATGCATCAAGGGGGCCATCGAAGGTACGATGGATCCGGATAAATTTATCGTGACCTATGAATCTATCATCCCCAACCTGGCGGCGCTGAGAAACTATAAGCCCATGCTTCGCAGTTTCTGGAGCAATGGGCTGTTTGAAGAGCCTGAAAAGAGATATTTTGCACTGATCAACCGCGCGCCAGAAATAGGAGACTGTGTCAGATGGGAGAAGCTGGGGGCCTATGATCCTTATGGGTCTTATGAAAAATTATTCCTGGCGGACAATGTGAATGACCGCTCTTACTTCGACCGTATGACGCATTTTGATTTTAAGACGCTTCTTCCCGCGCTCTTGCAGGTGGAGGACAGAATGAGCATGGCGCACGGTCTGGAGTCCAGAGTGCCGTTTTTGGATAAAAAAATAGTGGAATTCGCCGCTACAATTCCCGCTAATATTAAGTTTAAGAATGGAAATATGAAATATCTCCTCAGGGAAGGACTGCAAGAATACGTTCCGGAGCAGGTCATGCAGAGAAAGGATAAGATGGGCTTCCCAACGCCTTTCAATCAGTATGTGAAGCATGAAGCGCATGATTTTGTAATGGATATCCTGACCTCTCAAGCTGCCAAAGGCAGGGAACTGATAGACAATATAAGGGCGGTGGAGAAAATTGAAAAAGAGGGACAGTTCGGTAGAAATATCTGGGGTATGTTCTGTCTGGAGCTTTGGCAACGCAGTTTTCACGACAGGCAGGCGGAATTCAGAGCATTACTAAATTAAAGGAAATCAGGAGATAGAGTGAAAAAAATATTTGCGCCTTTTTTAAAGATTTTTAAGTATCGGTTGATTTTAAAGAACACAACCGTCAGTGAGATCCAGAAGAAATATGCAGGTTCTATGTTGGGAATGGTGTGGGCTTTTTTGTATCCGCTTTTGTTTTTGGCGGTATATGCCATGGTTTATGCATTTGTTTTCAAGGTGAATTATAATGATCTTTCCACCAGTGAGTATATTGCGGTGATTTTCTGCGGCTTGATCCCTTTCCTGGGGTTTTCAGAAAGTGTGTCTACGGGCGTGCCCTGTGTCACTTCTAATGCGTCTCTGATCAAGAATACGATGTTCCCTATCGAACTGGTTCCGGTGCGCACTGTATTTGCGGCGCAGATGACGCATATATGTGGCACGGTCATTCTTATAATCACCGTAATTGCTATAGGCCGTTTCAGTCTGTTCGCGTTGCTGTCTATCGTTGTCTGGGTTTTGCAGATCATGTTTGAGATCGGGCTGGTCTGGGTTCTGTCGAGCATCAATGTGATGGTGCGGGATTTGCAGAACGTGATCGCCCTTATTATTATCATGCTGATGATGTTAAGTCCCATCGCTTATCCGGTGGAGTCGATTCCCGCCATGTACAGCGGATTTTTAAAATTGAATCCCTTGTATTATTATATTGTAGCGAATCAGAAGTTGTTAATGTATCAGACCATGCCTGCTAAAGAGATCTGGATCCCTATGATATTGATGGGATTAGGTTTCTTTGTGATCGGTTACCAGTTTTTTATCAGAATGAAGAGGGTCTTTGTGGACAATGTGTGACGACGATATATTAGAGGTAAAAAACCTCGGTAAAATGTATAAACTGTATCAAAAAGCGAATGATAAAATCAGAGATGCCTTTGGCCTGAACTTCTGGAAGAAGAATTATTATAAGGAATTCTGGGCCTTAAGAGATGTCAATCTCCAGATCAAAAAAGGAGAGAGAGTTGGCCTGATTGGGCATAACGGCGCAGGGAAAAGCACTTTTCTGAAAATGGTGATCGGTAATTTAGAGCCTACGGAAGGAACAATCGAAATCAAAGGGAAGATTCAGGCGCTCATGGAATTGGGAACGGGATTCCATCCAGATTTTACTGGCAGAGAAAATATCAGGACCTCGCTGGCTTACAATGGACTGAACAGATCCCAGATTCGTGCAAGGGAAGAAGATATCATTGATTTTGCAGAGCTGGGTGACTATATCGATCAGCCTGTCAAAACCTATTCGGCCGGCATGTACGCTCGTCTTGCTTTTTCCACCGCAACGGCGATAGAGCCGGAGGTACTGGTGATAGACGAGGTGTTGGGAGCCGGAGACGCATATTTCTCGGGGAAATGTATAGAGAGAATGAAGAATCTCACTGGCAATTCGGAAACAACGGTATTATTTGTCAGCCACGATTTGGCTTCTGTGCAGGCACTGTGCGACCGGATCATCTGGATCGATAGAGGGCGGGTCCGCTATGATGGGGATCCGCTGACCGCGATCAAAAGATATTCCGATACTGTGCGGGAACAGCAGGAGAACAAACTAAAAATTAGAGATCAGAAAGTTCAGCAGAAACAGGCTATTATACTGGACAAGGAAGAGGAGCTGTATGCTTCGCTTCTGTTTCGTTTTTATTCGGACCAGCCTTACCAGGCCAAGATCAGAAAAATACAGTTGTTTACTGGAGACGAATTGCTGACGGAAATAGAAGTCGGTATGGCTATGGACAATGACAATAAAGATAAAAGCTATATCATAGATGAAAAAAAGCTGATGTGCTGGCACGACTCAGAGAAGGATGAGAAAGGTTATTTCAGAAGTATTGATAAAAACAGCGGGAACTATGGGCATGCGCCGTTTCAGCTGGGCATTACCAAGGCTAGAAAGGCAGAAAGTGATTTTACGCTGGTCGTAACAGGAGAATTGATCAAAGGTAGTCATTTCAATCTGGAACTGTTCGATCAGAATACCGGGCAGTATCAGTTGTTAAAGACCCTTGAAGATACTGCTCCTCTGGAAGTACAGCAGGTAAAATTTGGAATGGAGGAGCTGTTCAGACTGCTTCCGGCGAAGGAAAAAGAGCAGATGCAGAAGTCGGATCAGGAAGCCAAGGAGGAAGAGGTGCCTGCTGTGTCGGAAGCTGATGTGGAGTATCAGGATTCGTCTGACTGCTGGATCACTTCTGCGGCTGTATACGATACAGAAGGAAAAGGGAAAAAAGTGTTTCCCTTTGAAAAGCAGATATCCGGATTTTCCTTTGAAGTGGAGTTTTCTGAGGAAAAAACCTGCTTCTATTTTGCCTTTTTGATTTTTACCATACGGGGAGATATCGTGATTAGTCAGGTCCAGAAGGTGACTTCGAAGGGCGACAGGAAGTACCGGATTGACATTCCCATCGGGGATACCCGTTTTGGTACCGGTCTGTATACCGCAAGCTTTGGCGTATATGACGAACTGGATGTTATGGATGATAGTAAACCGCAGTCGGCGATCGCGCTGATCGACAGAGGATTATCGTTTGAAATTGAGCGGCCTCTGGAATACGGGCTGTCACTTGGAAGTGTGTTGCCGGTCTTACCAATAAAGGTCAGCGCGCAAAACGGAGGAAAATGTGGATGCAGTTCAGTGGTATAGCTTTTGATGAAGAAGGGATTATATCTTTTCGGGAAGAGGACAGGTTCTGTCATAACCCGTTTCTGGTGGCGTTGCAGGCTGTCATCGGGGAATATGTGCTCAATGACTATTATGGCAAAGAGGGTATGTTGATTCCCCGATATTTTTGCCTGGAGGATCTGGAGGATCCTACGCAGTGTCCAGTCTGCCGCAGGGCGATGGAATGGCTGATTGCCCGTGCCGTTTCAAAAGGAGACGCTTGTCTGTGGGCTTATGATTTTGATGGGGCTTATAACGGTACGCAGCTGACTGCACCATGGTACAGCGCTTACGGTCAGGCTTATGTCATATTGGCATTGTTGCAATGGAGCCGGTTCGATGAGCAATATCAGGAGCTTCTGGAAAAGGCGGTGAAGGGCCTGTTGCTTTCAGTTGGCAGCGGAGGTTGCATGCTGGAAATGGAAGACGGCGTCTGGTTTGAAGAAATTGTGGGCAGTGAATGCACTCATATTTTTAACGCCCATTTAATCAGCCTGATCGCACTGCTTCAGGTAAAGGAACGGCAGGGATATGAGTGGTTGGAAAATCCGGTGGATCGGGGGCTGCGTGCGTTTTACCAGCTTATGGATCGGATGGATACCGGGATTAACAGCGCCTATGACAGTAAAAAGAAATATGATTGTATGTGGCAGCTTGTTCCGGAGGATATGGGACGGCAGATCCGGATCCGCGCGCTTGCGGTTTCGGATGAAGAAGGAGAAAGAGAACTGGAGCTTTCCGGTATGGAGTGCTTTGAGGTGAAGGACAGATGGATCGCGGGAATTGACTGGGGCGTGTCGGATGAAGAGGGTTACCGGCCTATCCTGCAGGGAGAGATCCTGCATCCGGAAGCGGTGCCCGGAGGAGAAAGACAGAATACCTTTGCATATTTTAAAAATGTGACTTGCAGTGACGACTGTTTTACACTGCGGATAGATTATAAGACGGAACAGGATACGGCGCTGCTGTTATTCAAAAACTGCGCGGAGGCGGGATATCAGCCTTTGGGATATGTTTCCAGAGTAGAGCTGCCGGCGGAAAAGCAGACCGCCAGAGTCCGGATTCCTTTTAGCGCGATTGCGGAGCATGTGCCACAGATGTACCATAAATATCATATTCAGCTCCTGGAAGAATTGGATCGGCTGTTACCGGATTTCAAGGGACGTTATTTGATAGACAAATTCCGTAATTATCGTATGGAACAGCGTTTGAGAGAGTTTCAGCGGATGCAGGAACCGCCGATTCTGAAAGGGTTATCAGTCAGTGTGAATGAACAATGCGGGCTCTTTTGCAAGATGTGTGATTTGGGGATCCAAAACCGTAATTCTTCCATGTTCTATTATATGAAAAATGAACAGGAGAGAAAAGAGCTGGAATTGGATATGTTGGTGGATAGGTGTCGCGAAGCCCTGGGAGAGCTTGAAGTTGTACAAATCATCGGGACGGAGCCTACGCTCTGGCTCAAACTGCCCGAGGCAGTTGCCACCCTTACGCAGCTTGGACTTAAGGTGCTGGTGACAACTAATGGGATCAATTTGAAAAATATGTTGCGTCCACTGGTGGAAGCAGGACTATCCGAACTGGATATTAGTATAGATGGGCCTCACGATGTCCACGATGAGATCCGTGGGAAAAATGGATTGTTCCGGGAAATCATGCAGGTTTTGGAAGAAAACCGTGAACTGCTGGATAGCGCGATTCCCAATGGATTTCAGTTGAGGATCGGCGTAGCCATCACGCCTATGAATTATCGTCATCTGTCTGAACTGTTGGATGAAATAAAAGGTACTCCGGTTCGATCCGTATGGTGTACTCATATGAATTATATTACGGAAGAGACGGCGGCAAGGCATACGGCGGCAAATCCCCGCTATCCTATCGGAGCCTCCTGCACACACCCGGATATGGATCCAACGCTGGTAAACCCATGGCTTATGTATCGTAGTTTAGTGGATACGAAACGACTGGCTGCTAAAGAAGGGATCGAATTGATCTGTGTTCCGGCCCTGGAAGATTATGAGGATTACTGGGAATTTTATCACAGTGACCGGCTCACCGAAGGCTGTTCTCCTTTGTGCCGGGCCCCCTTCAGGACAATGCAGGTCAACAGCAACGGTAGCGTCTGCGTGATGTCCAGATGTTATCAGTTTGAGATCGGAAATATTTATCAAAATTCACTGCATGATATTTTTTATTCCCGGAGTATGATGGAATTCCGGGAATGTGTTAGTAGAGGACTGTGGGATCCCTGCAAACGTTGCTGTGCTATCATGTAACGATTCTGGAAGGGAGATAGATGTTTGAATAACGTGAAGATATATAGTGAAAAACAGATGAATCCTATCTTGAAGAATCTGTTTCGCGCCATAGTTCTCTTGGCAGACAGAAGCGCGGAGTTCGCGGGTTACGGACAGAAAGCTTGTTTTGAACTGGATGGGGAGAAAAGCGCTGTTTTTTATGGCGGGGAAGAAATTCGGTTTGCCTCTTTTCTGGATGCTATAGAGGTGCTTTCAGTGTCGGAAAAAATGGATGACTCCGATGTCCTTAAGGTAATTCTTGCCTTTATAAAAAGCCTGGCATTTCAGGAGAAGGCGACCGTTTCTGCAGAAGAGCTGCAGAGGATTTTGAATTTTACACGCAGCCGGCTCAGTACGTACCGTGTAGGTGGGATGCCGCAGGAGGAAGTGCTGCAGGATTTTTATAAAAAGTGGATGGCGTTATATCAGGATAATTATACCTTTCCCATTACCAGGGAAACGGTTATTAATGCGATTAACAGCGGAGAAACAAAGGAGTATATTAAAGCCTTTGACAGAATCGGCAGGATGGGAGAGGTGCCTTCCATCAAGCAGGCCATTGATACGCTGATTGAAAATATTCCTCATGATACGGAAAAAATACTGGATATGGGGGCCGGACCCGGGTATGTAGACGAGAGAATTCCTGAATATTATCAGGTCCTGGCTATGGACATCGATTCGGAGATCCTTAGACGCAATCAAAGGCCTTCCTGTTTGGGAGACGCGCTTCATATTCCGCTGGTGGATCAGGCGGTGGATCTGACTATTACCTGCGACATGTTGGAACATATTAAAGGTGACAGCCTGGATACTGTTGTGCGTGAACTGAAAAGAGTAAGCGCAAAATATATTTATATTCAGGTGCCTTACCAGGAAAATTTGTTGGCGGGTATGGCATATTGCCCTCAGTGCCAGTATGAATGGCATGTGAATTATCATAAGAATGTATTCGATGAGGAGCGTCTGCTCCCTCTGCTTGGAGAAGGATGGAAAGCGGTTAGGATCAATTATACCGGAGAAATTTCATATAGTGATAATCTGGAAACAGAATTCAGGTTTCTGGATAGTTATGGAATCTCCTGTAATATGGTGGAAGGATGGAAATGTCCGAAATGCGACGCGGAATCCGTAAAAAGGAATGCAAAAATCCTGGCAATGCTGCATCGTAACCTAGGCTCCCGCCGCAGCCGGTTTCCGCGCTACAGTGAAATAGGGGTGCTTTACTGCAAAGATGAGTATGCCGAAAGTTACCGGGCCCCTGAGCCGTCGGCCTGTCGGATAGAAATGCTTGACAGGAAAAAAATAGAGTTTCAGTTTGACTATGAAATAGGCGGCGCCTTTGGCATTTATGACAACAGGCCTGCGGTCTTTACGAGCTGCAGGCATCAAAGAACGGATGAAAAGCATTATGCTTTTGAGAAAGAGGAAGGTTCTGAAAAAGGATTTGTCGGTTTTGTTTTTCCAGAAGCGCTGCAGGCAGAAGAATCGCTGGTGATTGGCGGACAGACGAAGGAGCCTGCGGTATTAACCATATGCGGCAACACGCTTATAGGAGAAGAAATTAAACTGGACGAAACCGAGATCGGTGCCGGTGCTTTTCGTCTGGAATTGAAGGAACTGGCGGATTTCTGCGGCTGCCGCATTATAAAGCTTTACTTTGACAGCCGCCGGATAGAACTGGAATATGCTGGTTTTGAAGGAGGAGAGAGTCGGCAATACCGCAGAATCTGCTTTGACGATAATCAGACTATGTTTCATATCGTCAGGGACGGTGTGGTACGGAGTTATTATAAAGGAGAGAGAGCCTATATAGAAGCAGACAATGAAGGGGCTTTACGGGAAACACGTGAGCCCCTCTCTCCGAAGGAGGTTCTGGATTGTATGATGATACGTGAAAATCAGATTAACGATTTGCAAAAGCAGCTGGTCAGCAGCAGGGAAGCGGCTGCAGTAAAACAGGAGAAGATTCCGGAAAAGGACAGCATGCAGAAAAATCAAATCATTCTGAACGAATTGGTAGAAAGCTTTCTGGCAGAACAGGTGAAACAACAGGCGGATAATGACAACAGGCAGAAAGCACTTGAAAATCTACTGGTGGCTCAGTGCATACAGAATGGTTCGCAATGCATCAGCAAACCTAAAGGAAACTGGAAACGGAAAGCAAGGGCTTTATCGGACCGGGTATACATTACTCTTATAAAAACGCCGTTCTATGAACTATTGGTAAAGCTGGGAGCAAAAAAGTTGTATGCTAAAATACGTAATAGGAGGATTGGAAACTAGTGGGAGACAAAGAGGTTTGGCTGATCACGCATGATAATTATATAGACAGAAGGATCTTTTTCTTTGCCGATGTTTTTCAGGAAAACGGCTGCGAAGTGAAGCTGTTTCCTTCGACTTATTTTGAACTGAACACAGATCCAGATCCACTTTACGTTAGAAGACCAGTAAAACGTACCCTTGTAAAAGATTATAGCTTTGAAATAAACAGTCTGGAGGATCGTGCTATCCGGGAGACTATGGAACTGCTTATCGATAGACAGGAGGATTATCATCGTGTCAACGGTAAATATGCTAAACGCGTCAGGGAGTTGGGAATACGTACTCGCAATAGATTTGGCATTACTGTCAAAACAATAGAAGATACCTATATTATCATTATCAGCAAAAAAGAATATAGGCTGTTTTATTCGAACCTAACCGGAAAATATCAATATTCCCATATTGGAAATTATGCTCCTTACGAGGATGCGATCAGTAAGATTGTGAAAGATAATTCGGAAGAGATCAATAAGTGTTTCATAGTAAATGGCATAGAGGTCCGGGCAGAGTACAATGAGTGGGGAGAACTGATCTATAGAGCGCTGCGGCCAGGAGAAACCTGTATTTATGAATATAATTGTGAAGAAGAAAAGCTATACGAGGAAAAATTGCTGCAGCATCCGCGTCTATGCCTGGATGAAGTACTGGGACAGACCTTTGATTTCGTAGATTTCAAGGAACTTCTGTATGATTACAGTTGTATAATGGAGCGGATCAAAGAAGAGTTGAAAGTAAAAAAGCCGGACATCGTGTATGTGGCAGACCTACCGACGCTTCCGGTAGGGATAATATTAAAGAGATTGACAGGCTGCGAACTGATTGTAGACTGTCATGAGTGGTGGTTTCAGCAGACGATGCTGTGGGAGGGCTATCTGAAAAACAAGGTGGAACTGGCCGAACGTTACGAAAAGGAGTTTTATCCACAGTGTGATATCTGCATTACCGTAGGAGAACTGCTTGCACATGATATGACAGAGTATTATGGCAGAAAGTTTTATACCATCTATTCCTGCATGTGCGGAGAACTGAGCCTGAAGCAGAGTAAGAAATCGGATAGTTATTGGCAGGACCGGTTTGACCTGCCAGAAAAATGCCAAGTGGCTATTTTCCAGGGAGGCCTGACCACGCTCAGAAATCTGGATAATCTTGCCAGGGCGACCAGATACTTAAAAGATCATCAATACCTAGCGATCGTAGGGAGCGGAGGTTATTTGGAGGAATTCCAGACTATTCTGAAAAAAGAAGGAAAAGAGGACAGGGTCCGGTTTGTGGGCTGGGTGAAACAGACGGAGCTGAATCAGTACGCAGTCAATGCCGACGTGGGGATTATCCCTTATCATGCCACTAATAGTTATTATGCATATTCAGTGCCCAATAAACTTATGGAATACTGCGAAACACAGACGCCTATTTTCTATGATGAGACAATGAAAGAGATCGACCGGGTGGTAAGCAAAAAAGAAGTGGGAAGAAAAGCCGACCTGAGCGATCCGGAACGTTTCGGAAGGGGATTATCGGAAATGCTGGAGGACAGGGAATACCTGATGTGGGTCAGGGAAGCCTATGCAAGTCAGAATAATGAATTTGGTTTTGAGGTACAGAAAATAGAATTCCAGAAAATTTTAGAAGAACTTGATTCTGAAAAGAAGCAAAGGGAAAAAGCCGGGAAGGAAAGTTACATATGATTATGCATGTTGTGGGAAATAGGCCGCAGTTTATCAAACTTGCGCCTTTATCCAGAAAACTGAAAGAAGAGGGGTATGAGAGCATCGTCATTCATACCGGCCAGCATTACGATGACAATATGTCAGATATTTTTTTTGAGGAATTGGGCATTGAAAAACCTTTCAAAAATCTGAGTATCGGCAGCGGTACGCATGCGGAAACGACAGGAAGAGCCATGATAGAGCTGGAAAAGGTGATGGCACAAGAGAAGCCTGACCTGGTGCTCGTCTACGGTGATACGAATACAACGCTGGCTGCGGCTATCGCCGCCGCTAAGCTGGGAATTCCGATCGTGCATGTAGAAGCCGGGACAAGGACTTTTATGCGGAACAATCCGGAGGAAATCAACAGGAAGCTTGTGGATCATATTTCCTCTGTGCTCTGCTGTCCTGATGAAGAGTCTGTGGACAATCTTGTGAAAGAAGGGGTGACAGAGGGCGTTTACTTTACCGGGGATATCATGTATGATACTTTTAAGTACTGCCGAGCAAATGAAAAAATGGGGATCCTGGAAAAATATCATGTCAAACGAAAAGAATATGTGCTGATGACCTGGCATAGACAGGAGAATACTGGTTCACGTGAAAGAATGGACAGAATTCTTGATTTTGTTTCTGGCCTACAGTCAGTTATTTTATGTCCGATACATCCCAGGACAAGCAATATGCTAAAGCAGTTTGGCCTTATGGAAAAAGTGAAGTCCATTCCCAATCTTATTTTAACAGAACCTGTGGGATATATGGACATGGTAGCGCTGATGAATAACTGCGCCTATATCTTATGCGATTCCGGAGGACTTTCCAAAGAATCCTATTACGCGGGTGTGAAATGTATGTTTATGCTGAATTTCAGTCCCTGGCCGTATCTGGTGGAGGACGGAAATATCATTACCATTGATTTTGACGACAAAGAGGATATCTACCGTAAACAGATGGCGGCCAATTCGAATGGAACGCAGGAAATCGTAAACAGAAACCTGTATTATGGAAATGGAGATACGGCAGATAAGATTATTGGAATATTGCGGGAAAGAAAACTGATCGGCGCTCGGGCAGAATAGGAGGGAGCATGCAGTTTACTTACGAAGCGTATAGCCGTCTCATCGGTTTATTAAAAGAAAAGGGCTATGAGATCGCGGATTATCATAATTACAGAGATTTTTCCAAAGTAGCAATTCTAAGACATGATGTGGACATGAGTCTGGAAAAAGCGGCAAAGATGGCCGGGTTGGAAGAAAAAATGCAGGTGAGAGCTACCTACTATGTGTTGTTGTGTAGTGATTTTTATAATGTATATTCTAGAAAATCCCAGGAACTGATCGGTAAAATCCTGAAGTGTGGGCATGAAATCGGCCTTCATTTTGATGAAGAACGCTATGACGATAAGAAGCGGATGCCGGAATGGATTGACAGAGAAATTACGATTCTGGAAGAGTTTACGGGCGTCACGATAAAAAGTGTATCTATGCACCGGCCGTCCAAAGAGACACTGGCCGCAGATTATAAAATCCGGGGAGGGAATATCGTCAACAGCTATGGAAGCGAGTTCTTTAGAGATTTCAAATATGTTTCTGACTCCAGAAGGGACTGGAGAGAAGACGTGGAGAAGATCATAGAGGACGGAGAATTTCAAAGGCTTCATATTTTAACACACCCGATCTGGTATGAGAAAGAAGAATCCACAATGAAGAGCCAATTGGTCGCGTTCTGTCGTCTTGCCCAGACGGAAAGATACGATGCGCTGTCGGAGAATATTAGAGATCTGCAGGAAGTACTGTCAAAGGAAGAGATAAAGGAGGGATTCTGAATGAGAAAAATCGATTCCGTTGCGATAGGAGATCATTATGCACGGGAATTTACGGCAACGGATGAACTGGTGCGGGAAATCGCAAAGGTGTCCGGAGACTGCAATCCCATCCATCTGGACGAGGACTATGCATCCAAATCCGTATTCGGGCGGCGGATTGCTCATGGCCTTTTCTGCCTGAACGGCATATCCATGATCCTGGGCAATTATTTCCCGGGAGAAGGCACGATTCTGTACAAGCAGGAATTTTTCTATCGCAGACCGGTCTATATCGGAGATAACGTAATGATTACGGTGACGGTGGAGGAGAAAGACCCGGAGAAAGAAATACTAACTCTCGCCTGTGACTGTGTGAACCAGAAGGGGGAGACTGTCCTGAAAGGAAGTTCAAAGGTGAAATGGAGCGGTGAAATATGAAAAAAGTAAGGATTAGGGAGATTTTGGATTTCCTGAAGGAAAAAGGGGATTATCCGTTTGTGTTTACCGGCAGTCTTGAAGGAACGATCGAAGGTTTTTCCTCTCTGATTAATTATAAGGATAAAACCATGACTTGGATCAAATCGAATCAGGCGGTATATGACAAACGCCGGAGAATAGCCCTGTGTATCGTTCAGGAAGGGGTGTCTTTTGAGGCGGAGGCAATGATCGTCACTCCGGCCTCAAAAGCCGTTTTCTTTGCCCTGTTGGAAGAATTTTATGGGAATCAGGAAGACGGAAGCAGAATCGGTATCGGCACCTATATCGGAGAGCGAGTCCGGCTGGGCGAGAATGTGAGGATTGGAAATAATTGTTCGATTTCCGGGGAAATCTCTATCGGGGATCGTACCCGTATTGCCAATAACGTGGTGATTTCCAATCGTGTCACAATTGGCAGCGGTTGTGAGATCCAGTCACTTACGGTGATTGGAGAAGACGGCTACGGCTATTCGGAAGATGAAAACCATAAGAAAACGATGATAAGACATTATGGAGGAGTGCAGATCGGAAATGATGTTTTTATCGGTAGCCATGTCAATATTGCGAGGGGAACCATCGATGACACGGTGATAGGAGATGGTGTAAAAATAGCCCCTACGACTCATATCGGTCATAATAATAGGATTGGACGGGACGCCTCTGTGATTTGTTCTCAACTGTTTGGCAGCGTCAATATTGGAGAGAATGCTTATGTCACCTCTAGCGTTGTCAGAAATCAGTGTAAAATAGGCAACAATGCGGTAGTGGGAATGGGATCCGTAGTAACAAAGGACGTGGAGAACGGAATTACCGTGATCGGTGTGCCGGCCAAAAAGATGGAAAAAAGATAAAGTATGTAAAATAAGAAAGGAATCAAAAATGGAATTCAGAAGCTTAAAAGCACAGTACCGGGCACTTCAGTCGGAGATCGACGCTGCTATGGCAGAGGTAATCCACAACACGAATTTTATCTCCGGCGGCCAGGTACGGCAGCTGGAAGAAGAATTGGCAGAGAACGTGGGAGTGAAGCATTGCATTAGCTGCGCCAACGGAACGGACGCGCTGAGCCTGGCTTTGATTGCCTGGGGGATCGGCAGAAATGATGCCGTGTTTGTGCCTGATTTTACTTTCTTTTCCAGCGGGGAAGTGGTCTCCTTTGCGGGAGCCTCTCCGATCTTTGTGGATGTGGATCAGAATACCTATAATATTGATCCAGACAAGCTGGAAGCCGCTGTTTTGAGGGTGCAGCATGAAGGCCGTCTCAAACCGAAAGCGATCGTGGCGGTGGATCTGTTCGGCCAGCCAGCGGATTATCCGAAATTGAAAGAAATAGCGGCCAAGTACGGTTTGAAGCTTCTGGAGGACGGGGCACAGGGCTTTGGCGGTGCCATCAGAGATCAAAAGGCCTGTTCCTTTGGGGAGCTATCTACTACCAGCTTCTTTCCTGCCAAGCCGCTAGGTTGTTACGGCGACGGTGGAGCCGTTTTCACGGATGACGATGAGATGGCAGGGGTGTTGCATTCTCTGTGTGTGCACGGAAAAGGCAGCTTTAAATATGACAATATCAGGATCGGTATGAATTCCAGGCTGGATACCCTGCAGGCGGCGGTCCTGCTGGCCAAGCTTCCGACGTTCTGGCAGAAAGAACTGGAGGAGGTGAACCGGGTGGCCGGACTCTATACAAGGCGACTGCAGGGACTTGTGAAAACGCCGGTGATTCGGGAGGGCTTTTTTTCCAGCTGGGCGCAGTATACGGTCCAGGTGAAGGAGGAAAAGGAAAGGGACGCCTTGCAGAAATATCTGAAGGAGCAGGGGATCCCCAGCATGATCTATTATCCAAAGCCTATGCACAAACAGCTGGCCTTTGCACCCTATGAATGCGAAGAAGGGGAATTGGCTGTGACAGAGCGTTTGTGCCGCACCGTCCTGGCGCTTCCCATCCATCCCTATATGAGGGAAGAGGAAACAGAACAGGTGATAGAGGCTATACAGCATTTTTATGCCTGACAGGCGGCGGGACCGATGAAGTGTTGGTCTCGTCAGTTCGTTTAAAAATCCTTGCGGAAAGCAAAATGGAGTGCAAATGATATGAATCAATTTTATGTACATGAGAGCAGCTACGTAGATGAAGAGGTGCAGATTGGCGATGGCACTAAGATTTGGCATTTCTGCCATATTCAGAAAGGTGCTGTGATAGGCAGAAACTGTTCCTTTGGTCAGAATGTCAATGTGGCGGGGAATGTGAAGATCGGCGATGGCGTGAAAGTGCAGAACAACGTTTCTGTCTATGAAGGCGTGGAACTGGAGGACTATGTATTCTGCGGTCCCTCTATGGTCTTTACCAATGTGGGTACGCCCAGGAGTAAATATCCAAAAGGAAATACCGGCTATGCCAAAACCCTGATCCGCAGGGAGGCCAGTATCGGCGCCAACGTCACTGTTGTATGCGGGCATACGGTAGGCAGATGGGCGCTTATAGCGGCCGGCGCCGTGGTCACAAAGGACGTGCCGGATTATGCGCTGATGGCGGGAGTGCCGGCCAGAAGGATTGGCTGGGTCTGCCAGTGCGGTGAAAAACTGGGAGAAGAGTTGGCCTGTCCAGTATGTGGAAGGCGCTACAGGCAGGAAGGGGAGCGCCTGGAATGTGTGGAATAGCAGGCTGTCTGACTAGAATGGGAGAGGTGCCGAAGGAACGGTTTGAGGCGATGGTGGATATTGTTGCTCACCGCGGCCCAGACGACAGAGGCTGTTATTACGAGGAGCGGCTGGCCCTGGGGCACAGAAGGCTTTCTGTCATCGATTTAAGCAGAGAGGGCCGGCAGCCCTTTGTCTATCAGGACCGGTATGTGCTGGTCTATAACGGTGAGATCTATAATTACCGGGAACTGCGGGAGGAGCTTTGTGCCGGGGGCTATGTGTTTGGTACAGGGACCGATACGGAGGTGCTGGCGGCGCTGTATGACAGAGACGGCAGCAGCTGTGTCGGCAAGCTAAACGGTATGTGGGCTTTCTCAGTCTGGGATAAAGAGAAAAAGACCCTGTTTTGTTCTAGAGACCGTTTTGGCGTCAAGCCGTTTTATTATTGGCTGGATGAAGAAAAATTCCTGTTTGCCTCCGAGATCAAGCAGTTGTTTAAAATTTTGGAGGACAGGCCCAGGGCAAATCGGCAGCGGCTGTTGGAATTTTTGGTGGCAGGGGACATGGATTTTACGGAGGAGACTATGTTTGCCGGTGTGAAGCAGCTACCGCCGGGTCATAATCTGTTTTATGAAGCCGGAAATCATCGGGGGCGCCTGGAACGTTATTACGATTTGAGCAAAGCTTCAGGCGGCTATATGAGTTATGAAGAGGCCTGCAGTCTATTCGCAGAGGTGTTTCAGAGCGCGGTAGAAGCCAGACATGTGAGCGACGTTCCGGTGGGGTATTGCCTTTCCGGGGGGTTGGACAGTTCAGCTATCGTCTGCATGGCTGACCGGATCCGAAAAAGAGAAGGGACGGACTCTGTGGCCGCGGCTGTTTCCTCCTGTTTTGAGGACAAATGTTATGATGAAAGGGAATATATCCACGAAGTCATAAAAAAGACCGGCATCAAATCATTTCAGGTATTTCCAAAGGGAGAGGAACTCTTTGAAAAAGCGGATGAATTGATTTGGCATATGGATGAACCCTTCGGTTCCACCTCTGTCTTTGCGCAGTGGGAGGTATTCCGGTGCGCAAAGGAGCACGGACTGACTGTGATGCTGGATGGACAGGGCGCGGATGAACAGCTGGCCGGTTATTCCGGATTTTACAGCGTAATATTCGCCAACTGTCTGAAAAAGTTTCAGTTTGGAAGGCTGCGCCGTGAGGTCGGCCTGTATCTGTGCCTGCGGGCGGGCTCAGAAAAGCAGGTGTCTTCCGCAGAGGTGATAGCCTCCGCCATTCTGTCACTGCTTCTTCCCGGCCGTGCCAAAAACCGGGTCAAGCGGTGGAGCGGATATTATAAAAGGATTGGTGTTCCCTTCCCGGAACAGGTTCTGAAGCAGGTCTGGGACAACAGAACGGTATATCCTGTGGGGAACGACAGGGCATATATTCTGGACAGCATGCGCTGCGGTATGGCGTCGCTGTTGCACTTTGAAGACCGTAATTCCATGGCGCATTCCGTGGAGTCCAGAGTGCCCTTTCTGGATTACCGGCTGGCAGAGTTTTTGTATACCCTGCCCCTGAACTATAAACTGAGAGACGGCAGGACGAAAGCGGTGATGCGGGACGGCCTGCAGGGGATCCTGCCGGAAAAGATACGGAACCGCTACAGCAAGATGGGCTTTGTGACGCCTGAGGATCAGTGGATCAATGAACATTACAGCCAATACCGTGAGGAACTGCGAAGTGCCTGCGAAAGGCTGTCGCCCCTGGTGGAAACGGACCGGGTGATGAAATGGTTTGACGACAGAAAAGGAAATATGCCGCAGGGAGAATTTCTGGCCTGGAGGATTATCTGCGCCGGGAGATGGATGAAGGTTTTCAACGTGGCCCTTTAAAAGAATACAGGAGGATGAGAAATGGATCTTTATGAGAAGCTTCTGCAGAAGCAGGAAAAATTGTCGCTGGTGGGGCTGGGCTATGTGGGAATGCCCATTGCGGTTGCATTTGCCAGAAAAATCGATGTGATCGGTTTCGATCTGAACGCAGAGAAGATTGGTCTGTACAAAGCGGGCGTGGATCCCACAAACGAAGTTGGGGACGAGGTCATCCGTAGCACAGCGGTAGAGTTTACGGCGGATCCTGAACGGCTTCGGGAAGCGAAATTTCATATCGTGGCGGTGCCTACTCCGGTAAAAGAGGATCATACGCCGGATTTGACGCCGGTGGAAGGAGCCAGCCGTATTCTGGGGAAATACCTGACCAGGGGCTCAGTGGTGGTCTTTGAATCTACGGTATATCCCGGCGTGACGGAAGAGATTTGCGTGCCGATCTTGGAAAAGGAGTCCGGCATGAAATGCGGTGAGGATTTTAAAATTGGTTATTCTCCGGAAAGGATCAATCCGGGGGATAAGGTTCACCGGCTTGAGACTATTATCAAGATCGTCTCCGGTATGGATGAGGAAACGCTAGATATGGTGGCAAAGGTCTATGAGCTGGTAGTGGAGGCAGGAGTCTACCGGGCCGATTCCATCAAAGTAGCGGAAGCGGCCAAGGTTATCGAAAACAGTCAGCGCGACATTAACATTGCCTTTATGAATGAACTGTCTATTATTTTCCACAAGATGGGAATTGATACTAAGTCGGTTTTGGAAGCGGCAGGAACTAAATGGAATTTCCTGCAGTTTTATCCTGGACTGGTGGGAGGTCACTGCATCGGCGTGGATCCCTATTATCTTACCTATAAAGCGGAGAAACTGGGGTTTCACTCTCAGATCATTCTCTCAGGGCGGCGTATCAATGACGACATGGGCAAATATGTGGCGGAAAACGTGGTGAAAAGCCTCATCAAAGCCGGAGCGCTGGTCAGCAGTGCAAAGGTGGGCATTTTAGGATTCACCTTTAAAGAAAATTGTCCGGATACCAGAAATACGAAAATAATCGATATCATCAGAGAACTCAGGGAGTACGGCATAGAACCCATTATTGCAGACAGTACGGCTGACGCTTTGGAAGCCGGGCGCCTGTACGGTGTAACTCTGCAGGGAAAGGAAGCACTCTGCGGCTTGGATGCGTTGATCGTAGCGGTAGCCCATGATGAATTCCGTGGGATGACGAAGGATACCATAGACGCCATGTTCCGAACGGACTGCGGGAAAAAGGTGCTGGTGGATATCAAGGGAATTCTGGAACGCAAAGAGTTTTCTGTAGGTGAGTATCTTTACTGGAGACTTTAATACAGAAAAATATAGACAAGAGAGCCGGTTCAGCCCGGCTATTTTCTATGTGTGTCAGGCATGGCACTAATCTAGCTTGTGAAAATCTGGCCACGGGTATTTACCGCCAAGTGTAGCAGAGCGCAAATTGGTGTAAGTAATGGCATAAATGAAGGATGTGCATAGCAAAGTTATTGAGCCTATGAACATAAACTTGATAAGGCATTAGGTAAGGTTGCATAACAAACCGAAGCCCAAAAGGTAAATATAATGCAGAAGGTGTAAATCAAGAGGTTGTGGAACGAAAGATTAGTGTTTTACCCTGGGAGAGCTTAACTACATGCTGAAAAGCATGGTCGAAAAAAGTTTTTTAGGGGGAGTGTAGATAGGTGAAGCCATAATGTACGACTTGCAAGTCGCCGATTAGATTGTGTATTAAAACATTACTACTTCTATTTTATAGTATTCCTACCTCATTGTGGTTGGTAAGCGATGAATGGTACGGAACAAAGTGAAAAGGGCAGAAGCCACATCTGCCTGATTGCTAGTGAAAGGTGTATATGGTTAACATATGTGAATAGTTTCTAAAAAAAGCGAAAGGCGGCTTATCGTACCCAAAAACAAGAGCTCTTGGATACTATTAAATCCCTCTACCATAAGCATGGCGGAGTCGATGGTTACTGTATCATCAAGGTATATCTAAAGCAAAAGAATATTTATCTGAGCAGTCTGACAGGCCATAAATACATGAACCGGGCAATGTAGCTAAACCTAGTACAGCAACATTCAGCTAATAAACAATTCAGATAAAAGTAGCGGCCATTCACTTATGTTGAGTAGTCTAGCTACAGGACAAAATCAATAGTCAATAGTATCTGATTGTATTAAACCACAGATCAATAAAAATGAAAGGAATATGTTGTTTTTGCTTCTATAAACATTATACAAGGTAAAATGATGAATGGATCTATTAAAACTGATGCAAATACATATACTACAGTTGATTTGGCACGATTGTTCTTCTGCATCTGCATTGTGTTTCAGCATTCCGGATCATACCACTTACTACCCGGGGAATGGTATATCCTTCATTGCGTATTTCGTCTTGCTGTGCCGTTCTTTTTTGTCGCTTCAGGTTTCTTTTGGGGATTGAAAATTTATAGGGGGGGGGGGGGGAACTTAAAAAGTGTCTAATAGTTTATGAGAAAAGGTTGCTATTTCCGTATATTATATTCAGTACTATAAATATTTTATTAGCTTCAATAGAAATGGCGCTGAATGGAGAGCATATATTCAAGATAGTATTAAAAATCATTAGGTCTGTTATTTTTTATCCGTATGGTGCCCTCTGGTATGTATGGGCAAGCATGATTGCGGTTTTTTTACTATATTGGTTTATAAAAAAAGATAAAATTAGGTTAGCGATTATTAGCGGAGTGCTCTTATATGGTATGGGACTTTTAATGAACAGTTATTATTTTTTACTTAATGGGATTTGGCTTCAAAAAATAGTAGATTTATATCTTAAAATAACCACTTCTGCAAGAAATGGAGTATTTGTAGGATTTATTTTTATGGGACTTGGAATATGTCTTGCAAAGTATAAAGAAAAACTCCAAGAGAAAAAGAGCCAGATAATATGTCTGGTTGTGATGATGTTATCTTACATATTCCTTATAGGGGAAGTGATTTTTATTCGGGGAAAGCAAACTGCAGATGATCATTCTATGTTTTTAGCTTTTTTATTTTTAATTCCATCCATGGTAGGGGTTATGTTATGTTTCAATATACATATCAAGAAGGAATATGCGATATTATGCAGAAATTTTAGTGCGGGAATTTATTATCTGCATAGAGGTATGCTTTCAATTATAACAATTCTTTCTTTGGTTTGTAAATTTAAAGTAAACAGATTGGTATCCTTTGGAATAGTAATAATAATTAGCAGTTTTTTATGCTTATATGCTTATAAATCAAAGAAAGAGCCATTTTTTAGTCTTTTAAAATAAAAAGTGATTCGGTAGGTTGGAATATATTTTATAAAAAACGATAAAAGTTGCTTAACTAGATATATCAGTGTAAAAGATATTCGTGCTTAATGAAAGTAAGTTGTTATATTACTTGTCCAAAATTGAGGATTGATGGAATATTAAAGAGGTTATATAATAGTAATTGTGGATACTATAGTATTGAATGTTAAAATAATATGTAGCCAAAATGCTTACTCAGAAAGGAATAATATGGCAAAAAGGACACTATATGGTACTGTTATAATCACATATAGATGTAATGCACATTGTAATATGTGTGACTGTTTTCGTGATCCAACGAAACCGGAGGAAGAGATTACTCTTGATGTGATAAAAAAACTTCCCGAAATGGCATTTACGAATATAACAGGGGGGGAACCTTTTATACGAAAAGATATCTCTGATATAGTAAGAGAACTATATAAAAAAAGTGATAGGATTGTAGTATCAACTAATGGTTATTTTACTGACAGAATTATTGCTTTGTGTAAAGAATTTCCAAAGATTGGTATTAGAATAAGTATCGAAGGACTTCAGGTAACTAATGATAAGATCCGTGGTATTCCGGATGGATTTAACCGGGGTTACTCTACATTAAAAACATTGGTAGAAATGAAACATCCTGACGTTGGTTTTGGCATGACGGTTCAAGATATGAATTGTGAGGATTTAGTGCCTCTTTATAATATAGCCAACGATATGGGGATGGAGTTTGCAACGGCTACATTGCACAATTCTTTTTATTTTAGAAAAACAGATAATAAAATTGATGATAAATATAAAGTTGCATGTAATTTTGAAAAGTTGATTAATGAACTGTTAAAAAGTAAATCCCCTAAAAAGTGGTTCAGGGCCTATTTTAATCATGGTTTAGTTAATTATATTTATGGAAAGAAGAGACTTCTACCATGTGACATGTCTAAAAATGCTTTTTTTATAGATCCGTTTTGTGATGTGATTCCATGCAACGGAATGGCTGAAAAGGCAGTAATGGGGAATCTTAAAGAACAGTCATGGGATGAACTCTGGAATTCGGAAAAAGCGAGACAGGTGAGGGCGTGCACAAGAAAATGTGACAGAAATTGTTGGATGATAGGCAGTGCATCTCCTGCAATGCATAAATATATATGGGTACCTGCGTGGTGGGTTATTAAGCATAAATTATTTATGGGCAATAGATATAGTCTAAGTAAAAATTTTTTTAAACAGTAATTCTAAAGTGGTCATAATATATGTCGTGAAGAAATTCGGGTTGAGGATAAAAATGATAGAAAAGCTAAATTATATTTTTTCAAAATCAGATAAAATTAAAATATGTATATTAATAGCAGCTGTGATCATTGGTAGTTTTTTGGAACTTATGTCAGTATCCATGTTTTCTCCATTTATTGAGCTTATTATGTCTCCTGATGCTTTAAAGGAGAACAGTATGTTGGCATATATTTATAATCTGTTTTCTTTTGGAAGTGTCGAAATTTTCCTCATATCGATTGCATGCGGAATTATATTTATTTATATAGTGAAAAATATATATATTATAGTAGAAAGAAATTATATTTATCGTTTTTCCTATCGGATTCAACGTAATCTTTCTACAAACTTGTTGAAGGCCTATATGAAGAAACCGTATATATTTCATTTAAACAAGAATATCTCTATACTACAGAGAAGTATGCAGGAAGATACAGATCAATTTACAAAAGGACTCATTCATATAATGGAGATGGTTGCAGAAGTTTGTGTTTGCATAGCTATAGGGATTTATCTTTATATAGTAAGTAAATCCATAACTATTATTATTGTAGGACTGTTGATTTTATGTCTCGCACTCTTTTCCTTTATTTCAAAAAAATATTCCACTGAATGGGGACGTGAAGGACAAGAATATAAGTCTAAAATATACCAGTGGATGAATCAATCGCTGGGAGGTATTAAAGAAATAAAAGTATTGAACAGAGAAAAAAATTTTATCAGGCGGTATGATATGTTTTTTTCAAAATATGTTCGTGTATTGCGTTTGAGTAGACTTATAGGCGTAATCCCGAAATATATTATTGAAATGGTATGTATGACAGGGTTATTGTTGGCTATTATATTTAAAATATTATTTGGTCAGAAAGATCTCTTGGAATTTGTTCCTCAATTAGCGGTGTTTGCAGTTGCGGCTTTTCGGCTTCTTCCTTCTGTTAGTAAAATAAATGAGCATTTGTCTGCAGTGCTTTATGCCAAGCCTTCTGTGGAGTTGATTTATTATGATTTAATGGAAGTAGAGGGCCTGAATGAAAGGATGCCCATAATAGATGATAGTTGGAAACTCCAAAAAAAAATAGAAGTAAAAAATATATCTTATTCGTATCCGGACGGGGATTCAGATGTAATTAAGAATGCTAGCTTAACTATAGATAAAGGTAGTACAGTAGCATTCATAGGTTCTTCCGGGGCAGGAAAATCTACACTGGTAGATATTCTACTTGGCTTATTACAGCCTAAGTATGGGAAGATTTATGCGGATGATATGAATATATTTAAAAATCTACCTACATGGCAGAAGGAAATTGGATATATCCCTCAAACGATATATTTGTCAGATGATACGATAAAAAATAATGTGGCTTTTGGAGTAGAGGAGAATGAAATAGATGATGAGGCGGTTACGAATGCTTTGAAGCAATCACAGCTTTATGAGTTTGTTGAAGGATTGTTAGAGGGGGTAAATACTTTTGTAGGAGATAGGGGGGTTCGTTTATCCGGAGGGCAGAGACAGAGAATCGGTATTGCTAGAGCGCTTTACCATAATCCGGAAATTTTGGTACTTGATGAGGCAACTTCCGCTCTTGATAATGATACTGAGACTGCAGTAATGGAAGCCATAGATAGTCTGCAGGGCCAGAAGACAATATTGATTATTGCTCATAGACTTACAACGATCCGTAATGTGGATAGTATATTTGAAGTGTCAGGGGGAATGGTTATACAGAGGGACAAAAGGGATATTCTGGGTGAGCAGGATAGGTAAAAAGGGGTATATTATGCGGATTTTGTATATTGCACCAAGATATCATACGAATCAAATAGCAATCATTGATGGATGGATTAGGCACGGCGATACGGTAGGTTTTTTGTCACATTATGAAGGGTGTATAGAGGATTATTCATCTATCAAGCCCATTGTGGTTGGTTATAGTAGAGCATTCCTTTTTATAGAACGGTTTTATTTACGTATTAATAGGAAAAAAGAAAATGCAATAGATTTCCGTTTGAAATATGGATTTCCACCACTTATTAAACTTAATAAGTTAATAAAGCAATTTTCGCCTGACATGCTTATTACCCGCGAAAGGTCTATTTATTCTATTTTTGTGACATTGCTTTGCAAACTGCATAAATATCCGGTCATATTATATAACCAGAGCCCTTTATGGGGAGAAGTTGTTAAGGAAGATTTGTCCCATAAAATAATACGTAGTCTTACGCCTTCCTATCGAATTACGCCTGTATTCTGTTATGGGAAAAAAGTGGAACAGAAGAGAAAAGATGACAAGGCTTTTTATCTTCCATTTTTAATGGAACCCCATTTGGCTCCATCTAAGAAAAGTTATTTTGGTGATGGTTATATCCATGTTTTAGCTATTGGAAAGTATCAGGAAAGAAAAAACCATTTTATGCTAATTGAAGTAATTGAAGAGTTAGGTAAAAGATATCCTGTTCGTTTAGTGATTGCTGGGGAAGTATCAAATGAATTCCATAAGAGATATTATAATGAAATTAAACAATATATCTTAAGTCGCCATTTAGATACAATAGTGGAATTAAAAGTAAATTTATCTCGGAATGAGATTTTTAACCTTTATAAGCAGAGTGATTTATATGTATTAGCAAGTACTGCGGAACCGGCTTCAGTATCACACTTAGAAGCTATGTCTTTTTCGCTTCCGGTTATTTTAGGGGAAGATAATGGAACAGCCAATTATGTTGAAGAAGGAGTTAATGGTTTTATTTTTAGAGACAACGATAAAGAAGATTTGAAGATAAAAATAGAGAATTTGTTATTTGACCGTGAACAAATTCTGCGGATGGGTAAGGAAAGCTATCGGCTGGTGTGTGAAAAATATCAGTTTGTCTCTTATTATACTAAAATATTAGAAATATTAGAGCGAATGGATTAGGTGAAATGAAATGAAAATTGTATTTGTAATACCCAATATGACAGGCGGAGGAACAGAACGGGTTATATCATTGCTTGCAAATGAATATGTGAAACAAGGGATCAAAGTAGCTATAATGATGTTTGCAGGAGATGAGTGTGTATATAAATTAGAGCCAGAAGTTGAATTATTATGTGTGTCGGAACAATCCTTTGGAAATGTCCGAGTTCGTATTAAACGGCTTCTGAGAATGCGAAGATATTTTAAAGAAAATGCAGAATGTCAAATTTTTTCGTTTTGTGTGATGGGAACTGTATTTAGCAATCTTGCAGCTATAGGGCTTGATTGTCCGCTCTTAGTAGCGGAGAGAACGGATCCAAGAACTAGTGGTCATGATTTGCTTCGAAATCTTGCTTATATGAGGGCAAGGAAACTAGTAGTCCAGACAAAAGAATGCCTGAATTATCTACCCTCTTCATTCAGAAAGAAATCAGCTGTATTGCCAAATCCAGTGGATGAAGCTATTCCATTCCCTATAGAATATGAAAGAAAAAAAACGATAGTTTACTTGGGGCGTTTGGAGCCGGAAAAAAATCCGATGCTTCTTTTAGATGCATTTGCTCAGTTTTTGGAGGATTTTCCTGAATATCATCTTCATTATTATGGAAGTGGAAGTTTAGAAAAAAAATTGAGGGAATGTGCCAAGGAACTTGATATTATAAGTAAAGTTACATGGCATGGTTTCTGTATAGATGCAAAACAGAAAATTGTGGATGCTGGGATTTTTGTATTGCCATCTAATTATGAAGGGGTATCTAATGCTATGGTAGAAGCAATGGCGATGGGAATTCCAGTGATAGCTACTAATTGTCCAATTGGTGGTGCGGCCACCTATATAAGAAATGGTGAGAATGGTTTATTAGTACCGGTTAATGACGCAAAGGAAATGGTGGCCGCTATGAAAAAAATTGCTTCTAACTCTCTGCTAGCCAAAAGACTTTCTGACAATAGCAGAAAAATAAGAGAAGAATATCCGGCAAGAGTAATTGCGGATAGATTATTGGAAATAGCAGGGATAACGTTATGAAAAAGGTTACGGTATTGACCCCCACCTATAATCGTTCTCATACACTGTCATGTTTGTATAATAGCCTTAAGAGACAGAGTGTGATGGAATATGAATGGATGATTGTGGATGATGGAAGCAATGATGGGACAGAATGGCTAGTAGAGCAATGGAGAAATGAAGGCAGCGTGCCGATTACTTATTTGTATAAGGAGAATGGCGGGAAGCATACAGCGTTAAACGTAGGAATGGACAATATAAATACGGAATTAACTTTTATAGTTGACAGCGATGATTATCTGCCGGATAATGCAATAGAGCTAATATTGCGCTATCATGAAAAATATAAAGGTATATCAGGACTATGCGGATACAGCTTTCTCCGTTTTTACCCGGATGGAACGGTAAATGAGGCGTATTTTCCACAGGATGGGCTGGTCGATACGTATGTGAATGCGCGCATTAATGCCGGAATTGCCGGTGATAAAGCGGAGGTATTTTATACGGAGGTATTGAGAAAATTTCCTTTCCCTGTATACGAAGGGGAGCGTTTTGTGCCTGAGGATTTAATATGGGTACAGTTGTCCGGCCCATATAAGATGGTTCATATCAATCAGTGTGTATATATATCGGATTATCTGGAGGGCGGCCTGACCCGTTCGGGAAAAAGGATGAAGGTGAGAGCTCCGAAGGCTATGACAAAAAGGGCGGAAGTATACCTGAATGATGTTACAGTTAATGAAAAAACGAAGTATAAAATGATATTGCTTTATATTATTTATGGGCATTTTGCCAAGTACGACAGCAGGGAGCTGCTGTCACATTTGCATAAGAAAGGGAAATATGTAGCGGCATTTATTCCCGGAATGCTTTTATTTTTTATTTGGAATATGAAATATAAGTGAGTCTGACTTTATGAAATTAGAGAGGAAGAACTATAATGAGTGCAAAAGTGCAAAAAGTAGAAAAGCTGATGATTCTGGCAAGTATAATAATTTTTGTTTGGATTTTTATATATTATGCAGTTGTAAATCCTTTTATACCTTATGATTATGATGACTGGCGATATTTTGGTTTTTTTGAATCCGACCCTATACCCAGACTTAGCCAATGGAATGTAACCCGCATTTTACCCGAATATTTATTGCCTTTGTCCGGATATCTGTCAGCATATATCATATATCCATTGGTGGGAGATTATCTTGCTTCGGCCAGCATTGCTTTGGCGCTTCTGATGGCATTCTCTTTATCGATGCTGTTTATTGCTTCCTATCGGCTATTTTATGCATTAAATGAAAACAGTGTTGCATGTACATTAGTCAGTTCTATGATGATGCTATTATGCTTTGCTATATTTAAGCACGCCCCGGAGAATAATGTACATATGTTTTTTGCCAATTCTTATAATTTACATTTTTATTATATTTTACCCAATATATTAAATTCGATTATTGTATTACTTTTAACCAGGGAGATAGTTCTGCATAAGAGGCTTTCTATTAACTTATGGACTCCACTTATGGCTGGCGTATTATTTGTCGGTATATATTTATGTATGTTTTCTATGCTGTTTGCCGCCGGAATATTGTTGGCCTTTGCTGTTGCAGTGTTTCTAATCAGATTTTTTTCAGCTTTTCGGTTTGAGCAGAAATTGTCGCAAAAGATGAAATTATTCTTTATAGATTTAGTTACAAACTACAATATTGCACCTCTTATTATTGTGGGAATGGGAGCAGCGATGTTCCTTGAGCTCCAAAGCCGCCGTTCCAATGAGGATTGGGAAACAATCTATAAAGGTTCATTGCTCAGTTTTGAATTCCTTAAGAGATTTTTCATATCAGTCAAGGGGCTTATTGCACAGATCGGGATAATTAATAAATATGTCTTTTTAATAATCATAATTATTTCTTGTACGGCTATAGTTTGCCATATAAAACGAAGAAAGCAGCAAAGTCAAATCATGAGGTTAGCCTTGAAATGTTTAATTCCTTTAGCGTTTTTAACATTTTTTTATTCCATGGTCGCTGCCAAGGGAGGTACAGATCGTACCAGCTTAAATTATTGTATTTACGGTGTGTTCTTTTTCCTGGTTTTATTCGTGAGCTTGGCAAGCCTGTACCTGTTTAAGGAAATAACGTATTCACGCCTGTTGTTTCCGTTTGTTTTCATGATGCTGTTGATGCTTGTCCTCAATTCAACAAGAGGGCGATATACATCCTTTCAAGCGGAGGAAAAAGCAAAGCTTACAAATCAAGTGATTTCATTGATTGATGAAGCCAGTGAGTCCGGTTGCAGGGCAATAGTAATGTATGTGCCTGAGAATTATGACCTTCCGCATTGGGCTATGAGTAGGCTTTCGCATACTTTATACTACCACAAAATTACTCCGACAAGGGTGACTATATTGGATGTAAAATATAGTACTGATGGCAGTTTTTATTACGAGGCGGAATGAAAATGAAAAAATTACTGTATAGAGGAAACAATAATCTGATAGCAGTTATATCAGTACTCGTATTTGTCATGAGTATGCTGCCTGTTTGGTATTTGGCTGGTTATGCGCGCCCAAGCGGTGATGATTATGGTTACAGTGCATTGACGCATGCTGCATGGCTTGATACGCAATCTCTGATTGAAGTGTTGAAGGCTGCAATAGAAACTGTAAAGAATAACTATTATGGATGGAACGGAGACTGGTTCACAACATTTCTTTTTTCATTAATGCCCGAGGTATTTGTACCATATTCTTTTTGGATTGTGCCTTATATTATGACTGGTGCGGTGATAGCGGGTACACTTGTTTTTATGCACGAGATATGTGTCGAACTCATGGGAGGATCATGGGCCGAATGCCTGATCTTTTCTTCCCTTATTTTGTTTGCCAGTTATCAATATATTCCGAGTACTGCAATCGGAATGTATTGGTATGTGGGGGCAGTACATTATATGCTTCCATATGCCGCAGGCCTTTTGGGAATTGCTTTACTATGCAAATTCATTAGAAGAGGAAAAGTCATTTATCTTATTATCGCTTCCCTATGTTCTTTAATGGTAGGAGGCAGCAGCTATTTTACCAGCCTTTTACTGTTTATTGTTCTCTTTATTGCAGGTATTCTTATATGGAGAAAAGCTCCTATAAGAGCGGTGTTACTATTGGTTCCTTTTGTGATTTGTGCAATTGCATTTGGAATTCAGTGCAAGGCTCCCGGGAATATTGTACGAGGAGGAGAGAATTTTGGATTCGATTTTTCTGTAGCAGTATACACAATAATTGAGTCGCTGAAACGTGGTGTGCTTATGATTGGATTATATATGCGCGAAAAAACACTTGTCTTTGTTATTTTATTCATCATCGGTGTAATAGGATGGGAAATGATGAGTAGGATAATAAGGGATAATGAATTTACATATTCATATCCTCTGTTGTTCTTAATAATTATGTATGGAGTTTACAGCGCTATGTTTGCTCCTGAAGTTTATTCTGAAGTTTATGACTCTATTGGAATATCTTTAGGGCCGGCAACTATTCAGTATTTTACCTTTTTAGTTGCTTCTTTATTAGCTATTTTATATTGTGAGGGATGGTTGCTGAAAAGAATTGGGAGGAAGAATAAATCGGATAGCTTTGATAATTTTATGGAAAGCAGGTATCGTATTTTTGTAATGTTTCCGGTATTTTTTCTGTGCCTGGTTCTTATCGTGATAAATAAAGGGTGGCTGAAGGAAAGCGTTGATGTACGTGCTTATGAATATGTAAGCAGCGGACAGGCAGAGGATTTTAAAGACCAGATTGCTTCCCAAATGGAAATATTGCTGGATGATTCAATTAAAGACGCTTATCTTGTGCCTATTAACCAGGATCAGGGTCCACTAATGCATATGCCTGTCACTACGGATGAAAATGCATTTACCAATGTGGTTGTAAAAAATTTTTACAGAAAAAATAAGGTAGTTATGATTGAGAATGACGGAGTTTAATGTGCCCAAATAATGTAAGTGTACGGTGTGGTGTACATGATATCATAAGATTTAAAAGGGAGATATTTTGATAAATATTTTACCATATCATCTTTATTTAAAGCAGTATCTATAAAAATAGTAGCTGCCTTTTGCTTAAGTAATATTTTATCAGTTATGGGAGCCTGTTTATTTCCATCTATAAAAAACAACCCCTTAAATTGAGGATAATAAATATAATCCTCCCACATTTTCCAATTATATTCATCCCCTGTTATATATACACAATAATCTGTTTTTTCTGCCAATTCATTCATAATATCCTTTTTTTCAGTAAAGAAATCATCTTTAATTGGTATTGTACCAAAATCAACAGTTATGAGTGTAAATAACAAACAGATAATTATATAAGTAGGTTTAAGCAGACATTGTTTTAAGTTCATATGGCGGATCAGCTTTATTCCCCATATAATAATTGCAGCAAAAAATATGGCAGCCACAGGACTGATATATCGTATGGTTACAAATGGTGAAGCTTTGGAAATGCCAATAAAGTATATGCAGGCAGGAATGATAGGTATGCTGTTTTGTATTATCGATACTGGCTTAATTTTCTGCTTTTTTATTAATATGAATACTCCTGTTCCAATAAATATCAGGACGAGAATTAAAAAGCCTTTAAAGACCTGTTGATCATATTGCTTAAACATAGAAAAAATTTCATTAAACAAAGAACTTCCTTTGAGAAATTTGTGGACAGCATCCCTTCCTCGGTATTTAAAAAAATATGATTAAGCGCTGCAGGATAAATAATAATGTATAATAATGCGCTGACAATCAGGCTGCCAATATAAGAGAATGCATTATGTATTTTCCTTTGATGTATTAATGCTAATATAAATAGAGAAGAAATTAGACATTGATAGATAATAAAATAATAATGAGACCATGCTCCCAGTATGGATATAATAATAAGTATTAGATAATTCTTCCAATATTTATGTAGGCTGAAAATTTCAGTCTTTGACATTTTTTCAAATAGTTTGAGATGATACCATGACTGAAAAAGACACAGCGCCATAAGAAGTACGTACATGCGGATAAAAAGCACCATATTAACGGAAAATCTGGAACAGCAGAATATGGTACTAAAAATAATGGATAGATATCTATGGTTAAGAAAGTGCTGAAATAATAAAAAAAGGGCGGTCCAGACTAAAAGCATAAGAGCGATGTTTAATACAATACCAAACCATCTTGAAAATTGACCAGGGAAAAATGAAGTTATTAGATTAAGCAAAAGATAGTAAAATGGAGGGTGTGTATCCATAGACTGGTTTTCCACAACCATTTTATAATTAAAACGTTCTGTGCCCGTGGTAACCAGTGCATTGCTGAAATATTCATTACCATACCAAGTTTGATCATCTAAATAACATATTCCTTTAAAGCCTCCCAGTGATGTGGAGGAAATATAGGAAAAAACTTCATCGCCTTCCATCCCATAATTGTTTATTGCAGAAATAATATTAATTGTAATAATTATAATGAAAGAAGAAATAACAGTAAGCCTGATGTAAAAATTGTCTTTTCTTGAAAGGTCTCTCATAATAGATATATCCCCTGTTTTTTATTTTATAAATGCCTGCTTATATTTATAATTTAGATTTAAATATATGTCAAGTAGCAGTAGATGTAGCAGGAAGGATTTATTCGTGATTTATTCGATGAGAGGTTTATACACTACATCTGGATTTGTTCAGAAAATATTTATAACCAGCGTATACAGCAAGAAACAGATAAGTGGCGGTACTGATTATGTAAGCTATGGTTTGAAATACCGTACCGTGATACCATACGGTTACGGTAGCATCTGCTGATAAATTATCTATTTGGATTCGGGTAATTCCGGTTGTCGGGTTTTTAGTAACCTGTAAGGATTGGCCGTCAGAAGAAACTGCCTTATATCCTTTATACCATATAAATGGGACATCATAATACTTTGCATCAGAATCTGCTTTGAAACTGAAAAACTGTTGTATTCTGTTTCCTGGAACGGATATTCCGGTATTGGAAACAGCTATGTGAGGTGTCGTAATATTATCACGGGTCGTTTCGAGAGGAAGCCACTCTTCGCCAGATCCAATACCAGCTATTTCTAAATATAATGTTCTGTTACCGAAATCTTCAACAGCACCAAAACGTCCATCAATAAAGTTAAAGCCGGCATAAAGCGAAATAATAAATAAAAAAATATTAAAATACTTTTTGTATTGTTCCTTTATTTTAAAGGTACTGTACCATATACCGCAGGCAAATATCATCAGAATAGAGGCCGGCCCTATTAGTCTTTTGGGAAACTGAAGAAATTTAAAAATATTTCTGGTGATTTGCCAAAAATGGCCGCATAGTGGAAGAAGCATGAAAATCAATCCTATGGCATAGAAAAAAGTGATATTACTTTTGTAATTGCGATTAATAAGCATCCAGAAACCGAGACTAAATGTGGCTGAAGTGAGAACCAATCCAAAACCATCTGTACGGATAAGGTTTGTGAGTAGCACAACATTATCGTTAACATATGTCCATGGCTGTGATACCCGATATTTTTGAATGGAAAATTGCTCTAACATAGGAAGCCAAAAGGCGGCTGTCAAGCAAGATACTACAAACACTGTCAATAGGAGGGTTTGTAGTTTCCCGGGTATTGAAAATAACTTTTTATATTGTAGGAGCATAATAAATGCACATACTACAAGGGCCAGAGCGGTTGAAAGTATGTGGGAAAAAATTAAGCCTGTGAATCCTACGCCAAGCATATATGGATTTTGATTTTCTGCTAGAAATAGATACATGCCGCAAATAGCTATTGGCATAAAAATCAGCCCTAGTGAAGTCCCTAAAGTAAACTCATAATAGAAACTCCCCAGTACCTGATTTGTAAATATAAATACTATCGCTGCACCTAAAGAAACTTGACAATCATACGTAAATTTGTAGACACAATAAAAAATAGAACTGAAAATGCCGGTGAGAATCATTCCGGCAAACAATTTGAACGATACTTCAAGTGAAAGGCCCAGGATACCTAATAATGCCGGGATATATAGAAAAAAATCCGGATAGAAAAATCCGACTCCATAACCGTATCCATAACACAAGTCAACATGGACTTTCGTGGGAAATATTCCATAGCGTAAATTTTGTGCAAGAGTTTCAATTCTGGCTAAATGAAATGAAGAATCAGAACCGGTGATTAAATCAGCTCTGATGTAGGGAGAAAAGACAAAGAAAATTGCAAGAAAAGAAATGATAATCTCAAATTTATAAAAAATTATTTTATCTATATACTTTTTCATTTATATACCTCATATCATTGAGTTAATTAATATTATTATAACTTATTATAAAATTATTACAAGAAGAAATGATATTATTTGTATTTAAAAGTAATAGTAAGTGTGTTAAAATAAATACAAAAAAGAAATAATGAAGAAGGTAAAAGTATGAACATAGTTGTAGCGGGTACGGGTTATGTTGGGTTAGTGGCTGGAGTGTGTTTCGCGGAAAAAGGGCATGATGTAACCTGTGTGGATGCAGAAAAAGACAAAATTAGATTAATGGAAGAAGGAATCTCTCCCATATATGAGGCGGATTTAGAAGCCTTAATGAGGAAGAACTATGCTGCCGGCCGATTACATTATACGGTTGATTATAAAAATGCTTATAAATATCCGGATGCGATCTTCATAGGGGTAGGAACTCCTGAGCAGCCGGACGGTTCTGCAGATCTTAGTTATATTGCGACAGTATCCAGGCAAATCGCAGAAAATGTGGAAAAGAACTGCTTAGTAGTAGTAAAGTCTACCGTGCCGGTTGGGACTAACGATAAGGTAGAGCAATTCATACATGACTTCTTAAAGAAAAAAGAATTAAATATAGAAGTCGCCTCAAATCCTGAGTTTTTGGCGCAGGGAACAGCAGTTAGGGATACCCTGCATGCGGCACGTATTATTATTGGGACGGAAAGCAGGGAGGCAGAAGCTATACTGAAAAAGATTTATGAGCCATTTAATCTGCCAATTGTTTCAGTAAGCCGCAGGTCGGCTGAGATGATAAAATATGCTAGTAATGATTTCCTGGCTCTTAAAATATCTTACATGAATGAAATAGCAAATCTATGTGAGCTGGTTGGCGCCAATATAGAAGATGTGGCAATGGGGATGAGTTTTGATGCTAGAATCGGAGCTGATTTCCTGAGGGCAGGAATCGGTTATGGGGGCAGTTGTTTCCCCAAGGACACAAAAGCATTAAAGTTTATAGCAAGGCAGCACGGATACTCCCTGAAGACGGTAGAAGCCGCAGTGGAGGTAAATGTATGCCAAAAGCTTCGCCTGTTCCAAAAAGCGGATGAAAGAATGATTACTTTCCATGGCTTAAAGACAGCTGTATTAGGGCTGGCCTTTAAGCCGGGAACGGATGACTTAAGGGAGGCGCCATCTTTGGATAACGTAAAGCTGTTATTAGAAAAGGGAGCGGATGTCATCGCGTATGATCCGGTGGCGGCGGATCATTTCATGGAAAGATTCCCGGAAGGAAAGATGGGTAAAGGAAGCATTGCATATGCTGATGCTCCGGAGAAAGCATTACGGGGGGCTAATATATGCTTTATATTTACTGAGTGGGCTGAAATAAAGCAAGTATCTCCTCAAAAGTACGTTCAGTTAATGCAGACGCCTTTGGTATATGACGGAAGAAATATCTATGATCCGGAAGATATGAAAGTATCAGGAGTGGAATATTACAGTATAGGCAGATAGGCAGGTTTTTAAGGAGAAGGCGGATGAGAAAAGATTACAGGGCATTTGATAATAAAAAGAGAATTTTAATTACAGGCTGTGCAGGCTTTATCGGTTCATATCTCGCCGGGCGCCTGCTGAGCGCAGGAGCTGTTGTCGCAGGTATTGATAATATAAATGATTATTATGACGTTCGGTTAAAGGAAGAACGTTTAAAAAAGCTTTTAAGCAATGAAAAGTTCTCTTTTTATAAAGGAAATATTGCAGATGGAATATTTGTAAAGGAAATATTTAGCCAATATGGTCCTGACATTGTTATCAACCTTGCTGCTCAGGCTGGAGTAAGATATTCCATTGAAAATCCTTCTTCATATATGGAAAGCAATATTATGGGTTTTTATCAAATACTTGAGGCCTGCCGCCAATCCTATAACCAGGGAAACAGACCAGTGGAGCATTTGGTTTTTGCATCATCATCTTCCGTGTATGGAAATCAGAAGAAGGTTCCTTTTTCAGTTGACGATTGTGTTGACAGGCCTGTCAGTTTATATGCCGCTACTAAAAAAAGCAATGAAGTAATGGCTTATTCATATAGTCATTTATATCATATACCTGCAACCGGCCTTCGTTTTTTTACAGTCTATGGGCCAATGGGCCGGCCTGATATGGCTTATTTCAGTTTTAGTGAAAAGATAAGGAATGATATTCCTATAAAAATCTTTAACCAAGGAGATTTGTACAGAGACTTTACTTATATAGATGATATCGTTGAAGGAATATATAGGATTGTAAATAATCCCCCTGTCCCAAATGAAGAGGGGGATTTATACAAAATATATAATATCGGAAATAATAAGCCTGTTAAGCTGATGTACTTTATAGAAACCCTGGAGAATATATTAGGAAAAAAAGCGCTGAAAGAATATTATCCCATACAGCCTGGAGATGTATATCAGACATATGCAGATATTTCCGATTTAATAGCGGACTTTGGTTTTAAGCCGAACACATCATTGGAAGTGGGCTTAATGAATTTTGCTGAGTGGTTTAACAATTGGAGTAAGTAACGGATATTATGCTTTAAATACACTAAATTGGCGCCGCAGTCATCAATTTAGTGCATTTAGTTTATTTATTGGAAAACAGGTGCCATCTTTTTGAAGATAAAAACAAAAGCATTACTAAAAAACTAATACCGCTTAAAATATAACTTATTATTTGTAAAACAGTAGCTTTATACTGAATGGAGATAACAATATTGCCGTCAGTTTGATTTATGCTTTGTTCACTGAAAACGCGAACCAGCCCGGTCCGGGGATTTTTTGAGATGTTTAAGTCTTGTCCATCACTGTTTTCTGCTTTATATCCTTTATACCAAACCAGAGGTATATCATAGTAAATGGCGGAGGAATCTGCCTGAAAAATAAATTTTCTTTTTTCGTGGATTCCCTCAATTGTCGTTCCCTTGTCGGTAGTGACAATATTGGGTGTGGTTAGAAAATCCCGGGTCGTTTCAAGAGGAAGCCATTCCTCCCCTGCGCCAATTCCGGCTATTTCGTTATATAAAGTACGATTTCCGAAATCTTCTGTAAAGCCAATTCTTGAATCAATATATTGATAGCCATTATAGATGGCAAATAATAAAATGATGCAGGATAACAGCTTTTTAATTTCTGCTCGACGACAATAATTACTGAATATAACAGCAAAAGAAAAGATAAATAACAGGGAGGCTGGTCCTAATAAACGTCGGGGAAATTGGATAAAATTAAAACAGTCCCTGAAAGTCCTCCAGAAGTAATGCGATGATGGAAGCAGCAACAGTATAAAGCCAAAGGGATAAAAGATTTTTACTTTATCGGGGAGTTCCTTATTGCTTATAAAATAGAAGGCCATTAGTATTACCGCAGAAGTCAAGGTAAAGCCCAATCCATCAGACCAAAATAGTCTGACCAGGGAAACGGTGTTGGCATCTACTGTAGTCCAGGGCTGTGAAACTTTGAACCTTTGCGAGAGAAACTGCTCAAACATAGGAAGCCAAAAACATGCGGTAATCGATGCGACAACACAGACTGAATATAATAAAATTATAATTTTTCTGGGGCTTTGGATTAGATGTTTATAATGAATAATCAATAAAATAAAGCATACTAAGAAAGCCAGAAAAGTTGACAGGACATGCGAAAATATCAAGCCTGAAAAACCAATGCAAAGCATATATGGTTTTCTATTGTTTTCTGTAATAAAAAGATACATGCCACATATGGCTAACGGCATAAAGATGAGCCCAAGAGAAGTGCCCAAAGTAAATTCATAAAAAAGGCTTCCCAACACCTGATTGCTGAATAAAAACACAGCGGCGGAACTAAGAGAAGCAATTCTGTCCTTTGTTAATTGAAAAGCACAAAAAAAGACGGAAATATAAATCCCTGCTAGGATTAATCCTGCAAATAATTTAAAAGATATTTCTAAGGACAGTCCGGCCGTCTGCAGCAAAGCGGGAATATATAAAAAGAAATCCGGATAAAAAAAACCAACGCCGTAACCATAGCCATAGCATAAGTCTATATGGATTTTTGAAGGAATTGCGCCGTATAATATGTTTTGTTTAAGAGTTTCAATTCGGGCCAAGTGGAATGGTGTATCAGAACCAATAATTAAATCCTGCTGAATGTAAGGCAAAAAAATAACTGATAGGCATATGAAGCTAAATAGTATTTCAAATCGGTATTTAATAAGGTTTGTTTTTAAATTTTTCATTATATTCTCTCTTAGTATTTATTGTAAACATAATTATTGAATATTAATATTATATTTTGATAATTAAGAAAAGTCTATACTAAAAGATAAAAAATTGGGTTGCTTGACGCTGTTTATATGAAATGTTATTATAAACACAATTATAATAGTAGTTAATAAGATAAAGAGGAAAAAAAGATGTATGATTATGTATCATGTAGAAATAAGGCAGGTATACTTTATTTAGTAGTACCCTGTTACAATGAAGAAGAGGCGCTATCTCTTTCGGCCCGAAAGATAAAGGATAAAATACAGAGGCTGATTGCCTGTGGTCTGGTAGCTGAGAAAAGCAAGATAATGTTTGTCAATGATGGTAGTAAAGATGATACATGGAAGATCATACATTCCCTATGTAAAGAAGATAGTATTTATTGTGGTATAAGCTTTTCCAGGAATTATGGCCATCAAAGCGCAATTCTGGCAGGTATGATGGCGGCACGTAACTATGCGGATATGATAGTAACAATAGATGCCGATTTGCAACAGGATATAGAGGCGCTGGATCGTTTTATAAAATGTTATAATGAGGGTTGCGAAATAGTATACGGTGTCCGGAATGACAGAGATACGGATGGCTTTTTTAAGAAAACTTCTGCTACGTTATTTTACAAATTTATGAAACTTTTGGGGTGCCATGTACTGGCAAACCATGCCGACTATCGTTTGTTATCTAAAAAAGCATTGGATGCGTTGGCCGAATATAAGGAAGTGAACCTTTTTCTGCGAGGATTAATTCCTACTATGGGATTTCAGTCCGATGTGGTTTATTTTGATGTTAAGGAAAGAGAATTGGGAAAATCAAAATATACTCTAAAAAAAATGATGACACTGGCTGTAGATGGTGTTACTTCAATGAGTACAAGGCCTATTCAGATTATAACATTGTTAGGTTTTTTTGTTAGTTTATTTAGTGCAGTTATGATTATTTATTGCATTTGGGACTGGTTTTCAGGTCATAATGTTCCTGGTTACACAACGACCATGGTGGTTTCGCTTTTGATGGGAGGATTGACCATTTTCTCTTTAGGGATTGTAGGAGAATATGTAGGGAAAATATACCTTGAGGCTAAAGCAAGACCCAGGTATATAATAGAATCTATTGTGTGGAAGGAAAGCGAGACAGAGAATGGGGAAAATGTGTAAAATAGATATACATGCGGATGATTATTGTTTGTCACCTCAAACTTCAGAAGATATTCTTATTTGTATCAGAGAGGGAAAGCTTGATAGTATTAGTGTAATGACTAATATGTCCTGCTATGAGTCATGTGCGCTGGAGCTATTGAAAGAAAAAAATAAAGTAAAAAAATCCTTGAAATTATCTGTACATTTAAATTTTATGGAAGGACATTGTCTGGCAAGGAAAGAAGATGTGCCTGATTTAGTGGATGATAGAGGGTATTTTAATATATCTTGGGGGAACCTGTTTTTATGGAATTATTCACCGAATAGGTATATGCACATAAAAAAACAGTTAAAAGCTGAGATAAAAGCGCAAACAGAAAAGTTTCTCACAATGTTTGGACAAGATCAGTTATTACGGTTTGATAGCCATCAACATACTCATATGATACCTATTTGTTATTGGGCACTTTTGGAGGTGATCGTCGAGCAACATTACCGGACCGATTATATTCGCATTACGAAAGAGCCAATAATTCCGTATATGAATGAAATTTCATTATGGAAATCCTATAAACCGGTAAATTGGATAAAAAATTTGCTGCTTAATTATTATGCTATAGGTATGGAAAAAATAATTGAAAAAAATAAGCCATCCTGGCAAAAGGCAAATGAACCGATGTTTTTATGGGGAGTCCTAATGAGTGGGAAAATGGACGAGGGAAGGGTAAAGAAGCTCATTCCGGGTATGATGAAAAAAGCTGAAAAGAAGGGCAGAATTCTGGAAATCTTATTTCATCCTGGTACTGCTTCCGAAGATGAACTGGGAGAAGAATTCTGTAATAATGAAGCAAATAAATTTTATACCTCTGCAGGAAGGCATATTGAATATGAATGTGTGCTCTCACTGCATAACAGTTAGTAGAGGAAAAATAAATGAAAATATGGAAGCAACGTAAGCATGTATTTTGGGCTGCTGTTTTTTTGGCATTTCTCGCAATTTTTATTTTTAACATATTTACACCGTATATGACGGATGATTTGTCCTATAAAGCTACAGTTCTTAAGGCGGATTCCTTTGTAGATTTGTTAAAACAGGAATATGAACAGTATATGACCTGGACAGGCAGAAGCATCGGACATATAATTTTACGTTGCTTTCTGAGCGGAAGTAAGGCTGTTTTCAATGTTGCCAACAGTATCGTATTTGTTTTGCTTACACTTCTTATGTATTGGAATATCGATCATAAGAAAAAATATGATGTGGCCGTTTATTTATTAATTAATCTTCTTTTATGGCTTTTCGCGGTAATGTTTTGTCAGACTGTCCTATGGGAAACCGGTGCGTGTAATTATTTATGGGGCAGTACAATTATTATGCTGCATATTACACTATACCGCTGGCGTCTGAAAAAAACAGAACAGGGGAATGAAAAGAAAATTCTAATGTGGAGTGTCATTCTTTTTTTTACTGGGATACTGTCAGGGTGGTGCAATGAGAATACCTCGGGAGGAGGTATTTTGTTTGCAGTCCTTTTATTTGGTCAGTATATTTTCCTTTGGAAGAACAGGAAGGCTAATAAGCCGGAAGTGTGGATGGTGACAGGTCTGGCAGGCCAGATTATAGGTTTTTTGTTTATGATAGCAGCGCCAGGTAACCGTATCAGGGCTCAATTTATGGAAGAGGAGCATTCAGGAATTTTTGCTGTTGTATCACGATTTCAGAAAATTACTCTTGCAATCGAAGAAAATTTTTTGATATTATTAGTTTTTGTACTGGTTGCTATTGTTATTATTTATTTGCAGGAAGGAAGCTGGAAAGAATTTTTTAAGAAACATTTTATGTTTAATGTTTGGATTTTTATTTTTTTAGCTACCTGTTATGCATTGATTTTGACAGCGGAACCCATGCCAAGGGTGTATTTTGGTGCTGGTGTCTTTTTGATAATAGCTGCGGTTCAGGGGTATGCAGATATAAATGATGGGAAGTTAAGCCTTCAGGCTCTGAAATACTGTATATTATCAATATTAGCTTTAGTAATGTTTTTTTCATATATGGACAGCGGTGCTAATATGATCCGAATTTATAGAGAATATCATGAAAGAGAAGTTTATTTGGAGAAAATGGCGGCTGCAGGAGAGAAAGATGTGACGGTTCCTATGCTTCGTCCCGGTTTTGAAACGAAATATAGTGATGGTTATCAATCTGATCTGACAGGGGATCCGGAATATTGGATTAATGATGCATATGAAAAATTTTATGGCATAGATAAAATTACTGCGGTACCCCGAGAAAATTGGACAGTGTATTAGCCGGGTATTGAAATACCTAATATTATCAGGGATTGTAGTAGAAGGATGAAGTTTATGAAACAGAAAATGACAGAAAAAAGGATTGCGGGGTTTCTGGTTATAGTATTTATTTTGGCGTTGATACCCGTTTTATGGATTGGAAAATATAACTACCCTTGTGCAGATGATTTTGGTTTCAGCTCATATAGTCATATTGCGTGGGAAGAGACAAAGTCTATTATCCAAGTAGTTAGTGGAGCTCTTAAAACGGTCAAAGAAAGATGGTTTGGCTGGCAGGGAACTTTTTCAAGTATTTTTGTTATGGCTTTGCAACCCGCTGTATTTGGAGAAGCCGGATATAGACTTGTGCCGTGGATAATGATAGGTGCAATGAGTTTTAGCACCTTATTTTTATTATATGTAATTATAAGAAGAGTTATGGGAGCTAGGACTACTGTTTATGCAGGAATTTCCATGATCTATTTGATTTTTGCCCTGGAGTGTATGGTGGATAAGACCCAGGGCTTTTTCTGGTTTAATGGAGCCGCACATTATATCGTTCCTCATAGTGCAGCGGTAATTTTGATTGGACTTGTGATTTTGCTTATAAAAAATGTGGGGCATAAAATTAGTAAGATGGTGTTGGCCTGTCTTGTTTCTTTTTTTGTGGGAGGTGGAAATTATATAACTGCCCTAATAACAGCAATTCTGTTTGTTGATGCAGTAATAGCAATTATTTATGCAAAGAAAAGGAAATATGTAAAGTTTGTGATAATTCCTTTTTTGTTTTTTCTTGCGGCATTTTTAATTAATGTATGTGCCCCGGGAAATGCTGTCCGGCAAGGGGAAGTAGGGTATCGTCCTGGTGTGTTAAAATCAATTTTATTGTCATTTTATTACTGTGTGGAATATATTACGGAAACGTGGTTTGACTGGACATATATTATTTTCATCCTGGCACTTATGCCATTTTTATGGGAAGTTGTAAAGGCAGTAGGAAAAAAATTCAGTTATCGTTTCCCGCTACTTGTTCCGGTAGCTTCATTTTGCCTACTTTCAGCCATGTTTACGCCAAGTTTGTACGCAATGGGAATAGCTGGAGGAGGAAGAATATTCAACATAATTTTTTTGGATTATCTCTTATTGATTATTTTAAATATTTATTATCTGTTGGGGTGGATATACAGGCATTGCAGGTTAGGAGAAAATAAAGAGAGCTGCATGGAGTCAAGAGATATAAAACTTTATTTATTGGTTTTATTGTGTGCAACAATATTTATTGGAGGGTTATACAGTAAGGTTGATCCGGATTATTTTACAAGTACATCCGCTATTAAATCGCTTATAACGGGGGAAGCAGCTGATTATGGGGCAGAAACTGTAG
This sequence comes from Eisenbergiella sp. OF01-20, assembly GCF_003478085.1. NCBI lineage: Bacteria > Bacillati > Bacillota > Clostridia > Lachnospirales > Lachnospiraceae > Eisenbergiella > Eisenbergiella sp. OF01-20. The sequence goes on along the minus strand of NZ_QUES01000002.1, from coordinate 101,115 downwards.
AACGGACGTTTCGGCTTCAGAATAATAATCAGGACAGCATAAAATTGAAGATTTTTGAAACTAAGCCATACCTGCTTTATTATAGCGATATTGGAGCTGATGCTGACGACTGGAAGAATAATTCGATGGAAAGATATTACCGAATAGATGAAATATGGGGAGTTTATTGATAAATGAGGCCATAAGGAATATATTGGCCGGAGGATATTGCCTTAAGATTTTATGAAGAAACTTGTGGTTATAATTGAATTGCGGTATACTTGATGCAGTGTAAGAGTAAAATAAGTATGTCATAGATATGGCAGATAGTGAGGCAGTAATGAAAAAAGTTAAAAAAAGTTTGAGTTTTTTGATAATAGCTATATTGTTCGCGTCATATTTATTATATGGATGTGGATCGGTGCAGAGTTCCGGAGACAGTACAACGGAGTCACCGACACAAGATTATGAGGAACAGCTAAAACAACTACAGGAGGAAAATGAAAGGTTAAAGGAAGAGCTTGCTAAGTATATGCCTTCCACAGAGACTGAGGAAACCTCGGAGGAGCCGGTAACGGAGCAGGCAAGCGCATCAGAGGAGGCGGTTTCAGAAAATACGATTGCTGAAGACGCGGAAAGAAAACAGATAGTAGTATTTGGGGATAGTATTTGGGACAGTTCCAGAGATGAAACAGGGATAGCAGCACTACTTTCAGAATATATGAACGCAGATGTCTATAATTGTGCGATTGGAGGGACAAGAGCATCCTTAAAAGATGGTGAATCACCTGATAATTATGAAAACTGGGATTCTACATCCTTGTCAGGGATGGTAAATGTTGCAACCGGGAAAGTAAATCCTGAAATATTCCTTGAGGGATATCCTGCCGGCGGTGTTATACGAAACATTGATTTTTCCAAGACAGATTATTTCATTATTGCTTATGGTTTAAATGATTATTTTTCAGGAGCAACTTTGAATGTAGAAGATGGACGTGAATGGGATGCTCATGGTTACGGCGGAGCATTACGTTATGCGATAGATGAATTAAGAGGAAAATTCCCAGATGCACAAATATTATTAATATCTCCTACCTATTGTCAGTTCTGGAGAGATGGTGTTATGTATACGGATAGTAATATGAAAGATTTTGGAGGTGGGCCGCTTACAATTTACGCAAACGTATGTCGTAATGTGGCTGAAAATGAGAATACACTATATATTGATGCATACAGTAAAATGGGAATAAATATTTATAATGCAGAAGAATATCTGGAGGATGGTATCCATTTGACCGCAGCTGGCCGGGAATTGTATGCTAAGGCTGTATCCAGTTGTTTGAAATATGGAACGCCTGGGAAAGTTTCAGGGAATTCTGTATACTATTAATTAGTGTACATTCTATCATAATGGTAATAAATTCTACTTACTATAATAAAGATATAATAAAGAAACAGCCGGGACAATCCCTTTTTGAAAATTCCTGGTTGTTTCTTTTTGAGTTGTAGCATATTAAGTGGGATTACTGATTGCTGATTGCGGGGAAAAGTTAAATGTGTTATTATCATAGATGCATAAAGTCTTTATTGGATATACTACCTTGTATAATGCAAAACAGCAATTTATTATAATGGCTGACAGATAAAGGAGTATCGAGTGAATGTTGAAAGAGTTAGAATATCCTTTTGATAGTGATTATATATTAAAGAAATCAAAATTTCTGAAAAAGAAGCTTCTGGAGGACGGCAGTAGCAGGCTGGAGAAAAGAATTGCGGTTCTGGGTGGAAGTACGACTCATGATGTGGTTCGGATAATGGAACTATTTCTACTGAATCAGGGTATTTTACCTTTGTTTTATGAGTCTGAATATGCAAAATACTGGGAAGATGCTGTGTTTGGAAATGAAAAGTTAAATCAATTCCATCCCGACATTATTTACATTCATACCAGTAACCGAAATATTACTTTTTGGCCTCCTGCAGATTGTTCAAAGGAGGAAGCGGATATGTTTCTCAATCAGCAGTATGAACATTTTCGTATGATGTGGGAAAATATTGCTGTTGTTTGGAAATGCCCTATAATTCAAAATAATATGGAATTTCCTTTCTACAGGCTTTTTGGGAATCAGGATGGTGTATTTTTGTCGGGCAGGACTTCTTTTATAAACCGTTTAAATGAAAAATTTTCCGAATATGCGAGAAGTAAGCCAAACTTTTTTATAAATGATATCAATTATCAGTCTGCGGCCTTCGGGATAGATGAGTGGGCGGATCCTTTTTATTGGCATATGTATAAATATGCGTTAAATCTAAAGGCTATTCCCTGGCTTGTATTAAATGTATCTAATATTATTAAATCCATTTATGGCAAGAATAAAAAGTCTTTGGTACTTGATTTAGATAATACTCTTTGGGGAGGGATTGTTGGAGATGACGGTTCGGAAAATTTGGAAATAGGACCGGAAACCTCAATGGGACAGGTATATTCTGAGTTTCAAAATTATGTAAAAGCATTGAAGGATATAGGGGTGATGCTGAATATAGATACTAAAAATGAGGAAGAGAATGCCATAGCAGGGTTAAAGCATCCGGATGGGACGTTACGACCTGATGACTTTATCTTGATTAAAGCGAACTGGAATCCCAAAAGTGAAAATATTCTGGAAATTGCCCGGGAAATGAATTTATTGCCAGATAGTTTGGTTTTTGCTGATGATAATCCGGCGGAGCGCGAGATAGTCCGCAGCTATGTAGCGGGGGTATCTGTTCCGGAGATCGGAACGCCGGAGCAATATATCCGTGTGTTGGATCATAATGGTTATTTTGAAGTTACAGGATTGTCTGATGATGATCGAAACAGAAATGAAATGTATAGAGCGAATATACTTCGTGCAAGGCAGGAGGCTTCCTTTACAGATTATGGATCTTATCTGAAGTCTTTGCAGATGAAAGCGGTCATACGATCTTTTGAGCCTCCTTATATGTCAAGGATTGCTCAGTTAACTAATAAAAGTAATCAATTTAATTTGACAACCAAACGCTATACACAAGCGGAAATTGAACAGACGGCCCTGAATCCGGATTCGATTACTCTGTATGGTAAGCTTGAGGATAAGTTTGGTGATAATGGGGTAGTATCGGTAGTTATAGGTCACAAGGATGATAAAAACCTTCATTTGGATCTATGGCTGATGAGTTGCCGTGTACTTAAACGAGACATGGAATTCGCTATGATGGATGAACTGGTAAAAGTATGCTTGGGGCAGGGGATTTCTGTAATTTATGGGTATTATTACCCAACCGGAAAGAATTCTATGGTTAAGGAATTCTATGCTGCACAGGGTTTTGAAAAGATAAAAGAAGAGACAGGAAAAACGGTATGGAGATTTGAAATTACGAAGGAATATAAAAAAAAGAATTGTTATATAGAAGTAAAAGAAAAAATATAGGGAGAAAATCATGAAAAGAGAAGATGTTTTTGACAAATTAACGGAAGTTTTCAGGGATGTATTTGATGATGAAAGCATTAGGGTTACAGAAGCTACGACTTCAAATGACATAGCGGACTGGGATTCGTTGGAGCATATCAATCTGATCGCAGCTGTTGAACAGGAATTTCATATTAAATTCAACATGGGACAGGTGGTATCAATGAAAAACGTGGGGGAGATGGCGGATATTATAATAAGCCAACTTGGATAATCGGTGCGTAAAGGAGAGGAACAGAAAACTTGAGTATTACATCTTTTTATTTTCTGATTTTTTATGTGCTTATATTGGGTCTGTACTATCTTATACCCAAAAAGTGGCAATGGATAGTTCTTTTATTAGCCAGCATAAGCTACTATTTGTTCTCTAACCAAGGTTTTTTGATTTTGTATCCGATCTTTTCCGTTATCATTTGTTGTATAGGAATCCGCCGCATGGTGAGTGTTAAAGAGCAGGAAACAATTCTGAAAGAGAACGGAAAAGATCCGGAGAGAATGCGCCGAAATATCTTATTTGTGGTCATTTTATGTAATGTAGCAGTTTTATTTCTCTTAAAATATGTGAATTTCGGTATAAATACCATAAATTTAATAACAGATTTGATAGGAGAGCAGAAACCGCTTCTGCAGGTCACTACTTGGCTTGTACCGTTAGGCATTTCATATTATTCGCTATCACTAATAGGTTATGTTGTTGACGTATATTATGGTATTGCACAGCCATTAAAAAAACCGGCAAAGTTGGCTCTCTACGGGATGTTTTTTCCTTGTATGCTGTCCGGTCCTATTTTACGTTATAGAGAAGATGGAAATCAGTTTTTTGAACCACATTATTTTGATTATAAGCAGATAGCTATGGGGATGCAGCGGGTTTTGTGGGGATTTTTTAAGGTACTTGTCATTTCCGAGCGGATGGCTGTTATAGTAAATACAATTTATGGAGATTATACCAGTTATCCGGGGATATTTATTTGGGTAGGGACTGTTTCTTTTGCTTTTCAGCTGTATACCAATTTTTCAGGAGGGATGGATATTGCGCTGGGGATTGGTCAGACCTTTGGACTGAAGCTGCCAGAGAATTTTGACAGGCCGTTTTTTTCAAAGAGTATCAGTGAATATTGGCGCAGGTGGCATATCACTCTGGGCATATGGATGAAAGAGTATGTTTTTTATCCGTTATTGCGTTCTGATTTATTCACAAAAATGGGGAGAAAACTAAGAAGTAAATATGGTAAAAAGAGAGGGAAGCAGATTACTACCTTTGTGGGTATGTTCCTTTTGTGGTTTGCAGTTGGAATATGGCATGGTGGAGATTGGAAGTATGTGATAGGTTCAGGCCTGTTGCATTGGTTTTATATTGTTTCCGGTGAGTTATTAAAACCTTATTTTGAAAAATGGATGAAAGAACTTCATATTAATCCAAAAGCCTTATGGGTTAATATATTTAGGATATTTCGTACTTTTTTATTGGTCAATATAGGTTTTGTATTCTTTCGTGCTACAAGTGTGGGGGATGCATTACGGATGCTAAAAGAGGCTGTTTCAGTTTTTAATCCTGTTGTACTTTTTAATGGGACATTGTTCAGTCTGGGACTTGATTGGATAGAAGTTATCATTGTGCTGGTGTCTCTGTTACTGCTTTTCCTGGTATCATTTCTACAAAAGAACGGCTCTGTACGTGAAATGATCTGCGGGAAAAAAATAGTCATACGTTGGCTTATCTGGTATTCATTATTGTTTTATGTGATTTTACTGGGATATTATGGACCGGGTTTCAGTACTGCAGAGTTTATTTATCAGGGTTTTTAATAAAGTATTTGATGTCTGCAAACTGAACGAGTACAGGAGGGTTTGATTATGGATAGAATAGCAGTCTTGATTCCCTGTTATAATGAGGAGAAAACAATTGAAAAGGTAGTAACTGATGCGAAAAACGCGTTGCCGGAAGCTGTTATATACGTATACGACAATAATTCATGTGATAATACTGTGGCTCTTGCACGTAAGGCAGGAGCAATAATCCGGTATGAAAGGAAACAGGGTAAAGGTAATGTCATCCGTCGGATGTTTAGGGAAATAGAGGCACAGTGTTATATTATGATTGACGGAGACGATACCTATCCACTTGAGTATGCCAGACAGATGGCAGATAAAGTATTGAAAGAAGAGTCTGATATGGTGGTGGGGGACAGACTTTCATCAACCTATTATCTGGAAAATAAACGCCCATTTCACAATATGGGAAACAGTCTGGTAAAGGGAAGTATTAATACACTGTTTCATTCGGAAATTCAGGATATTATGACGGGTTACCGGGCATTCAGTTACCAATTTGTTAAAAGCTTTCCGGTTCTTTCCAAGGGATTTGAAATTGAGACAGAGATGACAATCCATGCCGTATATAATAATATGCAGGTTGATAATGTTATAGTTAACTATAGAGACAGGCCAGAAGGAAGTGTTTCTAAACTGAATACGTATTCGGATGGTTTGAGGGTTCTCAATACAATTTTGAAAATGTTCCGGCAGTACAAACCGCTTATATTTTTTACTGTCCTGGCGTTGTTTATGACAATGGTATCCATGGGATTTTTTATTCCGGTTCTGATTGATTTCCTGGAAACAGGGATGGTAGATAAATTTCCTACGTTGATTGTCTGTGGTTTTGTAGAATTGGCGGCTATTCAATCTGTGTTTGCCGGTCTGATATTGCATAACCTGGGAGTTAAGGAAAGACGGGATTTTGAATTGCATCTTAATAATATTCGGAAATATTTTATTAACGAAGTGGGGAAACAGGATGTATAAAGTAGAAAAGATATTACTAAATAATAAAAAATTGGTATATTTAATATTGTTTGTACTTGCATTGCTTATGCATTTTTATAAACTGGCCGATATTCCATATGGCTTGCATATTGATGAAGCTGGAATGGCATATGATGCTTATTGTCTTGCTAATTATTCTGTAGACAGATATCTGATCCGCTATCCGGTTTATCTAATAAATTTTGGGGGTGGTCAAAGCGCATTATTGGCTTATCTGGTTGCGGGACTTATAAAACTGACCGGAATTGTGAATCATTGGATTATTCGTTTGCCTGGGGCATTTATAGGCATTCTTTCATATGTTGCGGGTGTAAATATTATTAGAAATTGTATGGGAGAAAAATGGGGAATGCTGTCCGGTTTTTTTCTGGCTGTCTTTCCTTACTTTATCATGCAGTCCCGATTTGGTTTGGATTGTAATCTGCTTTTAGGCATGAGTACAATTGGTCTTTGGTTTCTGCTAAGGGCAGAAGAGAGTAAAAAGGTTACTTTCTGGATCTGGGGAGGGGTAATATGGGGAATCGCTTATTATACCTATGCTCTTAGCTATATTGGAAATACTGTTTTTTTAGTTTTACTCTTTCTCTATTGGCTGTATATGAAAAAGATAACATGGAAACAGGTTTTTTGTTTCTGTGTGCCATTAGTGCTGATTGCAATGCCGTTGCTTTTGATGGTGATTATAAACACCTACGATTTGCCGCAGATTGAAACCAGTCTGTTTACTATTCCCAGAATACCAGGTTATAGGAGCGGAGATATCATTTTTTCAAATAAGTGGGAAAACTTACTGGAAGCTATAAAGGTTATATTTACTAACGATTGGCTGTCCTATAATGCTCTTGAAAAGTATTATACCTTTTATGGTATATCAATTATATTTGGTATAGTGGGGAGTATTGCACTTTTCGTGGATATGGTTAAAAAAGTACTTCGAATGGAATATTTCAAACATATGATGTTTCTGTTATTTTTAAGTGCATATCTGATGATGGGAATGTTAATCGGAGGGGGCGGACCGAATATCAACAGAATGAATGGCATCTTTTTTGCCTTGTTTTATGCAGTTTTATATGGAATGAAATTTTTATATGACAGTTTTATAAAAGTAGTTAATAATAATGAGTGCAAAAAAAATGGAATGATACGTATCGCATCGGGTATCCCTAATGTAGAAAAGAAGTTGGCGTTTCTTGTTCTATTGGTGTATATTTTTTACTCGGTTTCATTTATCAGGTATTATTTTTGGAAATATCCGACTGACATTTATCCGCAACGTTTTTTTGCAGATACTTTTAATGATATTACGGAATATATTGAGACCAGCACTGGTGAACCCAAAGTAGTTTATACGAATGCTTCTTACGTTTATTATTTTTTGGGTGAAAAGATTGATCCATTTGATGCCAATATACCGCAGGAAGGTACGCGTGATTATTGGAAATATGTTTTTGAACTTCCTAGTGAAATTGAAATGGGGGCTATATATGTGATAAGAGAAACTTGGGAAGACAGCATAAAGGAATATATGGAAAGATTGGAAGAAGCAGGATTTGAAAAGTACAAATCAGGAATGTTCCGGTGCTATTATAAAAAGTAGTAGTTAAAAAAGGGCTGTCGTACTAAGTTAAGCGACAGCCCTATAACATATTAAAACTGCATATAAATAAATTGCGTAGATATACCTTTCTCGGAAAATAACAAAATAATTAGCAACACTAAGATATACACAGGCCAGCGGAGAAAAAAACGCTGCCTGGAAATGAGTGCAATAACATCTGTTTTAAGGGATGCAAAATCATAGAGTACCAACAAAATTATAGGAAGGCAATTATACATCAGTTGTGTAAAGGTAAGCCCCATCTGAAGCGCACAATCCTGGATATATACGGATAAGTGGGAAATCCCGGTAAACATATTCCGGATAACATAAATAGCATCCTGGATTGTTGATGCACGAAAGAAGATCCAGGCGAAGCAAACAAGCAAAAAAGTACAGGGAACCGTAATCAGGCTCAACAGTAAATGAAAATGTTTATTCCTCTGAAATAAACTTTTCTTGGAATTCCATGGAAATAATCCTTCTATTATTTGATAAAGACCATGAAGGCCGCCCCATAAAACATAATTCCAACTGGCTCCATGCCATAGACCACTGACAAGAAAAGTAATTAATATGTTTAAAGCATGGCGAATTTTACCTACCCGATTTCCTCCTAAAGGGATATAAATATAATCTTTTAACCAAGTGGAAAGGGAGATATGCCATCTTCCCCAAAAATCTTTAATGGAGGAAGCAAAATAGGGGGCTTTAAAATTCTGGGTTAAATTTATCCCGAGGAGTTTTGCGGAACCGAGGGCAATATCCGTATATCCTGAGAAATCACAGTAAAGCTGTATTGCAAAGAAAAAGGTGGCCAGAATAAGCGAAAAACCTGTATAAGAGGGTAAGTCATTATAAACTTGATTGACATATACAGATAGTCCATCGGCCAGTACCAGTTTCTTGAAATAGCCCCATGACATTTGTTTTATGCCATAGGATGCCTGTACATATTGAAAAGGGCGGCGTGCATGAAGCTGGGGTAAAAGCTTTTTGCCTTTTTCTATAGGTCCCTGCATTACCTTGGGGAAGAATGAAATATATACAGCAAAAATACCAAAGTCTTTTTCTGCATGGATTTCGCCTCGATATACGTCTACCAGATAACTGATAGTTTGAAAAATATAGAAGGATATCCCGATAGGCAGCGCTAATTTTAAAGTAATTGGCTGTATGGGAATTGCCATTTTTTCAAATAAGGCAGATATATTTTCAGCAAAAAAATTCAAGTATTTAAAGAAAAACAATAATCCGGTACATAAGAGTAAAGAGATAATTAATATAGTTTTTGAATACAACTTCCCGGTACGCTTAGAATCTATTAAAAGCGCTGCCACATATGAAACAATAGTGGTAAGAAGAATGATAGCTACATACTGCGGCCCCCAGCTGGCATAAAAATAATAGCTGGATATTAGAAGTATAATCCAGCGGAATTTTTGAGGGATAATCCAATAAATAATAAACACAATAGGAAGAAACAATGCGTAGCTAAAGGAATTAAATAACATAAAGGTCACCTTTCTGTTTGCCAAGTCTGTATGAATAAAGCTTTCAGATGATAAATAAGGCGACAAATAAGATAGTCTGCCTATATAATTGTACTATATTATACTACGGGTCTGGAAAAATATACAAGTATAAGTAAAATAATTTGTCGCAGGCCTAAAATAGTAGTAAATCCTATAAGAATAAAAAATGTTACGTAAAATAATGAGGTTGTTATGAAAAAATTCAAATGTACGCCTGTTCATTACATTTATTTGTTGTTTTCCGCAGGAATTCTGGCTTTACTTTTGTCTTTGATATTTTCAGGAGGAAGTTTTCTTGAAAATATTGTATTCGATTTCAGTTTGTTTATCGATTTTTTTGATCATATTAGAAGATTTTATTTGGGATTAAGCAGTGTATATGAGGAAGGAATGCATGCATGTTTCCCGCCGCTGGCTTATTGCATGTATTACCTGATTTCCCGAATTTTGTATAAGGATAATATCCGTAATCCGGAAGCGCTTAACATCAGTGGTTCGGGACTATTGGTACTTTGTATGTTAATGGCGGCGTTTGCGATGTTTTTTGTATTTGCCCTTTTTAGAATGTATCAAAGTAATAGGGAGATAGAAAAAAAGTGGCTGGCTGCGCTTTTTATGTGTTCTTACCCATTCTGGCTGGCGATAGAAAGAGGAAATATGTCGCTTCTCGTATTAATTCTGTTGATGTATGCTATGATACTTAAGGACTCTGATAAAAAATGGGAGAGAGAAACGGCGTTGCTGTTATTTGCTGCAGCTGCAGCATTAAAACTTTATCCGGCTGTATTTGGCCTGCTGTATCTGATAAGAAAAAGATATAAAGAAGCGGGCCGTCTGATCATTTATGGATTGGTCCTTTTCTTCCTGCCTTTTATATTTTTTGACGGATGGAGTGGATTTGAGATATTTCTCCATAATATCACGGCAGTAGGAAGTGGAACAACAGGGGTTACCATTGTTGGTATTTGCGGCAGAATCGCTGTAGTATTAGGCATGAGCCTGAAAGAAGGGCATGAAATAGGGCGGATTATTTCTTATTTTTATTTTATTACTGTACTTCTATATTGTTTTTATAAAAAAGAATCATGGAAGTCGATAACACTTCTGACAAGTTTGATGATAGTATTTGTAGCAGCGAGCGGCACTTATTGTCTGATTTATTGCGTAATTCCGTTTGTTTGTTTTATGAATGAGTTGATAGCAAAAAAAGAGTTTAAAAGAATGGATTATGTATATGCGACCATATTTGTTTTGATTTTTGCGGCTTATCCTATACAAAGACTGGGTTCTTCGGGGATTTTGTATATTGCCCTTTATTTACTGATAGCCATTCTGCTGGTTGAGCAGGCAATTCAAGTGGTAAAAAGCTTCTATTGGGCGATTAATAAACGATAAGGTAAAAAAATACGAATTTGTGGGGGAAGTATAAAATGGGTAACAAGATCCTAAAGAAAAAGAATATCCTTCTGCTATTGTTAGTAGAGATATTAATAATTTTATGGGCAGGGAGCAGTTGGGAACGGAATAAGCTGGATGTATGTTACAGCGGAGAAGATTTGGTGCATGAAGCTGGAATTTATTCCCTGGATCTTATGGGAGGAGGCTTATATATTGATAGCACATTTGGAATGGCAGAGAATTTTGCGTCCACTCCTGGCGTTGACTTAGCCAGAGGAACTTATCAGGTAGTTATAGAATATGAGGCGGAGGAAAATGGTCAGACTTATAGTGCCTCATCTGATAATCCGGGTTATTGGGTTGTAATGGGAAAGAAGAATGTAGCTCTTGATGCCGACAGGAATATAGAATCTTTCTCTATATGGATGAATCGGGAAACAAATGGTTATCGCATTAAAATAAACTATAATGGTTCTGGTTACTTATTGATTAAAAGTATACGTATCGTTCAGACGAACGCTTATTTTGGGATGCATATCCTGTTTGGCTTATTTGCGTTACTTTTGATAAATGTCTGGTACATTGCTAATAAGAAAAATTTTATTAAGGAATTAAGCCATAAAAATAAAATTGTTGCTGCCTCAATATTTTTATGTGCATTTATTGCTTCTGTTCCTTTGCTGTCCAGCTATTTGTTTTCGGGACATGATCTTCCTTTTCACCTTCTTAGAATTGAAGGAATTAAAGATGCCTTACGGTCGGGTCAATTTCCAGTCCGGATTCAGCCGGACTGGTTTCAGGGCTATGGGTATGCTTCATCGATCTTTTATGGAGACATATTTTTATATATTCCGGCAATTATCAGGCTCTTTGGGTTTCCGCTGCAGACTGCATATAAAATATATGTGGTATTTATAAATTTTGCAACCTGTATTATAACTTATTATTGTTTTAAAAGTATGCTGCGGAGCGAATATGCAGCACTTATTGGAAGTATGCTTTATGTGCTTTCCCCATACCGGTTAGGAAATATTTATATAAGGGGAGCGGTAGGGGAATATACGGCCATGGCTTTTTTTCCGCTTATTTTAGCAGGGTTATATCTGATTATGACTGATAGTGAAGCGAACAGGGAAATTAGGAAGGGAAGATTTTTCCTTGTTCTTGGTTTTTCAGGAGTACTGCAATGTCATATCATAAGCTGTGAAATGACTGGATTCTTTACTTTATTGGTGTGTATTCTTTGTATAAAAAGAGTCTATAAGAGGGGGAGATGGAAGGCTTTAGTGTCTGGGGCAGCCGCTGTTTTTGTACTGAATCTTTGGTTTTTAATCCCTTTTATATCTTATACTCTTCAGGGGAGATTTGGGATTGTAGAAGCAAATGGAACAGCACAAATTCAGACCTATAGTGCCTTTGCCTACCAGTTATTTGACTTTTTTCCAAATGCATATGGGAGCGCCTATAGTATCTATGAACGGATGCAGAACCCTACTCAAATGCCGTTGACCACCGGTTTTGTGCTAATTGGGACAATTTTTGTATTTATGGTATATGTGTGGAATTATAAAAAGGAAAATGTATCACAAATCAAGTTGGGAAAGCTATGTATTGCTTTGGCGTTTCTTGCACTGTGGATGTCTACTACCTGGTTTCCGTGGGACGCGTTGTCAAGGCTGGGGAAAATCCCCTCTCTGTTAATAGGAAACCTCCAGTATGGATGGCGTATGCTGAGTGTGGCTTCCATTTTATTGGCAGGTGCGGCGGGATGTCTGCTGAGTATTGTTGAAAAAAATGAGGAAAAGAATACAAAAAGGGGAATTTATGTACTGTATTGTATATTAGGAATTTTGTGCGGCGGATGGTTTTTAAGCAGTATTATGAATAATAGTACAGTAAACCTTTGCAGGGATCGTAGCGAACTTAATGAAGATGATGTTACAAGCCTGGAATATATTCCGAAAGGAACGGACAGAAATGGGTTTTCGGAAAGCCTTCCTATAGCAGGGGAGGGGATTGTCTGGGAGGATTATGAAAACAACCATGGAAGAGTCCGCATAACCTGTAGTAATGACAGGGAGGAGAATGGCTATATTACACTTCCTTTGTTAAATTACGAGGGCTATACGGCGGAAGCAACAGATAAGGGGGAAAAGTTAACAATTGAAAATGGGGATAATAACCGAATTAAAGTGATGCTCCCACCAGGCTTTAGAGGGGAAATAAAAGTGGGTTTTCATGAGCCGTTATTATGGAGATTGGGATGTATTATTTCATTGCTCGCAATATTTATGATTATAAAGGAAATGCGGCGGCAGTTTTACTCCAAAAGTTAAAAATATTTGCACCGGCATAACGTCGGTGCATTTTATCTTTCCATTTCTTTCGGGGAAGGAACAATGTCAGATTTCAGGGAGGGAATAACGTTAGATAATACAGGGAGGGAATAACGTTAGATAATATTGACAAATATAAAAATCAGATTATAATACATACAATGGAGGGGAAAACTTAATAAAACATTTTTCATTCACTGCTTGAACAGGAGGCAAAATTGAAAAAAGAAACTTCCCCTATACAAAACCTTATAAAAGTAAAACCAAATGCTTTCTCCATACTTTCACTCACCATTTCACTAGGTTTTTACCTATTTTTCGCCTTTTACGACGGTGCCGTTATCTGTGTGGATTCCCCCGGCTATATCACCATGCGCCTTTCCCGTGAACCCTTCTATCCGCTCCTTCTGGCCTTTTTCCGTAAGCTATTCTCCGAATTCCCCAACGATTTCTACTTAACAGCAGTAGCGTTTTTCCAGAGCATCCTTATGGCAATAGCCACATGGAGTCTTGTGGATTATATCCGAAAGGAACTGCGTCTGCCGAAAACAGTCGCATTTCTCACCCTGATGATGCCTCTCGCCGTATCCTTTTTATGTCGTTTTGCCGCCAAAAGGGAATCCATGTACTCCAATAGCATCCTGACGGAAGGGATAGCTATTGCCTTATATCTTTTATTTTTCCGCTATTTACTGGAATATTGCCTTCATCAAAGCAAAAAAAGCCTTCTTGTGAGCAGCATCCTGGTATTTATCATGATATCTACCAGAAAACAGATGTTTGTTACCCTTGCCCTGTTAATATTATGCATTTTTATAGTAAATATTGTCCGGAGGAAAACGTTCCGCGGAATCGTTATCCTGCTGTTATGTACTGCGGGTATCGTGGGCAGTGCCATATTGCTTGATATGGGATATAATTATGCACTTCGCGGCAATGCGGTAAGGCATACGAATGACAATCGTTTTATCACGACTATGGCGTTTTATACATCAGAAAGAAGCGATGCGTCTTATATTGCGGACGAAGAAGTCAGGGACATTTTTCTGAAGGTATATGATGTTTGTGACGAAAATGGATATCTGAAGCATAGTGCCGGAGAAGGCTGGTTTAACCGGGTAACTCATTTTGGGGATTATTATGATTGTATTCAGATTGATACCATGGGGCCGATTATAACGCAGTACGTACAGGATAATTACGAAGGCGGTGAGGTAGAGCAGGGGAAAAAAGTGGATGAGATTATGAGTACAATTAACCGGTCTGTTATGCCTCATAATGCTATGAATATTCTGGGTTCATTCTTCGATAATGTTCTTTCCGGACTTATCACCACAGTGGCTAAACGCAATATCCTTTTGAACTGGTACAGTTTCTTTATATACATCATTTATATTCTTCTGCTTGTATGGAATATACGAATACGGGGACATGAGAAAACGGCGGTACTGGCAGGTTTGACCCTTTTGGCAATTGCAGGGAATGTGACCCTGGTTTCCCTGGTGATTTTCTGTCAGACGCGATATACAATCTATAATATGGGATTGTTTTATATCTGTCTGGTTATCATGCTGTATAATGTAAGCAGGCATGAAGGGTGGCTTTGGCGTATTTCAAACAGGAAAAATAGATAAATTTACCGCTTTTTACGTTTTTTCTTGTAAAAATACGGACTTTGGGCTAAACTGATTAATGCATAACGATTGTAAAAATTCGTAACTGAGAGGGTATTGTACAGTTACCTTAAATGAAAACATCAAATCATGTATTTTATGGAGAGCCCATATGCTTTTTAATTCCTATATATTTCTGTTTTTATTTCTTCCATTATGTCTGGGGGGCTATTATCTGCTGGCCCGCTGCCAAAAAGCCAAGCCTGCCAAGTTGTACCTGACAGGCTTTTCCCTATGGTTTTATGGGTATTTTAATCCGAGTTATCTGTTGATTATGCTGTTCAGCATCCTGTTTAATTATGCCTTCTTCCGTCTGATTATTGCGGCACGTGGGGAAAAGCATGGCAGGATACCCGGAAGCAGCAGATTTTGGATGACGGTGGGGGTTCTCAGCAACCTGGGAGTGCTGTTTTATTTCAAATATTATGATTTCTTTATTGAAAATGTAAATGCTGTCGTTGATACTTCTTTCATGCTGAAAGGAATTTTGCTTCCGTTGGGCATCAGCTTTTTCACTTTTCAGCAGATTGGGTTCGTGGTTGATGCTTACCGGGGGGAGATAGAGGCGTGTTCTTTTCTGGATTATGCCTTATTTGTTTCTTTTTTCCCTCAGCTGATAGCGGGACCTATTGTAAATCACAGTGAAATGATCCCCCAGTTTGCGCAGATTGGCCGCCGTAAAATGGATTGGAATCAATTCACATCCGGTGTGTATCTGTTTACGTTGGGGATGGTAAAAAAGGTCCTTGTGGCAGATACCTTCGGAAAGGCGGTGAATTGGGGATATTCCAATGTGTCCGGGCTGACGGGGGTGGACAGTGCACTGCTGATTCTCTTTTATGTGCTGCAGCTGTATTTTGATTTCAGCGGCTACTGCAATATGGCAAGGGGACTGGGATGGCTCTTTGGTATTGAAATCCCTGTGAATTTTAATTCCCCGTATAAAGCGGTGGATATCGTGGATTTTTGGAAAAGATGGCATATCACACTGAGCCGTTTTTTTACCAGATATGTTTATATCCCGTTAGGCGGGAACCGTAAGGGCAGGGGGCGTATGTATGGCAATCTGTTTATGATTTATCTGCTCAGCGGTATCTGGCATGGAGCCGGTTGGACTTATGTGTTGTGGAGTGTGACGCAGGGGGTATTGTACATTCTGACCCGTATGTGGCAGATTCATCAGAAGGAAAAAAAAGTGGGAGCTGCAGCGGTCAGGGAAAGGAATCTTTTCGTCCGGAAAGCGGTTACAGTCGGCGGTACCTTTTTTACCTTTGTTTATTTCAGTCTTACCTGTGTGTTTTTCCGTTCGGAGACGGTCGGCCAGGCCCTGGAGATTTTCAGGCGGCTTTTTACCGGCGGGATAGCGGTGCCTGCGGTATCGATGACGGAAGGTTTTAATCTGGATGAGTTCTGGTATGTGATGAAGCTTTTGCATCTGGACAGGCTTCCATACAGCCAGATGTATCTGTGCGGCGTTATTACCCTGGTTACTCTTGTGGTGGTTTTTGCGGCGCCCAATGCGGATGAAGCGGCGGCCCGTTTTAAGCCCGGGGTATGGAATGCATTTGTTACTGCGGGGCTTTTCCTTTGGTGTGTATTGTCCCTTGCAGGAGTCAGCAGCTTTCTGTATTTTAACTTTTAGTGCGGCGTTTCGTGTAAATGCTACATAGATATGGTATTACGGGGTATAGGTGTGAAAGGAAGGTTACTGGGCACGGAGTGAACAGTAACGAAGGAACTTTCAAACGATTGATTGATGCAGTATTCCGGGTTTTGCCTGGGATATGCGGGAGTATGGGAATGAAATCTTGCAAAAAATGGCTGCTGCTGTTTGGCGGAATACTGTTGGCGGGCCTTGCGGCAATTGCTGCGCTGGTAATATATGTGGATCCTTTTTTCCAATATCATAAGCCTCTGTCTTTTTTCCCTTATAAGGTGGATAACCAGCTGAGCCAGAATCCGGGAATGGCCAGGCAGCTTGATTATGACAGTGTGCTGTTAGGTTCCTCCATGACGGCAAGCTTTGATACGGACTGGTTTACGGAAATCAGCGGACTGCATACGGTGAAGCTGAGCTATAACGGAGCTTTTCCCAGGGATGAGTCCAATATTATGGATATTATCTTTGAAACAAAGGGCGATTCGGTAAAAAAAATATTTATGGCGGTTGATCAGGGTGCTTTTTCGGCTGATACACAGGCAACGAAGTATCCGATACCGGAATATTTATATGATAAAAATCCTTTTAATAAGGTGCAGTATCTTTTTAATAAGGACGTTTTGCTGAATTATATTTTAAAACCTCTGGTGGATCCTACGGAAAAGACGGACTGGACACAGTTGTATAAGCCATGGTGGACGGATCAGTATTATACGAAAGCAAACGTGTTGATGTACTATGTTCCGGCGGAAGAAGCGGAACAGGAGATGGAGGCGGATGCGTTTGTAGACGGGATTCAGGCGAATCTGGAGGTGAATATCCTTCCCTTTGTGGAGGCCCATCCGGAAACGGAATTTATTTTCTGGTATCCCCCTTACAGTATTTTGTATTGGAATGATGTGATGCGGCAGAAAGAGCTGGATGCGGTCATCAGGGAACTGGAATATATGACGGAACAGCTGCTGGCCTATGATAATGTACGGGTTTTCTGTTTCCAGAATAACAGGGATATTGTGTGTAACCTGAATAATTATGCGGATTATACCCACTATCATGCAGATGTCTGCCGGTATATTGTGGAGAGTTTTGAAAACGGGGAGAATGAGCTTACTTTGGAAAATTATGAAGCGGTGCTTGCTGATTTGAGAGAGCTGGCTCTTACGTATGATTATGAGGCGATTTATGATAACTGGTATGATTGACAGTCAGTACGAGGAGAGGATGTAGGATGATAGCAAAAGTTCTGATTACCTTTGGGGTCCTGTTTGCGGCTCCTTTCTGTATGGGATTGCTTCCGGTAAGGTTTATGCCGGGGGAGGAACAGAAGAAGGATCCGCTTGCCGTTTATCTGGCAGGTTTTCTGCTTTCGCTGGCGGTGTTTCAAATCATAGCGGTGCCGGTGATTTTAATAATGCCATGGGGATTTCCGCAGATTGTAATCCTTTATTCCGCCGCCCTTGCGGTATTATCGGCTGTCGGCCTGATAGCCGGCAGAGGTGTGCTGAAACGGATGGTTGGTGCAGGTAAGGTGCTTTGGGATAAGAGAAGCCGGTTTTCGGTGGAAACCTTTATTTATTGGCTGATTGCGGGCGGTTTGATTGCATTTCAGGTTTATATGGCCTATACGCGGGCTTTTTTTGATGGGGATGATGCCTATTATGTGGCGCAGTCTGTGATTGCGGAGCAATCCAATGTACTGTACCGGATACTTCCTTACACGGGGCTGACGACGACGGTGGATGTACGTCATGCATTGGCGTCGCTTCCTGTCTGGGAAGCGTATCTGGCGAGAATCAGCGGAATTCATCCGGCTATCATTGCGCATTCGCTTCTTCCGTTGGTTATCATTCCGGTGACTTATCTTTTTTATTTTCAGATTGGGAAAAGGCTGCTGAAAAAAGACTGCAGAAAAATGGCGGTTTTTATGATATTTGTAAGCGTGCTGCAGATTTTTGGTAATACATCGATTTATACGAATGCCACGTTTTTCCTGATGCGTACGTGGCAGGGGAAATCTATGCTGTGCAACATGGTTCTTTTGGCGGTTCTGTGGTGCCTGCTTTCTCTTTGGGATAAGCGGAAGGAAGAGGGGGCGGAAAAACAGGCCGGCTGGTGGATGGTATTGTGTGCCGTAAATGTAGTGGCGGCGACGGCAACGACGATGGGAGCCTTTTTGACGGGGCTGTTGATTGCCGTGGTGGGGCTTGTGACGGCAGTACGGGACAGGCGGCCGCAGGTACTCCCGAAGCTGGCGGCCAGTTGTATTCCCTGTATCGTGTATCTGGCGGTTTATGTGGTATTAGAGCGTGTTTGAAAATTCATTCCCGCAATCTGCACGCCCCACTTTGCGTGGAATTTATCCCAAATTCAATCAACGTAGCCCGCTACGCCTCATGAATTTGGGACAAATTCCCCACAAATTGTGACGCACATCTTGCAGAAAGCAATTTTCGAACACGCTCTAGTCTGAAAGGATGAAGAAAAGTGAAAGAGATTCTCACTATTTTTATGGATTACAGCGGAGATGGGATTTACCCGTTTCTTTTCCTGATAGCCCTTATTTATCTTTTAGTGACGGAAAAGGATATGAAAATACGCAGGGTGCTTCTGGAATCGTCTGTGGTGATCACGGTTCTGTTTTTCTTCCCGTTATTTAAGATGGTAATGGACAAGGTGGAGGAGGCGGGGACTTATTACCGGATCCTGTGGCTGCTGCCTATGACTGTAGTAATAGCTTATGCCGGGGTGAAGGTGATAGGGCGGCATACCCGGATCGGTATGGCGGCCGTGGTGATCGTGCTTGTGCTGGGCGGGGAATATTTATATAAAAATATTAACATTACGCAGGCGGAGAACCGGTATCATCTTCCTCAGTATATTATCACAATATGTGATCGGATCGGCCCGGAAGAGGGCGAAGAAAGGGTATGGGCAATCTTTCCGCCGGAATCGGTGCATTATGTGAGGCAGTATACGTCTGAGATCCAGATGCCGTATGGGCGGGAGATGCTGGTGGCAAGCTGGGAACATGTGGAGCACCCTATTTATGCATTGATGAAGGCCGATATTATAAGAATTGATTTGCTTGCCGAATTGGCCGATGATTATAAATGCCAGTATATCATACTGAATAAGGCAAAACAGACAGAGGGAGATCCGGGGGCATGCGGATTGGAGAAAATAGCTGAGGTCGGCGGATATGATGTGTACAGGAACAGCAGTGTGGAACTGAATGCATCTCCATAAACGAAAATCAGATTTGTACGATGCAAAAGAAAAAAGGTAACTGTGAAGGGACTGAACAGTTACCGATTTAGAAGGAAGGCTGCAAATGTTAAAAAGATTCCATAGAAAAGAATATATCTGCCTAATCGCAGTTTTGTTCGTTTTTTTACTCATGTCACTGTATAAATTGACGGAAGCACCGTTATGGTATGACGAAATCGTGGAATTTTATTATTCGAAGTACCTGACCGGCCCGATTCAGGGTGTGAGTGTTTATAATAGTTTATATGAGAGGCTGCAGTTTAACAGCTTTCAGCCGCCCTTATATAATCTTATTATGTATGTCTGGCTTTTGTTCGGGGAGTCGGAATGGTGGTTCCGTTTCAGCGGCGTGGTCTTTGGATTTATAGGAATGCTTGGCCTTTATGCCTGTATGAAAATGATTACCAATTGGAAAACAGCAGTTCTTGCAGTTTTTGTCAGCTCTTTTATCTATGAATTGATGTATTATGTAAAAGAAGCGGCAGAGTATAATTTTATGCTGATGCTGTTATATTGGCTCCTGTATTTCTATTTCCGGACATTCAGGGATTTAACACTTAAAAATGTGGGGCTGTTTACCGGCATTTCGGTGTTGCTGCTTTATACACAATATGGGGCGGTTTTGGCTATCCTGCCGTTGGCTGTTTGCCTGTTCATCAAAGCCTTCCGGCAGAAAAATAAACAGCTCTACGGAAAAATTGCTTTGATTTATGTGGTAACAGGAGCTGTGGCAGGTCTGCCTTTGTTTTTTTTCCTGTTCCGGATTCAGCTTCAATGGAATCAAAGCGTCAATTATTATACGGTAGCCTTTGAAAAGAACAATGTGATATATGATTTCTTTATGATGCTGCTGACAACGGCCCAGTGGCTGTTTACGGAGTCAAAAACACGTTTTACTGTCATATTTGCCGTGGCCTTACTGCTTTGTGTTATATTTGCGGTTCTTTGTATGATTAAAAGAAAAAAGCAGGAGTTTACATATTTCCTTTTTAGCTGTGCCGCCGGCTGGATCATTTATTATATAATCGTCCGTTCGGGCCTGTACGCATATGGTGACTTCGGTAACCGGTACAGCTTGTATTTGCTGCCGGTATGGTTCGTAGCTGTATTTTATGTAGTATACGAAGCTCTTCAGCTGATTGCCTCCTGGGAAATTCCTTATAAAAAGGCGGCTTTGATTGCGGCAAGATGCCTTCTGCTTTTAACAGCGGCGGGATATTGTGTATATGGCTTCTATAGGATTGATCTTCATTGGGCAAAAAGCAATACAAGAAGTGTGGTTGATTTATGGTATGAGGAAAAAGGATATGATATGCCCACCTATGTAATATTCGGGGAAGCGCCGAGCTTTACGTATTATCTTACTCATGATGACCGTTTTAAGCAGGAATATATGGATAATATCACTTTTGAATATGAAAATAAAGAAACGAAATTAAATGCAGAGGAGTACTGGGATTACTTTGCGGATAAATACCAGGGGCAGCCTCCCAAAGAGTTTTATTTGTCTATTGGGCATGATAATTCATTGACGGAAAGCTTAGAACAGAATGGTTATACGTTGGAAACGGAATATGTAACGAATACCATATTATATCATGTATATCAATGATATTGGCTTATTATAAAAGGCTTTGACCAGCCTGATTTGACTGGCCAAAGCCTTTTCTTTATTCTTTGCCTACATTAAAAATTTCCCGTGCAAACCGATCAGCCACCCGTTCCCGTCCCTGTTTATTCAGATGATACCCGTCGGTCAGACATGTTTCCGCATCGTCCTCATTCACCGTACCATAGTAGTGATCCAGAACACTGACGCCGTTTCCCATCGCCACATCGATTTCATGAAGAACATAATCGGGAAGCACGCCGTTCCCGAAATCTTCCGTATCCCCGTTTATCAGCTTGCCGTCACTGTCTTCAAACTGTCCGAAGGCAGGTGTCATAACCACCAGCCGGATATAAGGATAGGTCTGCTGTATCTGCTGCAGGGAGGCGTTCAGGGCTCCGTCCCAGGTCAGCAGATTGATGTCATTGTTTTCGTCCATAACAGGCCGCTTATCCTTATAGTCGTTCAGATCATACATGATTACGATCATATCCACCTTGGAGAAATCCACGCTTTTTAATGTTTCCAGGGCTTCCTCATACGTCTTGTCTTTTTCGGAAAGCAGGCCGGCCGCGTGCTCCATGAGATCGTAGCTGTTCCCGCAGAGGGAGGCGGTTACCAGATACAGGCTCAGGGCATCCAGAGGATAGCTGTCGGAATATTCGGTATTTTTCATGGATAGATAGGTGTCGGGAAATGCACAGTTATAAACGGTTGCCTCACATTTTTCCGCGATCCTTTCGGCCAGCCCGTCTTTTCCCCGTTCGTCGGAGAAGGGGTTGTTGCCCAATGCGACAATGGTGGTAACGCCATCGTCTTCTCTGCCCGCGAGAAGCTCGGGATCCAACGGCTGGATATAATCCAGGGCTTCGGTATCAAACTCGGAAGAAATATTGTTGGGGTCGTAGCCTGAGTCCTTGCCGATATTCCAGATAATCAGCTTTGCTGCGGCCACGATAACCATTACGATAAGGACGGCCGCAATAATATAGTGAATGTATTGCTCCGGTCCGGCTTTCCTGCGTCTGCCTGATTTGCGGCGGGATGCGCTGTGCCCGGCACCCGGTTTATGGGGGGCGGTACGTTTGCGGGATGGCTTCTGCGTTCCGGTATTGCCGCCCGTGCGGGAAGGCGTTATATCATCATCCTCCAGGGGCAGAAATTCTTCCTGTCCGTCAGGCTGTCCGATTTTGTTTTTGTCAGTCATAGTCTACCTCCTTACCGTCCTATAGTACCATTATGGGCGGAGTGTGTCTATCTTATAAGAAATTTTTAATAAATTCCGGGTGTGTCGGCATATGCAAAGCTCAGCAAACCTGTTATAATCACACAGGAACAAGGAATTCATCAGACAGAGGAACAACAGATATGAAAAAGAAAATAACGGTGAAAGATATTTTGCTTCTGCAGGCCGTAATAGCGATCTATACGCTTTCCACGGTTATGGCAAAAATGGCAGGAGGCCAGCCGCTTTTCTCGGCCGGTTTTTTTGGATTTTATGGAGCGGAACTTCTGATCCTCGGGGTTTATGCCCTTCTTTGGCAGCAGATGATTAAGAAGTTCGAGCTGTCCGTTGCTTATACAAACCGGGCTATGGCGTTGCTATGGTCTTTGCTATGGGCAGTGATTATTTTTAAAGACAATATAACCATAAAGAATGTGATCGGTGTTGCCCTGGTTATTGCAGGGACGCTCATTGTAAACGGCGGACATAAAGAGGAGGGGGTAACCCATGAAGAGTAGTATGTATTACCTTTTGCTTTTTGCCGGCGTCCTTGCGGCATCCTTTTCCCAGGTGCTTTTGAAAAAGGCGGCCGGAAAGCAGCATAAATCCTTTCTCAGGGAATATCTGAATCCCTGGGTAATCGGCGGATATATGCTGCTTTTAGGATCCACGGTATTGAATATCAGCGGTTTGAGAGGGCTGTCTTTTATGAATGGGCCTGTGATGGAATCCTTTGGTTATGTGCTTGTCCTGTTCCTGAGCCGCTTTTTCTTCGGAGAGAAAATTACGATACGGAAACTTGCAGGCGTGGGCTGTATTCTGGCAGGCGTGCTTGTTTATTATCTGTAGAAGCTAAGGAAGGTGCAGGCGCAGCGGTTCCTGCATTGTCCCCGGCGGCCGGCAGGTTCTTGAACCATTTGCTGTACCGGTGCATCCGGTATTCTACAGAAAGCTCCTTCAGACCTTTTTCGTCCGCGCATTTTTCCTTCAGCAGGCCGCGTTCGGTTTTGCTCAGATTCACGTATTTCATATAAGAAATACCAAGTTCCGTCAATTTTCCGCTGCAGGCCGGACAGTACACCTTGTGTCCATTCAGGATATGGATACGACGGCAATATTTACAATAATGGATATACATCATGACGAATCACTCCTTTTCTTCTTTCTTGGCAACGGTCCAGCTTGTCTGAACCGTTACCTTTCTATCTCATTCTGTCATATTCTGCCAAATCACGCAACGTAAAGCGTTCGACAAAAAAGGGCGGTTTCTGCAGACCTGCGCACGGTTTTGGCAGTTATGATGCGGAAGGCTGCTGCGGAATTTGGCCGGAATATGGGAAAATTAAGAGAATATTAAGGAAGTAATTGCTGGAAATAGAGGGCGTAAGGTTGAAGGCCGGTGAAGGGATGTGGTATACTGTTCCTGCGGGAAAATGCCTGCTATATGGCTGGTTTGGAAGAGGTTTTCCGCTATTTTGGGTTGCTGAGGTAAGAAAAAGATTGCGGTGATTTCTGGTGCATCTGAAAGAAATCATGGCAAAGAAAGTAATGGAGAATTCATATGTCTAACCATTCAAATGATGAAAAAAGAAATGATATGCAGGATAAAACAGGAAAAAGATTGTCGAATCCAAACGACGAATTGACAGGGAAAAGAACGGCGCGTGTATCCCCGGAGGAGCTGCTGCCTGAAAAGATAGAAAAGGTTACGGAAAGCTTGTTGTCTCAGTGGGAAATCAGCGAAGATGATTTTGAGGATACCCAGGATCTGACGGAAACAGCAGCTCATCTTTCCGGTTATGAGACGCCGCCTCTGCGGAGGGAAGAAGGGCGGGGAACAGATAAAGCTCCGGCTGCACGGACAGGTTCCATGGAAGAAAGAAGGACGGCGGCTGAAAGAAAAGAGAGCCGGCCTGCTGACACTGGGAGAACAGTAAGCGCGTCCAGAACAGCAGGAGCCGCCAGAACGGCAGGTGTTAACAAAACAGCAAGTGCCGGAGGTAACGGATCCGGAAGAGAGGAAAGGCAAAAGGCATCGGGATCTCAAAGCAGTGAGACGCGCCGGAGTTCACCGGATAAAGGCGGCACGCACAGTGCATCATCAAACAGAACCCCCTCTGACCGGAGAAACACGGAACGGGTGTCTGCGGAGCGCAGGGCGGATTCAGGCAGCCATAAATCGGATGCCGTAAGAAGCCGTCAGGAGAACGGCGGGAAAGAGAAAGCACAACGCAGCGTAAAAGGCGATCCCCGGCAGGAGGAAAGAGCGCCCAGACATGTTTCTTCCGAGCGTTCCCGGAATACATCCAGAGCGCAGGTGGCGGATCGGGAAGATCATCGCCGCAAGGAAGCTGCCAGGATAAGAGAGGAAGAGTCAGGAAGAAAAGCGGCAGATACGGGTAGAAAAAAGGCGGATCCGGGAAGGAAAGCGGCAGAACGCCGGCAGCAGCCGTCCGGAGGAAGAAGCGACAGCCGTTTGGGATATGATGAGGAACGTTTCGGCAATTCCGGCCGCGGATCGGGTTCCGGGAAATCATCTTCCCGCAGAAAGCAGGCTAATCCGGTGGTGGAATTCTGGAACAGCCTGCATACCATGGATAAGGTCGTTGGATTTACCGGAATCTTTGTCTGCCTTTTTGCTGTTGTTACGTTTTCCGTCCTTGCCAATGCCAAATCCACGGATAAGCAGGTAGAGGCTTTTGCCGCTGTAGGGCAGAATCTTTCCCAAATAAATGTGGCGGATGACAGTATCTTTCTGGCTGTTGCGGATGCGCATAGGGCAAAGCAGGAGGCCGCGGATATAACCGATACGGGTGAATCGGAAGAATACAATGAAAAAGATGATAATTCTGACGTTCAGGTTGGCCTGAATATGACTTCCGTGGAAAAAGACCTTAAAATCAAATTTGTAAACAGAAAGACGGGAAAGCTGGTCCCCCGTGTTGATTTCCAGGTGGAAATTAAGGGGCCTGACAAGACCTACACGAAGAATGATGATGATCAGGACGGGATTATTTACCTTACAGGTATCACTCCCGGGAAATATACGGTAAAAATAACCGGACCCGAGAATCAGGAGGGGTACAGCATTCCTTCGGATGCCCAGGAGGTTACGGTTAAGGATCATATAGAATATAAGAAAATTGATGTCACGGATGAAGTAAAGAAAGAGTCCGAAGTCAATGCGGCTAAAGAAGACACGCAGGTAAAGACCCAGACAGAATCTGTCTTACAGGATACTGTGGAATGGGTGGAATCCACAAAAACGCCCGTGGGCGGTTCCGGTAATGACGGGGCATATGTGGAAGTGAAAAAGGCGGACGTGCCGGAGCCTTCGGCATCAGCGAGTCTGGTATTTGATAAATTCCTTGGGGTAAAATCACAAAAACCGTGGATAATGTTTGAATCGGTACAGCCCCGTACAGGGACGGGAGATGGCGATGCGGCTGATTCAAAGACGAATACAGATCCGTCAACGGAACCGTCAAAAGAACCATTACCCGACCCTACAGCGCCTCCTGAATCCGAAAATGTAGCAGTGACAGGAGTGAGTATTCCACAAGGCAGTATTTCTGGCAAAGTGGGAGAAGAAAAGAATCTTTCTGCGAATGTAAGTCCTGATAATGCCAGTAATAAAAAGGTAAGCTGGACTTCCAGCAATGATAGCGTCGCCACCGTAAGCGGCGGAACGGTGCGGCTTGTGGGAACTGGGACAGCTACCATTACAGTTACTACAGAAGATGGTAATTTCAGCGATACGGCTTCCGTTACCGTAGAAGCAAAAGATGTTCCTGTAGAAAACGTATCCATCAGCGGAGATGCCAGCGTTACAGTGGGCAGCAGCATTACTTTGTCCGCGAACGTTTCCCCGGATGGTGCCAAATATGACAGTATAAAATGGTCCTCATCCAACGGAGGCATTGCAACGGTTGACGGCGGTAAGGTTACCGGAGTGAAAGCTGGAACCGTAACAATTACGGCAGAAGCCGGCGGAAAATCAGGGATAAAGGAAATAACGGTAAAGGATGCGGAGGTGGTGCTGAACAGTATCGCTATTAAGGGAGAAAACAGCGGTAAAAAAGGTACGACAGTCCAGCTGACCATTTCCCCTAATCCTTCCAACGCAGATGCTTCCGTCACCTGGAAATCCTCCAACGAAGGAGTTGCGACGGTTGATGCCAATG
Source organism: Eisenbergiella sp. OF01-20 (assembly GCF_003478085.1). Lineage (NCBI taxonomy): Bacteria > Bacillati > Bacillota > Clostridia > Lachnospirales > Lachnospiraceae > Eisenbergiella > Eisenbergiella sp. OF01-20. Next base: position 74,332 of record NZ_QUES01000002.1, on the reverse strand, counting down.
GTAAGGTTACTTGTAAATCGGCCGGTGACACAACAATCACAGCAACATCGAAAAAGGATCCGGGAAAAACGGCAACTCTTGGCTTTAAAGTCACCGAGGATGTCCAGAAAAAATTTGAATTAAAAGAGGTAAGCGTAACTGCGGGACAATTTAAAAATCTGGAAGACTATTGCACAATACAGGGCAGCTCCAGCCGTTCTTTCAGTATTGAGAATACCAAATATGCTACAGTCGACGGAAACGGCAGGATAAAGGCAATCCGTTCGGGGGAAACCAAAATATCAGTGACTGTTAAATTTCAGGATGGAAGTACCCAGACGCAGACCAAAAAGCTGACCGTAACAGCCGCGGAGGTCAAAGAAGTAAAGCTTGATAAAACAAAAGTAACCATGAAGGTAGGGGATACCTTAAAGCTTAACCCTACCATCAATACTACCGGTTATACCGGCTGCCTATGGTATACCTCCGACAAAACAATCGTATCCTTAGAGGAACATGGCAATGGTACCATCAAAGCCCTGAAACCCGGCAAGGTAACGATTACTGCCAAAAGCTCTGAAAACACCTCCAAAACCGCCACCTGCGAGGTAACCGTCACCGGTGAAGACCCCAGAAACGACACCAAGACCCCGCTCAAAGACAAAAGCGGCAAGCCGCTCTTCGTGAAAACCGCAGACGGCAAATACGTGGCGGCAGTGGTGGCCGACTACTATAAATACGATGTATTCTACCGAGAAAATGAAAACGTGGAGTACAAATATACCGGCTGGCAGACCATTGACGGAAAACGCTATTATTTTGACAAAAACGGCAACAAGGTAACCGGCGACCAGATAATCCAGGGTGTGAAATATTCCTTCGGAAGTGACGGGGCGCTCAGCTCCGGCTCCGGCGTTCTGGGCATCGATGTGTCCAAACACAATGGAAACATCAACTGGACCGAGGTGAAAAATTCCGGTGTATCCTATGTTATCATACGATGCGGCTACCGGGGGTCCTCCACCGGCGCCCTCATTGAGGATCCCAAGTTCAAAGCCAATGTCCAGGGCGCGACGGCGGCGGGCCTTAAGGTGGGAATTTACTTCTTCACCCAGGCGGTGAACCAGATAGAGGCTGTGGAAGAGGCTTCCATGACGGTTTCGCTGATCAAAAACTATAAGATTTCCTATCCGGTATTCCTGGATGTGGAAGCCAGCGGCGGCCGGGCCGACGGGCTGGACGCGGGGACGAGGACACAGATTGTCAATGCCTATTGCCAGACTATCCAGAACAGCGGCTATACGGCAGGGGTTTATGCCAACAAATCCTGGCTGAACTCCAAGCTGAATGTAGGCTCCCTGGGAAGCTACAAGATATGGCTGGCCCAATATGCGGCTGCGCCCACCTACAACGGCAGATACGATATGTGGCAGTATTCTTCTACCGGAAAAATCGGAGGAATCAGTGGAAATACCGATCTGAACATCAGTTATCTGGGTTATTAATCTTTCGTTTTTGGCTGCAGAAAAGCCCTGTCCGCCATCAGCCGGCCCTTTGCCCCCAGCCCTTGGCCCCTTCCCGGCGGGCGGCCTGTGCCTGGCATATCAGGTCCTGATTCAACTGCAAAAAAGGGATATTTCTATCAGTTCCGCCTTTCCTGCCTGCCGTCAACGCGGCTGAACTCCTCCCGTTGGTCGTCAAACAACGCCGCTAAGAACAGACGGCAGGCAGGAAAGGCGGAACCGTAAGAAATATCACCTTTTTTTCAGATTCATCAGGACCTGATATGCCAGGCACAGGCCGCCCGCCGGGAAGGGGCCAAGGGCTGGGGGCAAAGGGCCGGCTGATGGCGGACAGGGTTTCGATGCAGCTGAAAGCAAAACTTTGTTATAGGTTTTATTTGGTAAAAGGCGACTTTTGTGGTATACTAATTAAAATTGTACGGTTCGGGTTTGTCTGAATTGTTGCGATAAAGGAGAAAACGATGATGAGAACGTATTTGGTGACAGGCGGCGCAGGTTTTATCGGTTCCAATTATATTCATTATATGTTCCGTAAATACGGAGAGGAAATCCGTATTATCAATGTGGATACCCTTACCTATGCCGGTAATCTGGAAAACCTGAAGGAAGTGGAAGGCAGAGAGAATTATACCTTTGTTAAGGCGAATATCTGCGATAAGGAAGCGATAGAGAAGATTTTTACGGAAAACGACATAGACCGGGTGGTGCATTTTGCGGCAGAAAGCCATGTGGACAGAAGCATACGCAACCCGGAAATTTTTGTGCAGACAAATGTGCTGGGTACGGCGGTGATGCTCAATTGTGCCAAAGCGGCCTGGGAAAATCCCGACGGAACCTTCCGGGAAGATAAGAAGTTTTTACATGTTTCCACAGATGAGGTTTACGGTTCTCTGGAGGAGGAAGGGGAATATTTCTATGAGACGACCCCTTATGCGCCCCACAGCCCTTATTCCGCCAGCAAAGCGGGATCGGACATGCTGGTGAAGGCTTATATGGACACCTACCATTTTCCGGCGAACATCACCAACTGTTCCAACAATTACGGCCCTTACCAGTTTCCGGAAAAGCTCATTCCCCTGATCATCAACAATGCCCTTCACGGAAAGAAGCTGCCCGTATACGGCGACGGCAAAAATGTGCGTGACTGGCTGTACGTGGAGGATCACGCCAAAGCTATCGACATGGTACAGGAAAAGGGCAGGCTTTTTGAAACCTATAATGTGGGCGGACATAACGAGAAACAGAATATTCAGATTATTGAAATTATTATAGAAACGCTGCAGGAGATGCTTGCAGACGATGACCCGAGAAAAGCGCTGGTGTCCAAAGATCTGATCACCTATGTGGAGGACAGAAAAGGGCATGACCGCAGATATGCCATCGCTCCTGACAAAATCAAGGCGGAAATCGGCTGGGAGCCGGAGACGATGTTTGTGGAAGGCATTAAGAAAACCATAGCCTGGTATTTTGAGCATGAGGACTGGATGAAGAATGTGACCAGCGGGGATTACCAGAAATATTACAACGAGATGTACAAGTAACCGTCCGGCGTTACATGATGGAGGATTTTGTATGAAAGGAATTATACTTGCAGGAGGAAGCGGGACAAGGCTGTATCCGCTGACAAAGGCGATTTCCAAACAGATTATGCCGGTATATGATAAGCCTATGATCTACTATCCGCTGTCTACGCTGATGCTGGCGGATATCCGGGAAATACTTATTATTTCCACACCCAGGGATCTTCCTGTTTTCCAGGAGCTTTTCGGAAACGGGGAACAGCTGGGGCTGTCTCTTAGCTATGCGGTGCAGGATGCACCCAGGGGACTTGCGGATGCATTTATAGTGGGTGCGGATTTTATAGGAAACGACAGTGTGGCTCTGGTGCTGGGGGACAATATTTTCTACGGGCAGAGCTTTTCGAGAGTGCTGCGCACCGTGGCCGCCCGGGATAAGGGGGCTACAATTTTCGGTTATTATGTGCGGGATCCCAGGGAATACGGTGTGGTGGAGTTTGATGAAAACGGTAAAGCGCTTTCTATTGAAGAAAAGCCGGAAAAGCCCAGAAGCAATTATGCGGTGCCGGGGCTGTATTTCTACGATAATGACGTAGTGGAAATTGCCGGGAATGTAAAACCCTCCGCAAGAGGGGAAATCGAAATTACGGCGGTAAATAATGAATATCTGCGCAGGGGGACGCTCCGGGTGGAAACGCTGGGCAGAGGGTTTGCCTGGCTGGATACGGGAAGCCATGATTCCCTGCTGGATGCGGCGGATTTTGTATCGGCGTTCCAGAAAAGACAGGGGCTGTATATATCCTGTATTGAAGAGATTGCCTTCAAGAGAGGCTTTATTTCCAGAGAGCAGCTTCTGAAGCTGGCGGAGCCGCTGATGAAGACGGACTACGGGAAATATATGGTTGAGGTTGCGAACGGGCTGTAAGCCTGCCGGCACATAAAAAGCGGGCAAAAAACAAGAAAAGTCCCAGTTCAGACAGGTCTGGACTGGGACCGGAAAAATGGAATAGAGGATTTGTGGAAATGGGAAAAATTACGGTTGAAACATGTGAAATAGAAGGGCTGAAGGTCATAACCCCTACGGTATTTACCGACGAACGCGGATATTTTATCGAGACCTATAATTATAACGATTATAAAGAAGCAGGAATTGATGAGATTTTTGTCCAGGATAACCAGTCCTCCTCTTCAAAGGGCGTGCTCCGGGGGCTTCATTTTCAGATTAATTATCCCCAGGGTAAGCTCGTCCGCGCCCTGAAGGGGGAAGTATTTGATGTTGCGGTAGATTTGAGGGAAGGTTCCCCTACTTTTGGAAAGTGGTATGGAGTGCTTCTTACCGAAGAAAATAAAAAACAGTTTTTTGTCCCTAAAAATTTTGCGCACGGCTTCCTTGTGCTTTCAGATTATGCGGAGTTCGCTTATAAATGTACGGATTTCTATCATCCTAACGATGAAGGCGGGCTTGCCTGGAACGATCCGGATATCGGGGTGGAATGGCCGATCCCTAAGGGCATGCAGCTGATTCAGTCCGAAAAGGACACCAAATGGGGCGGAATCAAAGAGTTTAAGCGGCCATGACCCTGATAGGAAGATAGAATAGAAATGAAAAACAAGAAGAAAAAACAAATTCCTGTTATTGGACAGGGAATCAGTAAAAGAGCAGGAATTACTATATTCACCCTCGTAATGTTAATCATGGGGGTGATTATTGTGTGTTACCACAACCCACTGGCGAATCAGACGGATGAACTGGTGAAAAAAATCATTGCCTGTACCTTGATAGCGGCGGCTGTAATCGCATTTATAAAATTGTATGACAAGATTACGCTGCTGCCTTTTGAATTGTATCAGAACAGGCGGCTCATATGGCGTCTGGCCAAAAATGATTTTAAGAGAAGATATGCGGGATCGTATATGGGCGCCTTATGGGCGATGGTGCAGCCGGTGGTAACGGTGGTGATGTACTATATTGTATTTCAGGTCATTATGCCCCAGAAGGCGCAGCTTGTGGGTGACGGGATAGAGGTTCCCTATCTGGTGTTCCTTACCGCAGGCCTTGTCCCCTGGTTCTATTTTTCCGAAGCGTTGGTGAACGGTATGATGGCGCTGCTGGAATACGAATATCTGGTTAAAAAAGTGGTATTTAAAATAAGCATACTTCCTATTATAAAAATTATTGCAGCCACGTTTATTCATGGCTTTTTTGTGCTCGTGCTGCTGATCATTGCCTGGTGTTATGGGTTTACGCCAAGCCTGTATACACTGCAGATTTTTTATTACAGCTTCTGTATGTTCGTGCTTGTGCTGGCTATCAGCTATACGACCTGTTCCGTTGTTATCTATTTCCGTGATCTGCAGCAGATAGTAAGCATTGCACTGCAGATCGGTATGTGGGCGACTCCCGTGCTCTGGTATCTGGGAGGCTTCAGCAAGAAGGCGCAGATGCTTGTTAAGATCAATCCTCTTGTCTACATCGTGGAGGGATACCGCAGTGCGATTTATGAAAAACAGTGGTTTTGGGAGGATTTTTATTCTACCATGTATTTCTGGATTATCACTGTCAGCCTTTTCTGTATCGGGGCTTTGGTATATAAACGGCTGAAAGTACATTTTGCGGATATTATGTAGTGCGTATGACATGTGCCCCGGAGGAAAACAGACTATGGAAGAAAAACAGCTGGCCATCCATGTGGAGGGCCTGGATAAAATATATAAACTCTTTGACCATAACCGGGACCGGCTTGTGGATTCTCTGGGCCTGACCAGAAAGAAGAAATACCGGGAGCATTTTGCCCTTAAGGGTGTGAATCTGGATATTTACCAGGGAGAATGTGTGGGCATTATCGGGACAAACGGTTCCGGAAAATCAACGATTCTGAAGATCATAACCGGTGTATTGAATGAGACAAACGGCACCGTGCAGGTGAACGGCAGGATTTCCGCTCTTCTGGAGCTGGGCGCCGGCTTTAACATGGAATATAACGGCATAGAAAATGTGTATCTGAATGGTACCATGATTGGTTTCTCGGAAAAAGAAATTGATGAAAAGCTTCAGGATATCCTGGATTTTGCGGATATCGGAGAATATGTATACCAGCCCGTCAAAACGTATTCCAGCGGTATGTTTGTAAGGCTGGCTTTTGCTGTAGCCATCAATATTGATCCGGAAATCCTCATTGTGGATGAAGCGCTTTCGGTGGGGGACGTGTTTTTCCAGGCGAAATGCTATCATAAATTCGAGGAATTTAAGAAACAGGGAAAAACAATTCTGTTTGTGAGTCATGATTTGAGCGCAATCAGCAAATACTGTGACAGAGCGGTGCTTTTAAACCAGGGCGTGAAACTGGGAGAAGGCAGTCCCAAGGAAATGATCGATACCTATAAACGGGTGCTGGTAGGACAATATGAAATGCCGGAAACGGACGGCAGGGGCGGGCTGCTTCAGGATGAGGACATCCGTAACGCGGCGGCTGCCAAAGCAGGCGAAAAAGCGGAAAAAAAGGAACCGGCAAAAGAGGCAGGGGGATTACCTTCCCAGGCGGCAAATTCCCAGGGCGTGAATCCCCAGGCGCTGGAGTACGGGACCAAAGAAGCGGAAATCACAGGATACTATGTGACGGACGGGAACGGGATTCAGACGACCACGATTCTGAAAGGGGAGGTTTTCACCCTGCATATGAAGGTGCGCATCCATGAGGATGTGGCGGCCCCTATTTTTGCCTTGTCCGTCAAAAATATCAAGGGTGTGGAAATAACCGGAACCAACACGATGGTGGAACGGGCGTTTCTGGAAGGGGTAAAGGCCGGGGAGGAGCTGGAGATCACGTTCACCCAGAAGGTGCGGCTTCAGGGAGGGGATTATCTTCTGTCCCTGGGAGTGACCGGCTATAAAGGCGATTCTTTTACCGTCTACCACCGGCTGTATGATATCATCAATCTGACCATTATCTCCGACAGGGATACGGTGGGTTACTTCGATATGGAATCGGATGTAAAGGTGAAACATGCGGCCAAACAGGTACATGGAGCGTAACTATGTTACTGGTCACGGAGTGAACAGTAACGTAACTATTCAGTCAGGCCTGCGCACTTGCTGCGCCGGCCGTAGGAAAGTGATTCAGGAAAGGCAAGGGCCAAAGATGACGGAGCAGATAGGAAAGGTGACACTGGACTTATCCTTTTACCCCGGAGAAGACTTCTACTGTGACGGCACGGTGGAGGATGAGATACTGGAAATTGTTAAGACATGTCCTCCGGAGGATTATCAGAAAAAGATTGAGGAGAAACACAGCTGGCCTGTGTTTTATCATCTTTCTCCCCAAAGGCAGAATATCGTATCCTGGCTTCCTATGGATAAAAATACAAAGGTGCTGGAGGTGGGAAGCGGCATGGGGGCCGTTACCGGCGCTCTCGCGGAAAAGGCCGGCAGCGTGACCTGTGTGGATTTGTCTAAAAAAAGGAGCCTTATCAACGCTTACCGCAATCAGAAATATGATAATGTGACCATTTATGTGGGCAATTTTAATGATATTGAGCCTGTACTTCCCTGTGATTATGATTATGTATTGCTCATAGGTGTTTTTGAGTACGGGCAGAGCTATATCCCCACGAAAACCCCTTATGAGGATTTTTTGAACATTAACCAGAAACATGTGAAAAAAGACGGGAATCTGGTTATTGCCATAGAAAACAAAATGGGGATGAAATACTGGGCCGGCTGTGCGGAGGATCATCTTTCCCAATTTTTTGCAGGGATTGAGGATTATCCCGACGGCGGTGCGGTGCGTACCTTTACCCGGGGCGGGCTGGAAAAGCTTCTGCATAAATGCGGCATCCCCGACTATCATTTTTATTATCCCTATCCGGACTATAAATTTACGGATACCATCTATTCGGACAGGCGTCTGCCCAAGGTGGGAGAGCTGAGTAAAAACCTGCGTAATTTTGATGCGGACCGGATGCTGCTTTTTGATGAAAAAAATGCGTTTGATATGGTGATAAGGGAAGGCATTTTCCCCATGTACAGCAACTCCTATCTGGTGATGACCGGCCCCCCGCCGGAGACTGTTTACACCAAATTTTCCAACGACCGGGCGGAAATTTATGCCATCCGTACGGATATCCTGGAAGCCGGCAGCCGTCCCGGAGAGTCCTGCAGGGGGGATAAAAAACGCTGTGTGCGCAAATATCCTGCCTGTCCTGCAGCCGTGGAGCATGTGCAGAATATTTATGAATATTATAAAAAATTGAAAAAAAGATTCGAGGGAAGCGGTCTTTTTATCAATGATTGTCATCTGATAAAAGACGGGTATTCGCTGCCTTATGTGCAGCTGGAATATCTGGAGGGCTGTACCCTTGAGGAAATGCTGGACGAATGCCTGGAGGAAGAGGATATGGACTCCTTCCAAAGGCTGTTTGGCGAATATCTGGATAAAATCAGCTACAGGGCCTGGCAGCCGGTAGCGGATTATGATTTGGTTTTCGGCAATATCCTGGTGGATAAGGATGGCAGATGGAATCTGATCGATTACGAATGGACCTTCGAGGAATGTGTGGACACAAACGCGCTGGCCTTCCGTGCGCTGTACTGCTACCAGATGGGCAGCGGAAAGCGTAAGAAGCTCGTCCTGGAGGACTGGGTGAAAAAACTGGGGATACAGGAGGAAGCAGCGAAGGAATACCGGGCAAGGGAACGCAGGTTCCAGAAAGCAGTCACCGGCAACCGGGTGTCTGTTTCCGATATGAGGGTTCTGCTGGGGAGAAGGGCTATTCCCTGGCAGGGATTTTTTTCGGATGTGGAAAATAATAAGGTACAGATTTTTGAAGATTATGGCTCCGGCTATAAACCGGAGCATTCCTACTATCTTTATCTCAGTTATCTGGTAGGGGGGCGGATGCGTGTCTGTGTACCTGTGAAGGAAGCCGTGAAAGGGATCCGCATTGATCCGGCAGAAGATTCCTGCCTGGTGCGGATGCTGACGGCCAGGCTGAATGAAAGGCAGCTTCCCCTGGAAGAACGCGCATATCTGGCAATGAACGGCTGGGAACTCAGCGGGAAAAAGGAGAAAAAACCAGTGTTCTTTTTCCACACCAAGGATCCCAATATCAATATCAGGCTGGAAAACGTACCGCGTAACGGGGAAGAGATACTGGAGGTAGAGTTTGAGATAGAAAGGCTGTCGGAGGAAACGGCATCCGCACTGGATGCGAATCTGAAAAGGAGGCACTGGTTTTGAACCTGAAAAAAACATTGCAGGCTCCGATGCGGAGAAGACAGGTAAGAAAGTATGAAGAACGGATAAACAGCCAGACGGTGGCTTACCATGACTGGATTATAAAAAAAGAAAAGCAAGAAAGGGAAGCAAACTTCCCCGAAGAAACCTCTCCGGAAGGCAGGACCCTTCAGGGACAGGCGCTCTCCATGGAATATATCGCTTACAGCGGGTGCGGGGAACACTTTTCCCTGAAGGATGTGGAAGCGGATCTGGCTGTTTTTTACGGGGACGGCGGAAAGCCGGATAAGGAAGAGATGGAACGTATGGCGGACTATTTTGCCCGCCGTCCCCAGGTCCTGATCGCCTATAGCGACGAGGATGAAATAGATACGGTATCCGGGGAGCCGCGCCGTAAAAATCCCTGGCTGAAGCCGGACTGGTCGCCGGACACTTTGCTTTCCTATTTCTATTTCGGGAACCTGTTTGCGGTACGGACCAAAGCCTGCCGGGAAATTCCCTGGCTTGGAAGCAGGGATTTCCGCAAGAACCTGTACGATTTCTGCCTGAAGGCTGTGGAGCTGGGCGGGAAAGCAGGCCACGCGGACAGCGTCCTTTTCCACAATACAAGCCCGATCTGTCCTTTTGGGATGGAAGAAAAATACGAGGATATCAAAAAAGCGGCCTACATAAGACGAGGATGGCCTTTGAGGCCGGAAGGCATGGTGTCGATCGTGATACCCTCCAAGGATAACCCGGGGGTCCTGTCCACATGTATCCATTCGATTCTGGAGGCCAGCACCTACCGGAATTTTGAGATTATAGTGATTGACAACGGAAGCAGCATTAAAAATAAGGAGCGTATCCATCTGATGCTTTCCCAGATGCAGGAGGAATGCCGGTTCCGCTATATTTATGAGCCTATGGAGTTTAATTTTTCCGCCATGTGCAATAAGGGGGCGGCTTTGGCAAAGGGCGATTATATCCTGCTTCTGAATGATGATATTGAAATCATCCAGGAGGACTGGCTGGATAAAATGCTGGAAAAGGCCATGCTTCCTCATGTGGGGGCAGTGGGGGTAAAGCTGCTGTATCCGGGCAGCCATACCATCCAGCATGCGGGGATTACCAACATCCGCCTGGGCCCTGCGCATAAGCTCCAGTTCCGGGATGACCGCACGGATTATTATTTTCTGCGCAACCGGCTGAGCTTTGATGTGCTGGGAGTGACAGGCGCCTGCCTCATGGTAAAGAAAAACGTGTATGAAGCGGCGGGCGGCTTGTCCGAATCTCTCCGGGTGGCATTTAATGACGTGGAATTCTGCTATCATTTATATGAAATGGGCTTTGTCAATGTTGTGAGAAACGATGTTGCCCTTTACCACCATGAATCCCTGAGCCGGGGGATGGATGACAGTGTGGAGAAGCTCAAGAGGCTCCACCAGGAGCTGGATATGCTCTATGAAATGCATCCTTCCTTATATGCACAGGATCCTTTTTACCACCGTTATCTGGTAAGGGATGTGCTGGATCAGGAGTTCTATGCCGGGAACCGGTATGAATATACCGACCGTTGTGATACCGTGGAGCCGGAAGCTCTGCGGGACGGTCTGCAGCCGGAATGGAGCAACGAGGTGCTGCGCATGGGGATAGAGTTCGCCGGGGATTTGTGTAAATGGGAGACCGGGAAGAGCGGCGGCGGTAATTATTTTATCCAGGGCTGGTGTTATGCCCTGCAGGTAGATAACAGCCAGTACCGTTTTCATGTATTGCTGAAGCCCGTAGGGCGGGACGACGGCCCGGTAAAGGATACGGAGGACGGGGAAAGTGCGGTGTGGAAGCTTCCTGTGAACCGGCAATACCGGCCGGACATCCAGGAAAACCTGGGGCATCTGCAGATGGTGGCGCTTACCGGCGTCTGTCTGCAGTTTGACAGGGAGGCGCTGCCTGAAGGGGAATACCTGATCGGTTTTCTCTGGGAGGACTGCTGTTCCAGACAGAAGCTGTATCAATGGACGGCGGAAACTATGGTAATCGTTCCCTGAAACGGTATGGAAAAGAGGCAGGTTGTATGGATCAAAACAAGAATGAGCAAAAGGAAGAACCGTTTGTACCAAAGGACGGTGCGGTTCTTCCTGAAAAGGATTATAAAGAGGCGTATGAGCAGGAGCATTATAAGAGCACATATCTGGCAGGCCGTGTAGCGGATCTGGAGGATAAAGTGGACGATCTGCAGTTCAAGCTGGACAGGATCAAGAATAATCCGTTCTGGAAGGCGAGCACACCGTTGCGCAAGGGGATGCACTTCTGTATCCGTCAGGTGGATCGGGTGAAAAACTGCGGCAGCATCGGCGGTGTGATGACCAAAGTAAAGTATAAGGCGAATGAGCGCAAGGCTATGAAGCATTACGGTACGGAGAGCTTTCCTTCGGAAGAGGAAAGGAAGGCTCAGGAGGAAACGGTTTTCCCCAAAATGGTGAAAATCAGTATTCTTACCCCGCTCTGGAATACGCCGGAGAATTTCCTGCGGGAAATGATAGGTTCGGTACAGGCACAGACGTATAAGAACTGGGAGCTTTGCCTTGCCGACGGTTCGGACGATGCCCATAGTTATGTAGGCCAAATCTGCCGGGAACTGGCGGAAAAGGATAAGCGTATCTGTTACAAGAAGCTGGAAAAGAACGAGGGGATTGCCGGAAATACCAATCAGTGTCTCACGCAGGCTACGGGGGAATTCATCGGTCTGTTTGATCATGACGACTTGCTCCATCCCTGCGCCCTTTACGAATACGTGAAGGCAATCAATGAGAAAAATGCGGATTATGTCTATTGTGACGAAGCAACCTTCAAAAACGGGGACATCAACCAGATGATCACCATGCATTTTAAGCCGGATTATGCGATTGATAATCTGCGGGCCAACAATTATATCTGCCATTTCAGTGTATTTTCCAGAGAACTGCTGGACGGGACGCAGCTGTTTAACACCAAGTTCGACGGAAGCCAGGATCATGACATGATCCTGCGCCTGACGGATCGTGCCGGGCATGTGGTTCATGTACCAAAGCTTCTCTATTATTGGCGCTGGCATCCGGGCAGTGTGGCCTCCGGCATTGAAGCCAAGCCTTATGCTATTGAATCGGCAAGGGGAGCGGTGGCGGACCATCTGCGTAAACATGGGTTTTCCCATTTTACCATTACCAGTACCCGGGCTTTTGAGACGATTTTTAAGATTACCTATGAGATTATCGGCGAACCGAAAATATCCATTATCATCCCCAATAAGGATCATGTTGAGGATCTGCGGCGCTGTATTTCTTCTATTATAGAGAAATCCACCTATGACAATTATGAGATCGTGGTGGTGGAGAATAACAGTGAGACAAAGGAGATTTTTTCCTATTATGAAGAATTGGGAAATAATCCGTCTATCCGGGTGGTGACTTACGAAGGGGAGTTTAATTACTCTGCCATCAACAATCTGGGTGCGGCCCATGCCGCCGGCGACTATGTGCTGCTTCTGAACAACGATACCCAGGTAATCACCGTGAACTGGATGGAAGAACTGCTTATGTATGCCCAGCGCAGTGACGTGGGAGCAGTGGGAGGAAAGCTTTATTACGGGGATAAAACCATCCAGCATGCCGGTATTGTGATCGGGCTGGGCGCCCACCGGACCGCAGGCCATACTCACTACCGCCAGAAACGGGAAAATCTGGGATATATGGGCAGGCTGTGCTACGCCCAGGATGTATCCGCGGTGACCGGCGCCTGCCTGCTGGTGAAAAAGGCGCTGTACCGGGAGGCAGGCGGCCTGGACGAAGGCTTTGCCGTTTCCCTTAATGATGTGGATTTTTGCCTGAAGCTCCGGAAATTGGGATATCTGAATGTATTCACTCCTTTTGCGGAACTTTACCATTATGAATCCGTATCCAGGGGCCTGGATACGGATGGGGCCAAAGCGGCGAGATATAATGAGGAATCCGCCAGGTTCCGGGAAAAGTGGAAGGAATTGCTGGAAGCAGGGGATCCATACTACAATCCGAATTTCACATTAGATAAAAGCGACTATTCTTTACGGGTTTAATGTTTTGTAGTATACTGATAGCAAATCAGCCGGGGAAGGACACGCAACCGGATAAATTCTGTAATTTGATTTGACTTTGGCAACCATAAATAGAGGGCCGCAGACGGCGGCGGAAAAGGAGGAGAAATACATGGGATTTATGGAGGAATACAAATTCTGGCTGGAAAATGATTATTTTGACCGGGAGACCAAAGAAGAACTGAAGAAAATCGAAGGCAATGAGGCGGAAATCGAGGATCGTTTTTATAAGGATCTGGAGTTTGGCACCGGAGGCCTGCGCGGAGTAATCGGGGCAGGAACCAACCGGATGAATATTTATACGGTCAGAAAAGCAACCCAGGGCCTGGCCAACTACATCAAAAAACAGGGCGGAGAGAAGAAGGGGGTTGCTATCGCGTATGATTCCCGTTTCATGTCTCCTGAATTCGCGGATGTGGCAGCTCTCTGTCTTGCGGCCAACGGTATCAAGGCGTATGTATTTGACGAGCTTAGGCCTACCCCGGAGCTTTCATTTGCCCTGCGCACGCTGGGCTGTATTTCCGGTATCGTGGTAACCGCTAGCCATAACCCGCCGGAATACAACGGATATAAGGTTTATTGGGAGGACGGCGCTCAGGTTACCTCTCCCAAGGATAAGGAAATTATCGATGAAGTGAAAGCGGTGACCGATTACGCTAAGGTTCTGACCATGGACAAAGAGGCGGCTGTGGCAGCAGGGCTGTATCAGGTAATCGGCGCTGAAATAGACGATGCCTACATGGTGGAACTGAAAAAGCAGATCATCCACCCGGAAGTGATCCGGGAAATGGCGGATGAGATCAAGATCGTATATACCCCCTTCCATGGCACCGGCAATAAGCCCGTTAGAAGAGTCCTTTCCGAACTTGGTTTCAAGCATGTATATGTGGTTCCCGAGCAGGAGCTTCCGGATCCGGAGTTCACCACCCTGGATTATCCCAACCCGGAAGATCCCAAGGCATTTACCCTGGCGCTGAAGCTGGCTAAGGAAAAAAATGCGGATATCGTTATGGCTACCGATCCGGATGCGGATCGCCTGGGAATTTATGCCCTGGATACCAAGAGCGGCGAGTATGTGCCTTTTACCGGTAATATGTCCGGTATGCTCATCGCAGAATACATTTTAAGGGAACGCACCGCAACAGGCACGATGCCTGGTAACCCGGCTATGGTAAAAACCATAGTTACCACCAATATGGCCGATCCTATTGCTGCAGATTATAACGTAAAATTAATCGAAGTATTAACCGGGTTCAAGTATATCGGAGAACAGATCAAGCTGTTTGAAGAGACCGGATCCAATCATTATGTATTCGGACTTGAGGAAAGCTACGGCTGTCTGGCCGGAACCCATGCAAGGGATAAGGACGCCGTCGTTGCAGTTATGTGTCTCTGCGAGGTTGCCGCATGGTGTAAAAAGCACGGCTTGACACTGTGGGATAAGATGGTTGAGCTGTACGAGAAATACGGATATTTTAAAGAAGATCTGTACACCATTACGTTAAAGGGGATTGACGGTTCCAAGCAGATCGGTGAGATGATGGATAAGCTGCGGAAGAACCCGCCTTCCTGCTTCGGGGATCTGGAGGTTATCAACGTAAGGGATTATGCGACCGGAATTACCAGGGAACTGGCTACCGGCAAGGAATCCCCCACCGGCCTTCCGGAATCCAACGTATTATATTTTGATTTGACCAACGATTCCTGGTGCTGTGCAAGACCTTCGGGAACAGAGCCTAAAATCAAGTTTTATATGGGTGTAAAGGGAACAAGCCTGGAGGATGCCAAAGCCAGGAATGAAAAGCTGACGGAAGAGTTAAAAGCAGTAATTGAAGCATAAAATTTTGTTGTAAACGGCAGTAGCCAAGTGGACCGGAGGACCCTGGGGTCTTTGTAACGTTTGGGTCGTTGCCCGTAAAAAGGAAATGAAACAGATGCAGCCAGGTACCGGTGTTCATCCGTTTATTGGATGGACACCGCTTCTTGCCTTTCGGGGAGCGGCCGTATATCCCGGAACCGTACGTCTGCCGCCCTTCCTGCCGCCTGTTTGACCTGCCGTGTCTCATCCGTCCGGGGCCGCCGGAGATGCTTCCTCTCGGGTGCCATTATACCGGGCGTTCCGATGAGCCCAAAGCAAAAAAATGTCAGGAATGCCTTCCATTTTTCAGGTCTCCTCTTCACGGTATAAAAGGCGCCCGGGAGGAAGCATCTCCGGCGGCCCCGGACGGATGAGACACGGCAGGCCAAACAGGCGGCAGGGAGGGCGGCAGACGTACGGTCCCGGAATATACGGGGGAAGGTATTGCAACATATCAAGTAAGAGGCTGTGCGTTTGCTGTATAGGTCATGAGAACGTGTGGAGGAAGCAGGAGACAGATGATATGGGACAGGTTTTCCGTTTATCCAATTGGATAAAGGCATTTCGGTATTTGAAGAAGAATGGAATACGGGCGGCGGTCTGGGCGGTACAGGAGCGTGTGCTGCAGGAACGTAAGGCCGTCTGGCAGTACCGTAGGCCTGACAGGGAGGTTCTGGAGGCGCAGCATATGGAAGCAGTCGCAGCCAGGGAACCGCTTGTGTTCAGTATTGCGGTGCCTGCCTTTCAAACCAACCCGGTTTATTTGAAGGAACTGCTGGATTCCCTTCAGGAGCAGTCTTACCCTTACTGGGAGCTTTTGCTGGCGGACGCAGGCGGGAGCGACGGAATGGAGAAGGCAGTCCGGGAGCGTGCGGATGAGCGGATCCGCTATATCCGGCTTCCTGCCAACGAAGGCATTGCGGGGAATACCAATGCTGCGATCCGGGAGGCTTCGGGAAGCTATATCGGGCTTCTGGATCATGATGATGTGTTGACTCCGGACGCGCTGTATGAAATGGCCCGGGCAATACGGGAAAAAGAGGAAAAAGGGATCCGTCCGGTATTCCTGTATTCTGACGAAGATAAATGGGATGGGGAAGAAAACTATTATGAGCCGCACAGGAAGCTGGATTTTAATCTGGATCTGCTGTTATCCAATAACTATATCTGCCATTTCCTGGTTATGGATGCCACGCTGATGAAGAGGCTTCTGCTCCGGCCGGGATTTGACGGCGCGCAAGATTACGATCTCGTGCTGCGTGCCTCGGAAGGTGTGCTGCATGGCAGGCCGGAGGAAGCCTATGTACACATTCCCAAAGTGCTGTATCACTGGCGCTGCCACAGGGAATCCACCGCTTCCAATCCTGCAAGCAAAAGCTATGCATATGAAGCAGGGCGCAGGGCTTTGGAGGATTTTGCCCGGAGACAGGGGTGGACGGTAAGGGTAGCGGATACCAGACACCTGGGCTTTTACCGCATGGAATTCTTACCGGATCCTCTGTCCCAGAGAGCGGATCTTGCCGCGGTTGCCGGCCCTCTGCCGCCGGCAGGAGGCAGGCTGGTCAGCGGTATTTATGAAAAAGAAGAAGGCGGAAACGTACAGATGCGTTTCCGGGGACTGCGCCGCCGCTTCAGCGGCTACATGCACAGAGCCGTTCTCCTTCAGGATGTGGAAACTGCCGACATTCGTACTATGCAGGTCCGTCCCCAGTGGGAGAAGGCACTGGGCAAAGCCCTTCAGGAAATCAGAGCCGGCGCGGACGCGGCCCTGATCAGCAGGAATTTTTGTGAACGGCTGAGAAAAGAAGGCGGCCGCATTCTGTGGGATCCATACAGGAAAGAAGGAAACCAGTGAAAACTACTGTAATAATACCTAATTATAACGGCATAGATTACCTGGAAAACTGCCTCCGTTCCCTGGAAGGCTGTTTTGGGGACAAGCCTCCTGCTTTTGAAGTATGCATAATTGACAATGGTTCCGAAGACGGAAGCCCTGAAATGGCCGAACGGCTTTTTCCCTGGGTCAGACTCATCCGTTTCCCGGAAAACAGGGGCTTTTGTGCCGCCGTAAATGAAGGCATCACCAGGGCAGAGACACCCTATGTATTTCTTTTGAATAATGATACCACCGTCGATCCGGGTTGTATCCGCAGACTGGAACGCCGTATGGACAACGATTCACGCCTGTTTTCCGTAGCCGTGAAAATGCTTTCCATGCGGCAGCCGGACATCTTAGACGGGGCCGGCGACCGTTACAACGCCCTTGGATGGGCCTTTGCCATAGGAAAAGGCCGCCCGTCCGCTGACTACAATACCCCCATGCCCGTTTTTTCCGCCTGCGCCGGAGCCGCCCTTTACCGCAAGGCTTACCTGGAAAAAACAGGCCTGCTGGACGAACTTCATTTTGCCTATCTGGAGGATGTGGATTTAGGCTACCGCGCCCGCATTGCAGGCTACAGAAACAGCTACGAGCCTACCGCTAAAGTCTATCATGCAGGAAGCGCTTCCACCGGATCCCGTTACAATCCGTTTAAAATTACCCACTCCTCCCGCAACAGCATTTATCTCATTTACAAAAACATGCCGTTTTTCCAATTATTACTAAACCTTCCCTTTCTGGCTGCCGGTTTTTTTATTAAAACCCTCTTTTTCTGCACCAAAGGCTATGCCGGCGTTTACCTGAAGGGACTGGGCAAAGGCTTCAAACTCTGTCTGACTCCCGAAGCCCGCCAAAGAAAAGTCCGTTTCAAACCCGCTAATTTCGGGCACTATATAACCATACAGCTGGAATTATGGATCAATATTTTCAGACGCCGCTGAAATTCGTAATTCAGATTAAAAAAGGAAGACACATCTTGTCAATCTGCACCGGTAAATCCCTCCACCTTTGGCGGATTTTGTCGATTAAGGAAAATTTAAGTTGTGCTTTTAAAAGGATTATTGTACAATACAATTTGTATATGGAGAAACAGGTGAAGCCATGATAAAGGACAACCAGCAATACTTTAACAGATTGCATGTTGTTGTAGATGCGTTTGTTATTGCAGGCTCCTATATACTTGCGTGGTATTTATTTATAGGGAGCACCTTGAACAATACAGGTCCTGAGGTGGGCGTTCTGGATATGAAGGTATATTTCAGCGCCCTGTATTTTGTTGTACCTGGATATTTGATTTTGTATTACTGGTTCAAGCTCTACTCGCCTAAAAGGGTGCAGCGGAATGAGACGGAGATTGTAAATGTATGTAAGGCCAATATTGTTGGCGTTACTATTTTTCTTGCTGTATTGTTTATGGTAAACAATACCGTGGATTCGTTTCAGGTCCATGACTTTTCCCGTGGTATGGTCGGTGTTTTCTGTGTGCTGAACACAGTGGCAACACTGATTATGCGAGCGCTGATCCGGTATCTGCTTCATTTTGTGAGAAAAAAAGGATATAATCTCAAATATATCCTTCTCATAGGATATTCCCGTGCGGCGGAGGAATATATCAACCGAATCAATGCCAATCCCCAATGGGGATATGTGGTAAGAGGGATTCTGGATGATAAAGTGCCAAGAGGAGCAACCTATAAAGGAGTAAAGGTTTTAGGATCTATCAATAACCTGCTTTATATACTGCCGGAAAACAAGCTGGATGAAATTGCCATTACGCTCTCCCTGGAAAGCTATGACAGGCTGGAGGAGCTGGTGGATTTATGCGAAAAATCAGGTGTTCATACCAAGTTTATACCGGATTACAACAGCCTGATACCCGGACGGCCTTATATGGAGGATCTGATGGGGCTGCCCGTAATCAATATACGCTATGTACCGCTTTCCAATACGCTCAGCGCGCTGGCCAAGCGATGTGTGGATCTTGTGGGAGCCTTTTTCGGCCTGATTCTGATATCGCCTGTCCTGCTGTTGGTGGCAATTATGGTAAAGGCTACCAGCAAAGGGCCGGTTATTTTTAAACAGGAAAGAGTGGGGCTTCATAATAAGCCCTTTATGATGTACAAATTCCGTACTATGTGTATACAACAGCCGGGTGATGAAAAAAAGGGTTGGACCGTAAAAGGGGATCCTCGTATTACCCGTGTGGGTGCTTTCCTGCGGAGGACCAGCCTGGATGAGCTGCCTCAGCTGTTTAATGTCCTGATTGGGGATATGAGTCTGGTGGGTCCAAGACCGGAACGTCCCCAGTTTGTGGAGAAATTCCGGGAAGAGATCCCCCGTTATATGATAAAGCATCAGGTCCGGCCGGGGATGACCGGCTGGGCGCAGATAAACGGCTACCGTGGGGATACCTCCATACGCAAGCGGATAGAGTACGATATATACTATATTGAAAACTGGAGCATGGCTCTTGATTTAAAAATCCTCTTCCTGACGGTTTTTAAAGGATTTATCAATGAGAATGCTTATTGAGCAGTGGCGGTTTTGCCACGTTAGAATACAATAAACAGGAGAAAAAGATATGGCATCATCATCGAGAAACAACGGAGGAAGCCGGAACGCGAATTCCCGTAACAGCAGCAGAGAACACCGAAATACCGATTCCCGTGACGGTTACAGAGAATCACGCAGTTCTGATTCCAGAAACGGTTACAGTAAGACCAGGGATTCGGATTCCCGCAATGGTTATGGAGACGGCCGCAGTTCCGGTCCCAAAAACAAAAAAGCAATGTCTAAAAAGAGAAAGGCCAGGAAGAGAAGGCGGATTATTATGTTCACCATCGAAATGGTCGCTCTTGTGGTATTGGGAGTTGTTCTCTGGGCGGTGCTGAAGCAGACTACGATACAGAAAATCAATGTTAATGAAGAAGATATTGTCATCAACGATACGGTTGAGAATAACGTTGCCATGAAGGGCTACCGAAATATTGCACTCTTCGGTATTGATGCCAGGGATGATAACCTGGGCAAAGGAAACCGCTCCGATACCATCATGATAGCTTCCATCAATCTGGATACGGGTGAAGTGAAAATCTGCAGCGTATATCGTGATACGTATATGAACCTGGGAAATGACAAGTACAGCAAATGCAATGCAGCCTATGCAAACGGCGGGCCGGAGCAGGCAATCAGCATGCTGAACATGAACCTGGATATGAATATCACCAATTATGTAAGTATCGGTTTCAACGGCCTGATAGATGTCATCAACAGCCTTGGCGGTGTGGAAATTGATGTCAAGGAAGAGGAAATCAAGCATCTGAATAATTACCAGGCAAGTATGTACAGTACGGAAACCAAAGAGAGGCTGACGGATGATTATGTTAAGGTAACCAAGCCGGGACTGCAGACACTCAACGGCATGCAGGCTACCGCATACTGCCGTATCCGGGCAACCGCAGGCGATGACTTTAAACGTGCGGAAAGACAGAGAACAGTGCTTCTTGCGTGTCTCGCCAAAGCCAGAAGCGCATCGGTATCGACCCTGAGCGCCACCCTGGACAGTGTTCTTCCCCATGTGGCCACGAATTTGGATTCAGGAGAAATGCTCAGTGTATTAAAGGATCTGGCATCCTATGAGGTTGTGGCAACGGATGGTTTCCCGTTTGAGACGAACCGTGTAACCGGAAAGGTGGGCAAGGCAGGCAGTTGTGTTATCCCCACTTCCCTGGAGGATAACGTAGTCCTTCTTCACAAGTTTTTCTTTGCGCAGGAGGAATATACCCCCTCTCCTTCGGTTAAGAGCTACAGTGCAAAAGTCTCCAGCGATACCGGAAGATAGGATACCGCAAAAAAATAGTACGTTACAATGAGCTAAAAGGGGCCAATCCAAGGCCCCTTTTTCTAAAGTTACAGGCAAATGCAGGGAACAGGAAACCTTCAGAAAGATCCGAACGGTTTCTTATGCAGATGCAGTGCGGCGGAAGAAAGGAATTGGAAAATGAAAGTAGATGTCATTATACCGACCTACAAGCCGGAAGACAGATTCCTGGAATTGATAAAACGCCTGGAAAAGCAGACGCTGAAGCCGGAGCGGATTATTATTATGAATACGGAAGAAAAATATTTTGAAAAGCTTCTGTACGGTACGGATTTTGCCAGGGAACACCCGGAAGTAGAGGTCCATCATCTTTCCAAAAGGGAGTTCGATCATGGAGGTACCCGGAATACGGGTGTGTCCCACAGCAGCGGTGATGTATTTGTCTGTATGACCCATGATTGTCTTCCGGCGGACAGCAGGCTTCTGGAAGAGCTTGTGAGGGCGCTTACGGCGGAGGAGGATATCGCGGTCTCCTATGCCAGACAGCTGCCGGAAAAAGACAGCGGTGAAATCGAACGGTATACCAGACAGTACAATTATCCGGAGGAAAGCTGCGTCAAAGGAAAGGAGCAGCTGCCGGAAATGGGAATTAAAACGTATTTCTGTTCCAATGTATGCGCCGCTTATAAAAAAGAAGTGTATCGGAATCTGGGCGGCTTTGTGAAGCATACGATTTTTAACGAGGATATGATTTATGCGGCGGGCGCGGTTCAGGCCGGATGGAAAATCGCTTATGCGGCGGATGCCCGTGTCTATCATTCCCATAATTATTCCTGTGCGGATCAGTTTCACCGTAATTTTGACAATGGGGTTTCCCAGGCCAGCCACCCGGAGGTGTTTTCCGGGATTCCCGCGGAGTCGGAGGGCATGAAGCTGGTGAAGATGACAGCTTCCCATCTGTTTGCGGTCCATAAGCCCTGGCTTGTTGCAAAGCTGATTGCTGCAAGCGGAGCCAAATATATGGGCTTTCTGTTGGGAAAGCATTACAAAAGCCTGCCTGCTGGGCTGGTGAGGGCATGCAGCATGAATAAAGATTATTGGAGGTAACGTATGTGCGGAATAGTAGGCTATATCGGTAAAAGCCAGGCGGCGCCTGTTGTCCTGGACGGACTTTCCAGGCTGGAGTACAGAGGGTATGATTCGGCCGGGATGGCTATCTTTGACGGCGAGAAAATTAACATTACAAAATCCGTAGGAAGGCTGAAGGTTTTGCAGGAGCTGACTCACGACGGGGCTACCATGCCCGGGACACTGGGAATCGGCCATACCCGGTGGGCGACACACGGAGCGCCGAACGATGTGAATTCCCACCCTCATTTTAATGCGAAGGGCACCATAGCGGTGGTACATAATGGGATTATTGAAAACTATCTGCCGCTGAAAAAGAAGCTGGAGGGCAGGGGATATCAGTTTGTGTCGGAAACGGACACAGAAGTGCTGGCCCATATGCTGGACTATTATTATAAAGGGGATCCGATGGTGGCGATCACCAAGGTGCTTCACCGCGTGGAAGGTTCTTACGCGCTGGGGATTTTGTTCGCGGACTATCCGGATGTAATGTTTGCGGTAAGAAAAGACAGCCCGCTCATTGTGGGACAGAACGGGGAGGGCTGCTTTATTGCCTCCGACGTTCCGGCAATTCTGAAATATACAAGAACGGTTACTTATATTGAGAACCAGGAGATCGCCCGCCTGACGCCGGAAGGCTTCCGTATTTACAATGTGGATGAAGAAGAGGTGGAAAAAGAGGCGGTGACCATCGATTGGGATGCGGAGGCGGCGGAAAAAGCCGGTTACGAGCATTTCATGCTGAAAGAAATGTATGAGCAGCCCAAAACGGTGGCGGATACCTTAAGCCCCAGGATCAAGGGGAATGATATTGTTATCGAAGAACTGGGAATGAGTGATGCCGGGCTGCTAGCCATAAAGAAAATCCATATTGTGGCCTGTGGATCCGCCTACCATGCCGGAGTGACCGGAAAATATGTACTGGAAGGGCTGGCACGTATCCCGGTGGAGGTTGATCTGGCCTCTGAATTCCGTTACAGGGACCCCATTCTGGAAGAGGGGGCTATGGTGGTGGTCATCAGCCAGTCAGGGGAGACGGCCGATACTCTCGCGGCATTGAGGGAATCCAAGAAAAGAGGCTTCCAGGTTCTGGGCATTGTGAATGTGGTGGGCAGTTCCATTGCAAGGGAAGCGGATCATGTGATGTATACCTGGGCCGGGCCGGAAATTGCGGTCGCCACTACAAAGGCCTACAGCGCACAGCTGATTGCGCTGTACCTGCTTGCTTTGAAATTTGCCAGGGTAAAAGGGGCGGTATCGGAGACGGACTTCCGTGATATGCTTGCGGATCTGGGCCGCCTTCCGGATCAGATTGAGCTGCTTTTGAATAATAAAAACCGGATACAGCGTTTTGCCAACCGTTATATTGCGGCAAAAGATGTTTTCTTTATCGGAAGAGGGATCGATTATGCGATTTCCATGGAGGGTTCCCTGAAGCTGAAGGAAATTTCTTATATCCATTCCGAGGCCTATGCGGCAGGCGAACTGAAGCACGGTACGATATCCCTGATTGAAGAGGGAACTCTGGTGGCTGCGGTATCCACACAGCCGGCCCTTTATAAAAAAACAATAAGCAATATGGTGGAAGTGAAATCAAGAGGTGCCTTTTTGCTGGCGGTTACCTGCGAAGGAAACCGGGAAATTGAAAAGGCGGCGGATTATGTTATTTACATTCCCCGGACCAATCCCTTTTTTGCCAATTCCCTTGCGATTATCCCGCTCCAGCTTTTCAGCTACTATGTCGCGGTAGGTAAGGGCTGCGATGTGGATAAGCCGAGAAATCTGGCAAAATCCGTAACTGTGGAATAATATGGATTTGTTATGACCGGAAAAGGGTATAAAAAGCCCTTCTCCGGTATTTTTTATCGATTTAACATATTTTCTATAGATTTATCACAGAAAGAACACAATTCCTGTTTATACTGTAACCAGATAGAAAAAGAAAGATACAAACAGGAGAAGAAAAGAGGGAAACGATATGTTTGATAACAATAATTATTCAAACGAAAATCCAACAGAACAAAATAATTCGCAGACTGTCCAGAGCGGCAGTGGTGCTGCTCATACAGAAAACAATAACGGACAGACGGCAGGGAGTGCTTCGGGAAGCTATTCCGGCGTGAATCAGGGCGGCTGCCAGAATAATCCCGGCGGACAGTATACCGGTGGTTATCAGAACGGCGCCGGCAGCCAGGGCGGTTATCAGAACGGCACGCAGGGGCCATATCAGGCCGGAGGCTACCAGGCCGGAGGATACCAGAGCGGCGGTTATCCGGGCGGAAACGGTGCCGGCGGACAGCCGCATGGGAATTACAGCGGCTACAGCAGCTACCAGTCCCATCAGGGGAATTACCAGTATGGAAGCAATTTTTCGGATAATGGGTACGGCACTCCGGGAGGAACCGGACGGCATAATAAGAAAAAGAAGGAAAAGAAGCCCGGAAAGCCTATGAATCCTATATGGAAAAAAGTGATTGCCGTAGTAGTCTGCGGTGTTTTCTTCGGCGTATGCGCGGGTGTCAGTTTCCTGGCGGTGAATTCCCTCGGATCCGGTAACGAGACCAGGCAGATTGCCCAGACCACAGGGGACGCTGCGGAGGGACAGCAGGAAACACAGGCCGGGGCGGCAGAGAGCGATTCCGGCATAAAGTCCACGGTAACGCAGGGAACATCCAGCGCGGTGGTGACGGATGTGACGGAAGTGGTGGAAAACACCATGCCTTCCATCGTTTCCATTACGAACCAGATGATCATATCCGGTACGGATTTCTGGGGACAGAATATGCAGCAGGAGCAGGAGGCGGCAGGCAGCGGTATTATCATCGGGGAAAATGACGATGAACTGTTGATTGTGACAAATAACCATGTGGTTGCGGATTCCAATAAGATTTCGGTAAAATTTATAGATGATGAAGTGGTGGAAGCCCAGATTAAAGGCACCAGCCCTTCCATGGATTTGGCAGTGTTAGCTGTTAAGCTTTCGGATGTGCAGGAAACCACCAAAGGCAGCATCGCCATTGCCACAATGGGAGACTCCGACACCCTGAAGGTAGGGGAGCCGGTTATCGCCATCGGGAATGCCCTTGGTTACGGACAGTCGGTTACAACAGGCGTGGTAAGCGCCCTGAACCGTACCCTGGAGGTGAGTGAAACCGGCACCAGCAATGCGCTGATTCAGACGGATGCGGCGATTAATCCCGGTAATTCCGGCGGTGCGCTTCTGGATATCAAAGGACAGGTAATCGGTATCAACTCCAACAAAATCGGCGGAAGTACCGTGGAAGGCATGGGGTACGCCATCCCTATTTCCTCCGCCCAGCCTATTATTGAAGAGCTGATGAACCAGGAAACGAAGGAAAAGGTAGACGAAGGCAACAGAGGCTTTCTGGGAATCTCCTGCATCAATGTAACCAAGGCCATGGGAGATGCCTACGGAATGCCTGAAGGCATTTATGTGGCGCAGGTATATGCAGGAACCGGCGCGGATAATGCGGGCCTGGTAAAAGGGGATATCATTACCGGTTTTGCAGGCGCCACCGTAACCACCCAGGATGATCTCACCAATTCCATGCAGTATTATGCAATCGGAGATACGGTGGAGCTTACCATCATGCGCGGGAACCCTACGGAAGGGTATCAGGAACAAAAAGTTTCCGTAACGCTTACTTCACAGGAAGCGATGGAAACCACCGGCAGGAACTAAACCGGCATATATGACAGGAATGGCTTTAACGGGCCGGAAGGGGTATCGTCAGATACCCTTCCGGCCTGTTGTGTTGCTATTGGTCACGCTCCCCTGTGTTATATTGTTTCTTTTGTTTATAGAAACTTAACTTGTATGGCAATAGGTTGTGATTTATAATTAAATGAGTGTCATATAAACGTCCGCAGCTGCCCGCAGCGCTTTTATGCCGGAGGCGGCAGGATTGGACAGGAAAATGGAGGATTGCCCGATGAGCGATTTTGAAAATAGAGAAGATGAGGATAAAAAGGAAGAGAGCCTGGAAGAAGTGAAGGCTCCGGCGGAGGATAAGGATGCCTCCGGGAAAAAAGACGATAAAAAAGAATATGAGGATGTGTGCTTTATCTGCCGGCGCCCGGAAAGCAAGGCGGGAAAGATGTACCATCTTCCTAATAATATCTGTGTCTGTGATGATTGTATGCACAGGACGATGGATGCAGTGAGCCAGTATGATTATCAGGGAATGCTGAATAACCCCGAGATGATGAATATGCTGAACAATATGAATAAGGATGGGAAATATCCCAACATCAGCTTCGTGAATCTGGCGGATCTGCAGGGAAATGACGGGATTCCCAATAAACAGAAAATTAAAAAGAAAAAAGAGAAGGAAAAAGAAAAGGAAGCGGATCCCGTTTTCAATATCCGTGATATTCCAGCTCCCCATAAAATTAAAGCGAGCCTGGATGAGTATGTCATCGGCCAGGAGCTGGCGAAAAAAATCATATCCGTGGCGGTTTACAACCATTATAAAAGAGTGGTCACCAACACGATGGATGACATTGAAATCGAAAAATCCAATATTCTTATGATAGGTCCTACCGGATCCGGAAAGACTTATCTGGTAAAGACACTGGCAAGGCTTCTCGACGTACCGCTGGCTATTGCTGATGCCACCTCTCTTACGGAGGCGGGATATATCGGTGATGATATCGAAAGTGTGGTATCCAAGCTGCTGGCCGCCGCCGATAATGATGTGGAGAAGGCGGAACGTGGCATCATATTTATTGATGAAATCGATAAGATTGCCAAGAAGAAAAATACCACTTCCCGGGACGTGAGCGGGGAATCTGTACAGCAGGGAATGCTGAAGCTTCTGGAAGGGGCCGAGGTGGAGGTGCCTGTGGGCGCAAGCAGTAAGAATGCCATGGTGCCGCTGGCTACGGTGAATACGCGGAATATCCTGTTCATTTGCGGCGGTGCGTTCCCGGATCTGGATGGTATCATTAAGCAGAGACTGACAAAACAGACAGCAATTGGCTTTAACGGGGAGCTGAAGGATAAATTTGACAAGGATCCGGATATCCTGTCCAAGGTTACCGTTGAAGATCTCCGGAATTTCGGGATGATTCCGGAATTTCTGGGAAGGCTGCCCATTATCTGCACCCTGCAGGGACTCACCAGGGAAATGCTGGTACGGATTCTGAAGGAGCCGAGAAATGCCATTCTGAAACAGTACCAGAAGCTGCTGTCGCTGGATGAGGTGGATCTGCAGTTCGACGATGAGGCGCTGGAAGCGATTGCCGACAAGGCAACCAAGAAGGATACGGGAGCGAGGGCGCTCCGGGCGATTATAGAAGACTTCATGCTGGATATTATGTATGAAATTCCCAAGGATGATAACATCGGCCGGGTGACCATAACAAAGGATTACATCGAAGGGACCGGCGGGCCGGCTATTCAGATCAGAGGGGCCGGATATGCGATTGCGGATAAACAGGCCGGCGCCGGAGAGTAAGCCAACGTAAGTCCATACAATAATAATGCATAGGCAAGCTATGCAATAATGATGCATAGGCAAGCCCATGCAATAATGATGCATGGGCTGGGGAAGAGTGCCATATACTGATACAAAGGGATATGGAGAGCTTGACTCATGACATGCAAGGAAAAGATATTATCAGAGGATTATATAGACCTGATCAATTATTTTGTTCTTCCACAGGGTACAGTGGAAGGAAATGACGACATCTTTTGTTATATTCCTATAAATGAAAGATTCCTTTCTATTTACTACAGCAGGTCCATCCTTCCGCCCCTGGAGGTATCCAGCTATTATTACAGGTATATACCCAGGCTGTATGGGCTGATGGAACCCTTTGCCCCGGAAGCCCTGGATCGGAATTTTGATATCCAGCCCCTTGTGAGAAGCGGAATTACACTGGTTCAGAGAGAACCTCTATCATTAACCGGCAGAAATGTGGTGCTGGGTTTTGTGGATACAGGTATTGATTACCGGAACCCCGTTTTCAGAAGAGAAGATGGGAGCACGAGAATTTTGGCCATCTGGGATCAAAGTGTGCAGACGGGCACGCCCCCGGATGGCTATATTTATGGAAGCGAATATACCAGAGAGCAGATAAATGAGGCGCTTCAGTCGGATAACCCGCTGGAGCTGGTTCCTTCCACAGATGAAATCGGACATGGGACCGCAATGGCTTCGGCCGCCGCAGGAAGTGCCCTGAACGGAGGGCTGGATTATCTGGGAGCGGCACCGGATGCGGATATCGTAGTGGTGAAGCTGAAGCAGGCGAAGCAGTTTTTACGGGATTATTATATGACCCCGGATGATGTGCCCGCCTATGAAACCAACGATATCATGCTTGGGATTAAATATGTGTCTTCCTTCCGCGTTCCCTTTGAAAAACCGACGGTTATTTGCCTGGGACTGGGAAGCAGCTTCGGGGATCACAGCGGAAGTTCCTCTCTGTCCGATTATGTTTCCAATGTCGGTTCGGAAATAAACCAGGTGGTGGTGATCGCAGCCGGGAACGAAGGGAATGCCGCCCATCATTTCAGCGGTTATATTGAAACCGGCCAGTCCATAAGGGCGGAGATGATGGTGAGTGAGGGCACAAGGGGATTCCTTCTGGAACTTTGGGGGAGGATTCCCGATTTTTATTCGGTTTCCGTGCGTTCCCCCGGGGGCGAGGTGGTTCCTCCCGTAAGCGGGAGGTTGGGACAGAGCGTGGAATATACGTTTGTATATGAAAAAACAAAGGTACGGCTGGATTACCAGACTATAGAATCGGAAACTGGAAACGAGGTGGCGGTGATTCGGTTTGAGTCGCCCAGCCCGGGGCTCTGGACCGTAATCATTACCCGGGAAGGCGGGGACGGAACAGGGAATGTCAACATGTGGCTGCCTCTGAGGCAGTTTGTGGACGGCAGGGTGGAATTCCTGCAGCCTACCCCGGAAACAACCATAACCTCTCCCGGATTTGCAGAGCCTCCCATCACCGTGTCCGCCTATAACAGCAGGAATAACAGCTTTTACATTAATTCCGGCCAGGGGTTTTCCTCAAATGGGGATATCAAGCCGGATATAGCCGCTCCGGGTGTGGATATCTCTGTGGCAACGGGCATGGTCCAGGGGAAAACTCTGGTGGGAACCTCTACAGGGACTTCTTTATCCGCAGCGCTTGCGGCCGGTGCTGCGGCGCAGTTTCTGCAGTGGGCGGTGGTGGAATATAATTCCCCTTATGTGGGGGGCGTGGCGGTAAGGAATTATTTCCTGCGTGGGGCCAACCGCGAATCTGCATATACATATCCCAACCGGCAGTGGGGATATGGGCGCCTGAATATGGAAGGGGTGTTTAACTGGATTGCGGGACTGCCGGCCCTGTGACACTGCCTGTTAACGGAAACAACTGTCTAAAGCACCTTAAGGAGAAAACATGGGATATCTGTTTATTGCGGCATTTATTTTTGCCGGCGAACTGGTAATCAAAAATTACGTGGAAAAAAAGAGAAAGACAGGAGAGGAAACCAAAATCTGGAAGGGCCGCATCCTGATCCGGAAATATCATAACAAAGGGGCGTGCATGAACCTGGGAGAGAAGAAAAGCAATGTAGTTGCTGGTCTTTCCCTTATTCTGACGGCAGCGCTTGCCCTTGTTTTCCTTTTTACACTGACACGGCGCGGCAACGGCTGGCTGAAGGCCGGTCTGAGCCTGCTTCTGGGCGGAGCGTTCAGCAATACCTATGACCGGCTGAAACGGAAATATGTGGTGGACTATTTCAGCCTCGGCGTGAAGTGGGCGCCTTTGCGGGGCGTCATATTCAATATATCAGATTTTTGTATTCTGATCGGCGCCCTGCTTGTTGCCCTGAAGGGATTCTGAGCGGCAACCGGCGCCGGCGCAGCTTGCAAAACTTAAATTTTACAAATTCATTACCGCGGTTTGCTGTTAGAATAACTCTTTTCCGGGTAAAATAATGCTGTGGGGAATTGGAAACCATGGAACCGACAGCGTTATCCGGAAAGGGGTTTTTTATGAAGAAAAAAATTGGATTGCTTGGCCTGGGAACCGCCATGCTGCTTGCAGCCGCAGCCCTGGGGATAAACGGCCTTCCGGCAGCAGGCGCAGTCCGGGGCCGGGAAACGCAGCTTAACGGTACGCAAATGGAACTGACAGAGGATGAGGCAAAGGAATATCCGGAGGAAGAATTTTATGAAACGGAAACGGATATGACGGAGTTTGAAGGGAAACTGGAGGATATTACGGCATAGTGCCGGCCGGCCTTGTTTTGTGCAGTTCTTACGGCAGCTGACGGCAATCGGGAAAAGGAAAAACGAATTGCAGGAATAAAAAAGAGATAAAACAGAGGATGTTCCGGGAGGAACATCCTCTGTGCGTCATACGGGAGAAATGCATTATGCGGTAATCACGGTTCCCGCGTTTCCCCTTACGGCATCGGCCACGAAATCCAGGGAAGTAATCAGCACGCTTCCGGTGGGAACCGCTTCCAGATAGGAAACAGCCGCTTCAATCTTGGGAAGCATGGTGCCGGCTTCAAACTGGCTGTCCTGAATGTATGCTTTGGCTTCGGAAACATTCATGCTGCGTATGGGCGCTTCCGTTTCTTTCCGGTAATCTTTGTATACCTGCTTTACGCTTGTGAGAATGATTAACTGATCCGCTTCCAGCTCCACGGCCAGTCTGCCTGCGATACAGTCTTTTTCTATGACCGCGGAGGCGCCTTTGAGGGCATGCTCCTGAGGGATGACGGGAATTCCGCCGCCTCCGCAGGCGATGACCTCCTGTCCGGCATCGGCCAGAGCGCGTATGGCATCGATTTCCAGGATATCAATGGGCTTGGGCGCCGCCACAATACGACGGTAGCCTTTACCCGGTTCTTCTATTACGAAGTTGCCTTTTTTCTGTTCGATTTCCGCATCTTCCTTTGACATATAACGGCCGATGAGTTTGGTAGGCTCATAGAATGCTTCGTCATAAGGATCTACTGTGACTTGGGTGAGAATGGTGCTGACCGGTTTGGAAATTCCCCGGCTTAACAGCTCTGCGCGCAGGGAATTCTGGATATCGTAACCCACATAACCCTGGCTCATGGCATTGCAGACGCACATGGGGGCAGGAGTATAATCAATGTAAACACGGCGCAGCTCTGTCATGGCCTTGTGGATCATGCTTACCTGGGGGCCGTTGCTGTGGGTGATGGTCAGCTGGTAGTCCGCCTCGATCAGGTCGGCCAGCGCTTTTGCCGTCACCTTCACGGCATCCAGCTGTTCTGTGGTGGTATATCCCAGAGCCTGATGCCCAAGGGAAACAACTGCTCTTTTTTTGCTCATATGCGGTTCCTCACTTTTATAATTTGGGTAATATACGCAAAGAGTGTATATTCCACTGCCTTTTTCCGAAAATCTCTGTTCCTATTATAGCAAAAAGGAAAAAGTTTGTACACCGTTGATTCGGAAGGGAGTGCAGATAAAAATCCTGTGTACCGCCCCAGGGGAAAGCAGGCAGGGGACCAGGAGGGAGACCTTCCCCGGGGCGGTAAGCATGATTTTTATCTGCTGTCCCTTTCTAAAGGGCTATTCGGGAAAAAAATAAACTAGTGGTGCAGGGAAGCTTGTAATATTTCCCTGTTTTGATATGATGATAATCTGAACGGGACGTTGGCCGGGGAAGAGGCGGCGGAGAGGAGGGGAGGCCGTGGCGGTGCTTGGATTGTACTGCGGGGATGATTTGCTTGCGCAGGAAATGGAAGAGATGGTGACGGCGCTGTGCATGGGTGTGGGTTATGGAAGGAAGGCGGCGCGGGAGGCGGATTATGAGCTGCGGCGGATTCCTTCTCTTTCGGAACTGGAGGAGGAAGTGATGGCGGGGGATGAGATGTTTTATCTTATTCTCGCGGGGGAGAAGCCGGAGAAGGCTTTTGCTGCGGCGGAAAGGCTTTGGGAGAAAAGTCCTTCGCTTTCTATTATTCTGGTGGTTTCGGAAGCAGAGGATGTGTTTTCGGCTCTGTCGTATCCTTTTTTCCATCTGGTGAGGCGGTATGCGCTGGAGCAGGATTTAGGGGCCGCGTTCCAGAAAATGGAGAGGAGCCGTCCCCCGGTGACACGGTGGCACACGTTTTTATGTAGGAATGAACTGGTGAGGGTACGGCAGAAGGATATCCTGTATCTGGAAAGTGATCGGCATGAGATACGGATACACTGCAGGGAGGAAATCATATGTACGACGGAGCCGCTTTCCCGGTGCGAGGAGAGGCTGAAGGCGGGAGGGTTTGCACGGATTCATAAAAGCTTTTTGGTGAGTCTGTATCATGTGAACCGTATGGATCGGGACAGTGTGACTCTGGATAACGGGGAGAAGCTGTATATCAGCAGGTACCGGTATCCGGAGGTGAAGCTGCAGTTTGAAGGTTATATCAGGCATTTGGATTTTTTATAGCGGGGAGGATGGAAATGGCCATTATCAGAGTGGAGCATTTAAGAAAAGAGTTTGCATATTACAGAAAAGGGACGGGACTGCAGGGTTCCCTGCATAACCTGTTCCATCGGGAAATGCTGAAAAAAGAGGCGGTGAAGGATATTTCCTTTTCGGTGGAGAAGGGGGAAATTGCGGGGCTTCTCGGGCCGAACGGAGCGGGAAAAACAACGACTTTGAAAATGCTTTCGGGGATTTTGTTTCCGACTTCGGGAGAGGCGGAGATTGACGGGTATATCCCATGGGAGCGGAAAAATGCTTTTAAACGGAGGTTTTCCATTGTGATGGGGCAGAAGAACCAGCTATGGTGGGATCTTCCGGCCAGTGACAGCTTTTATCTGAATAAATGTATTTTTGACGTGCCGGACGGGGAATACCGCAGGACGGTGGAGGAACTTTCGGAGCTTTTGGATGTAAAGGATCTGATGAACGTGCAGGTACGGCGGCTGTCTTTGGGAGAGCGGATGAAAATGGAAATTTTAGCGGCACTGATACACCGGCCGGATATTTTGTTTCTGGATGAGCCGACTATCGGGCTGGATATTTTGTCCCAGCAGAAAATACGGGATTTCCTGAAGACTTACAATGAGCAGACAAAGACCACTATTATTCTGACCAGCCATTATATGCGGGATATTGAAGAACTGTGCAAGCGGGCGGTCATTATCAATCAGGGGCAGCTGGTTTATGACGGAACACTGGCGGATATCAATCACCGGTTGGGGGACAGAAAGCTTTTGTCGATAAAGAGCGCGGAGCCGGTGCCGAGGGAACAGCTTTCCTTTTTTGGCAGGGTACGGGAATATCAGGGCAGAGAGGCTGTTCTGGAGGTTCCCAAAAGCAGGATTAAGGAAACGGCGTCGGCTATTCTTTCTTTGCTGCCGGTAGAAGATTTTACGGTAACGGAAATCCCGCTGGAGGAAAGTATTGCGTTGTTTTATCAAAAAGAGGTGACTGCATTATGAATCCATACCGTTGTACGTTTCAGATGGGAATGGAAAAAGCGCTGGAATACCGGGTCAATTTTGTCCTTAGCCTGTTAAGCGCGGTTTTTCCTATTATTATACAGACATTTTTGTGGAATTACCTGTATGGGAATTCGGATGCAGCGTCCATGACGGGGTATTCTTACAGCCAGATCATGGTGTATACGCTGCTGGCGGCTATGGTTTCCCATCTGGTTTATACCGGCTTTGAGTATCAGGTGAACCAGGATATTAAAAACGGCGGGCTGAATAAATATCTGGTCCGGCCGGTGAATTACCGGAGTTATCAGTTTTTTTCCTTTCTGGGGGAAAAGGCGCCTCAGCTTCTGATCCTGCTGGCAGTCGCAGCCGTTCTGCTTGTTTTTTCCGTGTTAATACTTGGCCTGGTGCTTTCTGCTCCCAGGGTGCTGGCCTTTCTTGCCAGTCTGGTCCTGGCGTTGGTTCTGAACTTTTTTATTTTTTATTGTGTGGCGCTGATAAGCTTCTGGCTTACGGATGTAAATCTGCTGTTCGGGACGGTGAGCGTTGTGCTGGTGGTGGTGAGCGGAGGGATATTCCCCATGGATATTTTCGGGGAACGGATAGCTTTTCTGATAAGGCTGTTGCCCTTTGGTTATACGACTCAGTTTCCGGTGAATATTATTAACGGGCGTTTTGGGGTGTACGAGACAGCGGCGGGGTTTCTCTGCCAGATTTTCTGGATTTTGTGTTTTGGAATGCTGGGTGAACTATTGTGGAAACGCGGGCTGAGACGGTATACCGCGGTGGGAGGCTGAGTATGGATTATTTTTTCCGGAAGAAAGAGAACGGAAACAGCGGGTATCTGGCAACGGTAAAGCGTTATGGACGTCTGTTGTACGTGTTTGCCAGATTTTCCCTGATGTCGCAGTTAGAATACCGGCTGAATTTTGCCGCAGGGGTGGCGGTGGAGACGGGGTGGATGCTGATCAAGCTTCTCTATGTGGCGGTGGTATACCGGGCGGGAGTGAATATAGGCATCCTGACGCCGGATCATATCCTTTTGTTTATTGGTATTTATGTCCTGATGACCGGTTTTTATATGTTGTACTATGGGAATTTCACGTCCATCAGCCAGATGGTGCGGGAGGGGGAGCTGGATATGTATCTGGTGAAGCCGGTGTCCCTGCAGTTTTTTGTGACGATGAAGCGGCTGGATCTGGCCCTTCTGCTGCCTGATTTTGTGGCGGGCAGCATTATGATCGGGCTTGGCTGGCACCGGGCCGGGCTTCCGGTGAATGTGTGGGCCATTGCGGGTTTCCTTTTTTTCCTGATGTGCGGAAATCTGCTGACCTACAGCCTGTTCCTTATCCCCAATCTTTTATGCTTCTGGATTGTGGCCAGCAGGGGGATTGCGGATATTACGGCAGCCCTTTGGGACTTTAACAATATGCCTCAGCTGATTTACGGTAAGTGGATGCAGCGTATCGGGACCTTTATCCTTCCGGTGTTTGTTATCACCAATTTTCCGGGCCTGTTCCTGATGGGGCAGCTGTCCCCCGGTATGATGGCCTGGGGCGTGATTTCCCCGGTTCTGTTCTTTTTCATTTCCCGGGGGATTTGGAAAAAGGCGGTGAGGAATTACAGCTCGGCCAGTTCCTGAGTGCTAATAGTTCATATCTGTCTACTCGACCCTCTCTGAACATTATGCGCAGTTTTGCTGAGAGTGCAGATAAAAAAGTATGGCGTCCCCCGGCCCTGCTTCCCTGTGCGGCCAGCTGCCCTGCAAGGATTCCTGTAGGGGGCGTTATAAGCACGCCGGTCCTTAGGCTGCGTCCTTTGCAGCCTTAGTACCGCTACGCGATTATCCGAGCGAAAGCGTCCCCTGGAAGGAACCTTGCAGGGCAGCTGGCCGCAAAGGGAAGCAGGGCCGGGGGACGCCATACTTTTTTATCTGCACCCTTTTGTTAATTGTACATAGTAGATTTCCTTTATTTGTGATAAAATTAAATTTAGTAAATCAGCAAAAATCAAAGGAGAAAGTGATGTGGATAAAGAAGACTTATTGTTGCAAATTGTATTAAGATATAGGAATGAATTACAGAAAAAAATACATGATAGAAAAGTTGAAATGGAACAAGATGACAATACGCATTATATTGTATATAATGCGTTGGGATTTACAAGCAAGGAAGGCAGTGAAATAGATTATCAGCAAAATGTAGGAAGATTTTTATATAAATATGCGGGATCACTTTTAGAGGAATTAGCAATAAATTGTTTTAAACAGGCTTTTCCACAGGCGGAAGAAAAGGTAAAGCTGTTAAATACAATTGATCAGAGTCCGAAACATATAGAAATAGATTGTCTGGTTGGTGAAAAAGCATATGAAATAAAATGGAAAGATGCCACTACTGACGGTGACCATATTAAAAAGGAACATAAGCGGGTACGTGTAATAAAAAATGCAGGATATGTTCCTGTCAGGATAATGTTTTTTGAACCTAACAGAAATCAGGCAAAACATATACAAGTTACTTTAAGAAAGCTTTATGAAGACATCGGCGGTGAATATTATGCTGGAGAAGAAGCTTGGGATTATATGTTAAAAGAGACAGGAATAGATCTGAAAGAGCTTTTTAATAGAATGAAGGAATGATTGAATGAAAATAAATCAGGTATTGTGTGAGGACGCATTTAATGAATTACGCAGAATCGAAAATAGTGTAATTGATTTAATTTATATGGATCCGCCTTTTTTTACACAAGATATTCAGAAACTGACCTCCAAGGATAAGAATATTGAGTATACTTTCCCGGATAAATGGGATAGTATGGACGATTATCTGCAGTTTATGAAGGATAGATTAGTAGAATGCAGACGTGTCTTAAAAGATACGGGGAGTATTTTTGTCCATTCCGATAGAAATGCGTCGCATTATCTAAAAGTATTGATGGATAAGATATTTGGTATGAATTCTTTTCAAAGTGAAATCATTTGGTCGTATAAAAGATGGTCAAATGCAAAGAAAGGCTTATTGAATAATCATCAAGTAGTTTTGTTCTACAGCAAAACCCCCAATTTTAAGTTTAAACAAATTTATACTGAATATTCTGTAACTACAAATATTGATCAGATTCTACAAGAAAGGGTTAGAGATGAAAATGGGAAATCGATATATAAAAAAGACGCAAATGGCGAGGCTGTATTAGGAAAGAGTAAAAAAGGTGTACCCTTGTCAGATGTATGGGAAATACCCTATCTGAATCCAAAAGCAAAGGAAAGAGTCGGATATCCGACGCAAAAGCCAATCATTTTATTAGAACAGATTATAAAACTTGTGACGGATGAAAATGATATAGTATTGGATCCTTTTGCAGGGTCAGGCACTACATTAGTTGCAGCGAAAATGCTTAGGAGAAATTATATTGGTATAGATATTTCCAGTGATGCAGTTGAACTGGCTGAAAAAAGACTGGATGCTTTGATTAAGACAGATTCGTTTTTGCTGAAAAAAGGTAAATCAGCATATCAAAACTTAACAGATAACCAAATGGCAATTTTAAAATCTATTGGTGCAACGCCGGTACAAAGGAATTGTGGAATCGATGGTTTTTTAGCTGAATATGTGGATGGGAGGCCTGTGGCTATAAAAATTCAGTTGCCGGAAGAAACATTAGAGGAAGCAGCAAATAAGTTGATTAAATCAGGGAAAACAAAGAAGTGTGAGTATTTGATTTTAATTAGGACACACGTTGATTATATGTGTACATTTGATTTTAGTAGCCTTCCGGATGGTTTGATTTTGTTGGATAGTTACGAAGTACAAATTAATAATGAAATTGATTTAGCCAAAGCGCGTGTGAAGGCAATATGATTTGAATTACTCAAACTTCGCAGTGGCCAAATGGCCCTCCGCCCGCTGTCCGCGTGGTGCCTCCGGGATGGGAAAGGAATTTTCGCAGGCGCCTTTCAGACTATAGAGATGAGACCAGACAAGTGAGTCAGCCTTATCTGACTCACTTGACGCCCCTGGGCTCATCGGAATGTCCAGTCTGATGGCCCTGCGAAAATCCTTTCCCATCCCGGAGGCACCACGCGGACAGCGGGCGGAGGGCCATTTGGCCACTGCGAAGTTTGAGTGAATTACTTACATTTGGAACCTGTGAAGTTTGAGCCGGGCAAATTAAAAAGCGGGCGGAATGCCGCGGAAAGGTGAGGAGAAGGATTTTATGTATTTTAAGCTGATGAATGGCCGGGAGGAGTATCTGGCCGGGATGCGGGAGTTGTTGGAGGAAAGGCACCATCAGGTGGTTTCGGAGGACGCCGGGGAGAAGGTGAACCCGGTGCTGAACGGCGGGCTGGAAACACCCGTGGAAATATGGATGGAACTGGTCTCTGGGGAACAAGCCGGTTCGGAAGATATGGAAGCTGCCGCATCCATGGATGCGGCAGCATTCAGGGAGGTTGTGACGGAGTTTGGCTGCCAAGAAGCGGATGGTTTAAGGAAGGGGAAAGCTGTTCTGAAGGCCGGCGGAAAAACCTTTTTGTTCCGTGCATTGATGACTCTGGTACGGGAGCTGGAAAAGCAGGAGGCCATGCATGCAGGTATGGCTGCGGAAAGCTTCTGCCGCAGGGAAACCGTATACCTGGATAAAAACGGGACAATGCTGGATTGTTCCAGAAACAGTGTGCTGTCTGTGGAAAGCATAAAAAAATACATCCGTATGCAGGCGGCCTTAGGTATGAATACCATGATGCTTTATACCGAGGATACGTATGAGGTGCCGGAGTATCCTTATTTCGGGGCATTCCGGGGAAGATACACCAGGGAAGAACTGAAGGAATGTGATGATTATGCGGATCGGTTCGGGATTGAAATGGTTCCCTGTATCCAGGCACTTGCCCATCTGAAAACGGCGCTGCGCTGGGATGTGATGCAGGGGACCCGGGATACGGAGGATATCCTGCTGGTGGGAGAGGAGAAGGTTTATGATTTTGTGAAAGCGTGCATCCGTTCCGCATCGGAACCTTTCCGCAGCAGGCGTGTGCATCTGGGAATGGATGAGGCATGGTCTTTGGGGCTGGGTAATTATCTGCTGAAAAACGGATACCATACCAAGGCCGAAATTATGACGGAGCATTTGGACAGGGTAGCGGGTATCTGCCGGGATCTGGGGCTGGAGCCTATGATCTGGAGCGATATGTACCTGCGTATGAATTCTCCTGCCAGTGAATATTATGATGTACCTCTGGATACCGATCTTTCCGGGGCGGTAAAGCCTCCCAGGGAGATTGGCCTGGTTTATTGGGATTATTATCATACAGATGAAAATTTCTATAAGGCCTATCTGCATATGCACAGACAGTTGTCGGAAAAAATTGTTTTTGCCGGAGGCGGCTGGGTTTGGAACGGTCTTGCCCCGAATTTTGGCGTAGCCTTTTCCACTACGGAAGCTGCCATGCGTGCATGCAAGGCGGAAGGGATCCGGGAAGCGGTATGTACCATGTGGCAGGATGATGGTGCGGAAACGCCAATGGCAGCAGGTCTGCCGTCCATTGTACTGTTTGCGGAGCATGGATTTTCGGAGCAGCCGGACAGAGAACAGCTGAAGGAGCAGTTTGAATTCCTCACGGGAAGCAGCTATGATGCGTATATGGCGTTGGGGGAATTCGATGCGGTTCCGGGCAGCGAGATGTATGATAATCCTTCCAAGTATCTGTTCTATCAGGATATTCTGCTGGGTCTGTTCGACGGACAGGTGAGAGAAGCCGATGCGTTTATGAAGGCCGGTTCATCGGCAAAAACCGCTGCGGCATCCGGGGATTATTTTGCGGCGGCAGGGGGACATAATCTGGATACATACTATGATTTGCTCCGGGAGAAGCTGCAGGATCTGGCCGGAAGCGAGACGGCTGTGGAGGATGGGGTCCTGGAGCTTTATATCCATCTGGCGGATGTGCTTTCCATGAAAGCGGGCATGGGAAACCGGCTGTGTGCGGCTTATAAGGAAGAGAATCGGGAGACGATACAAAAGATTGCCGAAGAGGAAATCCCTTCCTGTATAGAAAAGGTGAAGGAATATAAAAGGTGCAGGGAAGCCGTTTGGGATAAGGAAAGTAAGATTTACGGCTTTGAAGTGCTGGATATCAGGATTGGCGGACTTCTGGCAAGAATGGAAAGCGCGCAGAAAAGGCTGCTGGCTTATGCATGCGGAAAGCTGGAACGGCTGCCGGAGCTGGAGGAGGAAAGGCTTGCTTACCGTCCGGTGAAGGCAGGGGATGAGCATACGCTCTGCAGCTGTAATACCTGGCGGATGATTGTGTCGGCTTCGCCGGTATAAAAAACAGAAAAGGAATGGATGGGAACTGCCTGAGGGCAGTTCCTTTTGTATCAGGGAGGATGAAAACCGGTGTAACAATTCAGACAATGAGACAGCGGCAGCAGGCATCCGGGTACTGTATTTTTAGTACTGCATTGCGAAGTATCTTCTGCTATGTTACACTAAAAATAAGCAATGAATTCAACACATCTATTTTCTGAAGTTTCTGAACCTGGCCGGAGCAGAATAAAATTGCCGGCCGGTATCTGATGCATGTTAATGCATGAACTCCTTGCTGACAACTGAATAAGCAGGGAGGAGAAACGGCGTGTCTTCTTTCTGCGTAAAAGAAAGAGAGGAACGCCTATGGACAAAAAATGGACCAAAACGATAGGCAGGGAGACACTGCCTGAAGACTATGCCTTTAACCTGAGTGATTTTGCCTTGTTCTTATCTGTGATGAAGAATAAGGCAGCTTATGAGTATACTCTGAGCATCATTCTTGATGAACCGGCTTTGCTTCTGGAAGAGGTGAAGGTGGAACAGGTAGTTTTAAACAAATCCGGCAAGCGGGCGATTCGCCTGGATGCCTGGGCGCGGGATGCACAGAACAGGCAGATTAATACGGAAATGCAGAATGACGCAAAGAAGGATGATTTACGTAAAAGATCCCGATTTTACCAGGGATTGTTGGATACCCCTGTGTTGAAAGCGGGAAAGGACACAAAATATCGGTATCTGCCGTCAACGATCATCATTTTTATTACACAGGAAGATATTTTCCGGCAGGATTTGGCAATGTATACCTTTACAGAACAATGTGAGGAAATCCGGGGCCTGCATCTGGAGGATGGGACAAAAAAGCTTTTTTTAAATATGACAAGCAAAAAGGGGAGACCGGATTTGGTAAGCCTTCTGCAGTATATGAAAAATACGACCCTGAATAATCCGGATATCTTAGTAAAAGATAAAAGGATAAAGGGGTTGGATCGAATTGTGCAGGAGGTCAGGCAATCGGAAGAATGGGAGGCTGTGAAGATGAATATTCTTGAGATTGGTATTGAGAAAGGTCTGAAAAAAGGAATCGAAAGAGGCAGGGCGGCATCTGTACTGGAATTATTGGAAGAAATGGGAAAGGTTCCGAAAGAACTGGAAAACCGGATTATGGAACAGCATAATCCGGAAACCCTTAGTAAATGGCTGAAGCTTGCCGCCAGAGCGGAAACAATAGAGGAATTTGAAAAAGGAATAACTGCTGATAACTCCCCGGAATTTGGGGAAACATAAGAATAAGGGACTCAAACTTCGCAGCAGCCAAATGGCCATCCGCCCGCTGTCTGCGTGGCCCTTCGGAATCGAAAAGGATTTTCGCGGTGCCTTTCAGACTATGGAGATGAGACCAGTCAAGTGTGCCAGCCTCATCTGGCACACTTGACGCCCCTGGGCTTATCGGAATGTCAAGTCTGACGGACCTGCGAGAATCCTTTTCGATCCCGAAGGTGCCACGCAGACAGCGGGCGGATGGCCATTTGGCTGCTGCGAAGTTTGAAGAAGGATCCTATAACAGCCCCGGCTATGAACATTTCATAGCCGGGGCTGTTTTCAGAAACAAATGTCCTTGTGGCTATGAGGAAGGGTGGTAAGTGGGGGTGACTAATTAAACTTAACTTAATAATCTGTCTTCCATCGGATAAATCCTTAAATATATTGGCTAATAAAGGAAAAAACACAGTAAATATAAACAAAAACAGCTCACAAAAATTATGCAAATGATCAAAGTGAATGGAATTATTAAAAAAAGTTTAATTAGTAGTTGATTTCTTAATGGAGATGGTATATATTGATACCAGAAAGAGAAATGGCACATAAATACTTATTAAAGATATGTAAAATATACATAGTGCCCAATGAATTACAGGGAAAAGGAGAGGATAACTTGAATTCGAAAAAAAGGAACAGATATGCATATTTCTATATTGCACCATTTTTTATAGTTTTTTTAATATTTAGTTTATTCCCAATTTTATATTCCTTTGTTCTGAGTTTCTGCAATATGGACGTTCTGTCCGGGAAGTTTACCTTTATCGGACTGGAGAACTACCAGCGTATGATTGAATCGGGTTATTTTTTCCAGACCATTTTAAACACGCTGCTGATTTGGATCATGTCCATAATACCGCAGCTGACAATTGCATTTGTACTTTCCCTGATTCTGAGCAACAAATGGTTCCGGGGGAAATTCCTTTTAAGGAATCTGTATTATTTCCCTAACCTGGTTACTCCGGTAACTATCGGCCTTTTGTTCGGCGCTTTGTTTTCCTATCCCGGCGGTGCGGTGAACAATATCATCAGTACGTTCGGACTGGAAGCGGTGGATTTCCAGAACAACCCCATGCTTGCAAGGATTGTTATTGCGATTGCCATCTGCTGGAAGAATTTCGGTTTCAATATCATTTATTTTACGGCAGGTATCAATTCCATTTCCGAGGAGGTAATGGAGGCGGCAGAGGTGGATGGAGCCAGTGCATGGCAGAGGATAACCAGAATAACAATCCCTCTCATGAAGCCGATTCTGATTTATGTCATGGTAACTTCCATTATCGGCGGCCTGCAGATGTTTGACGAGTCCCATCTGGTATTCAAGTCTGTTCCGGGGGATGCTACCTGGACGATGGTGAAGTATATGTACGAATCCGCATTTGTAAGGTTCCAGTTTGGATATGGTGCGGCCGTGGCTTACGGCATCTTTGTTATCATTGCCATTTTCAGTGTGTTCTCTCTGCTGGTGACAAGGGATAAAAAAGATGATTACGGAAGCAAGCCGAAGAAAAGTAAGAAAGGAGGAAAGGCATGATGCAAAACAGGAATGCGAAAATGAAAAGAATTCTGTGCAGGGGCGTTGTTTATCTGTTTGCCATTGTAATGGCTGTAACTGCCTTTTATCCCTTCTTTGTAATGATAATTTCCTCCACACATGATAACTATAATATCGTGGCTAAAATCAACGTGCTTCCCGGCACGCACCTGAAGGAAAACTTTGAACGTCTGACGCAGAACATTGATTTGTATAAGGGTATCGTCAACAGCCTG
Source organism: Eisenbergiella sp. OF01-20 (assembly GCF_003478085.1). Classification (NCBI taxonomy): domain Bacteria; kingdom Bacillati; phylum Bacillota; class Clostridia; order Lachnospirales; family Lachnospiraceae; genus Eisenbergiella; species Eisenbergiella sp. OF01-20. The sequence goes on along the minus strand of NZ_QUES01000002.1, from coordinate 31,477 downwards.
CTCCTTGCAGTGACGGTTACAGTGGTACAGAACTATTTCACAATGATGGCGGCTTATGCGTTCTCCAAATTTAACTTTAAAGGGAAGAACTTCCTGTTCTCTGTCATTCTGGTGGCGATGATGCTTCCGGGGCAGCTGGGTATTATCGGCTTCTACAAGGAAATACAGGCAATGAAGCTTTTGAACAATTATTTTACATTGATTGTACCGACCATTTCCAACTGTTTTGCCGTGTTCTTCTATAAGCAGTATATAGATGGGGCGCTTCCGAATGAACTGATTGAAGCGGCGGTTATGGACGGATGTAAGGAACTGACCATATACCACAGGCTGGTCCTTCCGCTGGTGGTGCCGGCGCTGGTAACACAGGGGGTTATGACGTTTATCGGTACCTGGAACAGCTACCTGACTCCGCTGATTGTTTTAAATGACAAGAACAAGTTCACTCTTCCCCTGATGATAGCAACGGTCCGCGATTCCACACATGCGGATTACGGCGCGCAGTATGTGGGGATGCTGGTTTCCATCATTCCCATGGTTATTGTATTCTGCTTTGCTTCCAAGATAATTATGGAGAAGATTTCCATCGGAGCGGCAGTAAAAGGGTAGGAATCTGATATTATATCAGCACGACTGATAAATATAAACTTTCACATTTAATCATTTAGGAGGTATACTATGAAGAAGAAACTTTTATCTGTACTTTTGAGTACGGCGATGTTGGCAGGGGTGCTTGCAGGCTGCGGAAGCAATACTTCAACGCCGGCTGAAAGCACGGGGGAAGCACAGAGCACACCCGCTGCGGAAAGCTCCCAGCCGGCGGAAACGGGTGCGGCGGAATCTGAGGCCGCGCAGGTGGATCCGGCAAGTCTGGAAGGGGAATTTACCTACTGGACCTATACGGACAGCGCGAATAATCTGGTGAACGCATTTAATGAAAAATATCCGAATGTAAAAATTGACCTTCAGGTATTCGGCGGGGATGAGTATAAGACCAAAATCCTGACAGCCCTGCAGAGCGGCGATAATGTGCCGGATGTATTTGACCTGGAAGAAAATTATATGTATGAGTTCCTGGACAGCGAGCTGATTGCGGATCTGTCTTATATGAACATTGAAGAGCTGACCAAGGATTTCTATGATTTCCAGATCGCCGGAATGAAGGACTCCACCGGCAAGTTCAAAACAATGTGCTTCCAGTCCTCACCCGTAGGCTTCTGGTACTTAAGGGATGCCTGTGAAGAATGGCTGGGAACCAGCGACCCGGTTGAAATTTCCGCAATGCTGTCCGATTGGCCGGGCATCATTGCCAAGGGCGAAGAAATATATGAAAAATCAAATGGTACCGTTCATCTGTGGCCGAATATTTCTGAAATGGTAAAGGTGGATGCCTTCTCCTTTGATCCTCTTGTAAGAGACGGAAAGCTGGAAATTACCGATGACTGGGTTGGAATGATTGACAATATGCGTACCATGTACAACAGCAAAGCCAATGCGGAACTGGGAAGCTGGAGCTCCGAATGGGCGGCTGCATGGAATGACGGAACCATTCTTTTCCGTGTCATGCCTTCCTGGGATTTCTTTACGGATTGGGATGCAAATAAAGGAAATGTAGGGATAGCCGTACCGTTCAACGCTTCTTATGAAGGGGTGACCGGAACCTGTGTATATAACAACTCCGAGAAAAAAGATCTGGCGGCTGCATTCCTGACTTTCATTGCATCCGATGATTTCCAGAAGCTGAATCTGGAGAAATATAATCAGGTGCCTGCGAGCAAGAAGGTATGTGATGAAATGGCGGAAGGCTTTACCTCTGAAGATTTCGGCGGTCAGAACCTGCTGGCAACCTATAGTGAAATCTGCGATAAGATCGTTGGTATCACCCCTGACAAGTTCACCCGTGTAACACAGAACAAGTTCCAGGAAGCAGCAACAAACGGTATCAAAGAAGGAAAGGATAATGATGCGATTATCCAGGAATTTAAAAATAAATTACATGACATGTATCCGGAAGTAGTAATGGATTAAGCTGTATTTTCCGGGGATAACGGAAACAGCAGGATCTGTGACGGAGCGGCGGAGGGAAGGGATTCCTTCCCTCCGCCGTCCGGATAAAAAGGAGTCGGAGGATGGGAGAGCAAACAAACCAGGTTCAACTGAAAAATTTTAACCGAAGGACGGTACTGAATTATATCAGAAAAAATAAAACCGCCACCAAAGCAGGCCTTGCGTCGGTGACGGGACTTACCTTCATGGCGATTAAAAAAATACTGGAGGAGCTGGAAGAGCTGCATCTGATCCGCTGCGACGAGATGGAAGCCGGCGGTATGGGACGCCGTGCGGTTACCTATGCGGTAAATGAAACGTACCGGTATGTGGTAGGAATACATATTAACAAATTTGTTACCAGCATTGCCATGATGGACCTGCGGGGTGAGATTCTGGAGGTGGAACGCTGTTCCATGCAGCAGGATTTTCCCAACCAGAGTGCGTTCGTAGAGATGCTGGTTTCTGAGATAGAAAAGGTAATACAAAGATCGGGAATGGAAAAGGATAAAATTCTGGGGATTGGCGTTGGGGTGCCCGGTCCTGTGGATACGGAGAACGGCGTAATTCTCACCCCGCCCAATATACCAATGCTGAGCTATCTGCCCCTGAAGGAAATTTTGGAGTCAAAATGCGGATACAGCGTGTATGTACAGAAGGATACCAATGTCATTGCATTCGGCGAATATTGGTACGGAAGCGGGAGCATCCATGACAGCATTCGCAGCCATGGAAATGACTGCTATGATCTTGCCTATGTGGATGTGGATATGGGTATTGGTTCCGGCCTGATAATAGATGGGAAGTTAAACATAGGCGCCAACAGTATAGCCGGAGAGTTCGGACATATTACAATAGATATCAACGGGCCGCTGTGCAACTGCGGCAACAAAGGCTGCCTGGAGGCCATGAGTTCGGGAATCGCGGTACTGCGTGAACTGAAGGCCCAGCTGGAAAAGGAACCGGGGCATCCTCTTTATGCAAAGAGGGAGAACCTGGTGATTGAAGACGTATTCAAGATGGCGGAAAAGAAGGATTTGCTGACGATTTCCATTCTGAACCAGTCCGCCTTTTATGTAGGGGTTGCCGTCAGCAACCTGATAAATATACTGGATCCCCAAATCATTATCCTGGGCGGGATCCTCATACAGAAATACCCCAGGTATTTTGACATCGTCACTAATGTGGCGAATGCCAGAAAGGTCAAGGGAGCCAAGGAAAATTTTCTTGCGGTATCCAAGCTGGGAGAAAATGCGGGAGTCATCGGTGCAGGGGAAATTGTAGCTGATAATTTCTTCAATGAAAAGGTAAATGAAGTATTCTGTAAAAATACGTAACTATCCAGCAGGACTGTGCATTTACTGCACAGTCTGTAAGAAAGTGATTCAAGAGTACAAAAATACATAAAAAATAATGGAGACGGGATATGTTTGTTAAGAAAACCGGTGAAGAGTCCCCTGTTGGTTACGGGCAGGAAGAAAAAGCAGTTCTGGAAACAGAAGGAGGAATACGGATCCTTTTGGGCGCGGAAGAGTCAGATGGAATCAGAACCTCTCTGGAAATCCGTCAGGAGGGAGAGGCAGCGATATTCTTCCATGCCGTGAAACCGCCGAAAGAACCCTTTTTCGGTCCGCAGACTTATCTGGATCCGGTAAAGGGCGTGTCCTTCCGGATGGCTCTGGAAGGCATCGGAAGGCTTATGGCGGTATACCAGCATAAGGCCTGGTGGATCCGGCCGGCCTTTCCGTCCTGCTGTAAGGAGGTACCGGAGCGGACACAGCTCCTTCTGGCGGAGAACAAAGACGGCGGGGAATATCTGGCCGTCCTGGCCGTGTGCGGTAAGGAGTACCGGACGGACATTGCGGGGGACGGGCTTTCGCTTCGGATCACCGCGGCCTCCAACTGTATCAATAAGGTATCGGCGGATGATTTGAGCCTGGTTCTGGCAGCAGGAAGCGATCCTTATTTATGCTGTGAGCAGGCGGTAAAAAAAGCGCTTGCCCTCACCGGAAAGCAGAAGATGTTCCGGAAGGAGCGTACGTTTCCTGATATGTTTGAATACTTCGGCTGGTGCAGCTGGGATGCTTTTTACCATGAGGTTTCCCAGGACGGGATAGAAGAAAAAATGAAGGAGCTGGCAGACAAGCAGATTCCTGTTCGCTGGGTATTGATTGATGACGGCTGGCTGGATGCGGATTATAAAAAGCAGGTGCTTAAGGGGCTGGACGCCGCCGGGGATAAGTTTCCCCGGGGATTGGGCGCCTGTGTGGATAAGCTGAAAAAGGAATACGGAATCGGGCAGGTAGGTGTCTGGCATGCGGTGATGGGATATTGGAACGGCCTGGAAGCGGGAAGCGGCGCTCAGGAGGCACTGCAGGCAGGAAGCAGGGTTCTGGAGGACGGAAGAATCGTACCGGATGCGGAGGCCGGCAGGGCCTTCCTGTTTTACGATGCCTGGCATACGTATTTAAAGAACCGGTGTAATATCGACTTTGTGAAGGTGGACGGCCAGAGCGCTGTTTCCCTGTTCTATGCAGGAAGGAAGGAATACGGCAGGGCTTCCGCAGAAATACAGAAGGGGCTGAACGCCTCTGCGGCTCTCCATTTTGAGAACCGTATTATTAACTGTATGGGGATGGCTGCTGAAGATATGTGGAACCGGCCCAGCAGCGCCATATCCAGAAGCAGCGATGATTTTGTGCCGGATGTGCCCCATGGTTTCCGGGAGCATGCGGTACAGAACGGATATAACTCCCTTCTCCAGGGACAGTTTTTCTGGGGAGACTGGGATATGTTCTGGAGCGATCATGAGGAAAACTGGCAGAATTCCATCCTCCGGGCGGTGAGCGGGGGGCCGGTGTACACCAGCGATAAGGTGGGACGAACGGACGGGACATATATCCTTCCTCTGCTGAAAAAGGATGGAAAAGTGATCCGCTGTGAAGAAGTGGGTATGCCCACCCTGGATTGTCTGTTTGAAAATCCGGTGGATTCCACCCATGTATGGAAGCTGTTTAACCGGTATCGGGACATTTATGTGATAGCGGCATTTACTATTTCAAAAGAGGGCGGCGCAAGCATCCCGGGAAAGGTTGGCCTTACGGATATACCGGGGCTGGAAAAGGGTGTCTGGACGCTCTATTGCTACCGTACAAGAAAAGCCGTGCGTCTGGAAGGGAAAGAAGAATTTTCGTTCCGTCTGGAGGCGAATGACGGGGAATTATTCCTTCTTCTGCCGGATAAGGAGTTCACGGCGCTGGGGATTCTGGAAAAATATATCGGAGCCGGCTGCGTGGAAGCGGTGCGGCAGGAAGAGGGGAAAACAAGAATCCTTCTTTCCGAAGGAGGAACCTTTGGTTTCCTCACAGGAAGAAAACCCGCATCTATTCGGTATGACGGGGTAAGGGCTGAAGTAACGGCGGCGGAGAGCATAGGGGCCGGCCGTATGTTTTACCAGGTGGAGGACCCGTCGGAACCGGAGGGCAGGGAAGGCCGGATGGTGGAAATCATCTGGGAGTGATTTTGGATGCAGGAACGCGGAGGTATGGAAATGCGGTCACTGGGTATCGATATCGGGACAACATCGATTTGTGTGGTTTGTTATGAAGAAGGGCAGGAAACGCTGCCGTTTGCCGTAAGCCGGCAGAATGCGTTCCTTCCCGGAACCTTTGAACAGGATCCGGAAGCAATTGTGGAAAAGGTGCAGGATATGCTCGCGCAGGCCGCAGAGAGCGGTTTCGGTGCAGATACGGCGGAGGCTGTCGGCATATCCAGCCAGATGCACGGGATCCTTTATGTGGATGCAGAGGGCAGGGCGGTTTCCCCTTTTTATACCTGGAAGGATGAAAAAGGCCGGGAGCTTATGGCGGATGGCGTGAGCTATGAGGAACGGCTTGGCAGGGCGGCGGGAACCCCTGTGTTCTCCGGGTTCGGTACGGTCACGCATTTTTATCTGGCAACAAAAGGCCTTATCCCTGAACAGGCGGTGAAGCTGGCTAACATCGGAGATTATGTGGCCATGCGCCTTACGGGCAGGAAGGACCCGCTTCTCCATGAATCTATAGCGGCCAGTTTCGGAGGCTATGACGTGCAGGCGGGGGAATTTGCCTGGGATAAACTGGAGCAGGCCGGCGTGGAGACTTCTTATTTCCCGCAGCTTGCCAAAAAGGAAGAAGCGGCAGGGACTTACCGGGGGATTCCGGTGAGCTGTGCGTTCGGTGACAACCAGGCCAGCTTTTACGGCGCGTTGGATAAGCCGGAAACCCAGATCAGCATCAACGTGGGTACGGGTTCCCAGGTTTCCCTTTTTGACCGCCATTATTACCGGACCGCGGCGGCAGACATCCGGCCCTATTTTCACAAAGGCTGCCTTTATGTGGGAGCATCCTTAAACGGCGGAAAGGTTTATGAAAAACTGGCCGCTTTTTTTGAAGAAATTGTATACGAATTTACGGGACAGAAAATACAGGCATTTGACCAGATGGAACGGCTTGGGGAAGAAAAGAAAGAAACGGGCCTGGTGGTAAACCCTTCTTTATATGGAAGCCGGAAGAAAGCTGCAGGCGTGGCGGATGCTTACGGAACCGTGGAAAACCTTACCTTTGACACCTTTCATGCACCTGATTTCATCAGGGCGTATGTGAGGGGCATGGCGGAGGAACTGCACCGGATGTACCTGGAATTCCCGGAGGAAATCAGGAAAGGGCGGACGGAAATTGTGGCGAGCGGTAACGGAATCCGAAGAAATGCATTGATGGCAGAGGAAACGGCCAGAAGCTTCGGAATGCCGGTGGTTTTTAAAGAGATACAGGAGGAAGCGGCGGCGGGAGCAGCCAAAGCGGCTTTGGATCTGTTCAGGAAAGGGACAGCAGAATGGACGTGAAAAGAGTAGGCCCGGAAAACAGAATCGATTTAAACGGTGCGGACTGGCTGATGAAGGAATTTGTGGGGATGGACTGGGTATGGAGGGATTCCGTTATGCCCGGGACAGCGGACGTGCGCTGGTGGTATCCGGCGAAGGTGCCCGGCAGTGTTTTGCATGATCTGCGTAAGAACGATCTGTTGCCGGATCCTTATTACGAAAGGAATTCCCTGCTGGTGGAGTGGGTGCCGGACAGAACCTGGGTTTACAGGAAAGAGTTTCTGGTTCCTGGTGGTCTGGAAGATAAGCGGCTCACGCTGGTGTTTGAGGGCATTGACTACAACTCGGAAATCTTCCTGAACGGGGAATCCCTGGGAAAGCAGGAGGGGATGTATGTCCCCTGGAGTGTGGATGTTACCGGAAAGCTTTGTCCGGGAGAAAAGAACCTTCTGGCCGTGGTGCTGGAACCGGCTCCCTTAGAGCAGCCACAGGTGGGAAAGACCAGCCTGGTATCTACCCACAAATCCAGAATGACCTATTGGTGGGATTTCTGCCCGCGTATGATCCATCAGGGAATCTGGCAGGATGTATACCTGAAGGTAAATAGGGAAGCGATCCTGACCGATGTGTATGTGCATTCCGTTTTAGCAGAGGACGGGGCGCAGGCGCTGGTTCATGTGGAACTGGAGGCCGACTGCCCTGACGGGTGCCTGGCGGAAGGAAGCTTCGGCGATACCCCGTTCCGGGAATCGGTGGAAAACGGGAAATGCCGAATCTGCCTTACCATAGAGGAACCCCGCCTGTGGTGGTGCAACGGACAGGGAGAGCCATACGAGTATCCGGTTGAGGTACGTCTGCTTGACAGGAAGGGCAGGGTATCCGACTGCCGGAAGCTGGATGCCGGAATCCGCAGCGTGGAATTCCTTCCTAATGAAAACGGGATTGCCGGAAGAGAAAAGGAAGGAAGCTTCACCCTGTGTCTGAACGGCAGAACCATATATATGAACGGCTATAACTGGGTGCCTGCGGATGTTATGTACGGCGCCGTAACGGAGGATACCTATACGCACCTGATCCGGCTGGCGAAGGAAGCAGGCGTGAATATTCTCAGGGTATGGGGCGGCGGCCTGATAGAGAAGGATATTTTTTACCGGCTGTGCGCTAAGGCAGGAATTCTGGTATGGCAGGAATTTATTTTGTCCAGTTCGGGGATTGACAATACCCCTTCGGAAGCGGATAGCTATACCGAATTAATGCGCAGTCAGGCGGAATCCATAATCCGGCAGAAAAGAGGCTTTACGGCGCTTGCTGTCTGGTGCGGCGGGAACGAGCTTCAGGAGCCGGACGGCACGCCCCTGGATGAGAAAAACGCTCTGGTAAGAACGCTGGGGGAACAGGTCAGAAGGCTGGACGGCACAAGAAAATGGCTGCCCACCTCGCCCTCCGGCGGCGTATTCCTGAATTCCTTCGAAAATCTGGAGAAATGCCCGGAGGAGCTTTTTGATGTACACGGTCCCTGGGAGCATCAGGGACTGAATGAGCAATATGAACTGTATAACCGGGGAACCTGTATGCTGCATTCCGAATTCGGCGTGGAAGGTATGACCAATTATGAGGCGCTGCGCCGGACCACTGCGCCGGAGCACTTCCTTCCTGCCAGCAAGGACAATCCTGTTTATTTCCACAGGGGGGCCTGGTGGAATAATGAACCCCTGGTACAGGAAACCTTCGGGGGGCTTACGGAAATCGAGGAAATCAGGAAGGGCAGCCAGTATATGCAGTATGAAGGACTGAAATATGCGGTGGAATGCAACCGCCGCCGCGCTTTTCATAACAGCGGCACCTTCCCCTGGCAGTTCAATGAACCTTATCCCAATCTGTACTGTACCTCTTCCCTGGATTATTACGGAAATCCGAAGCCTGCTTACTACGGGGTGAAAAAAGCGTATGCGCCATATCTGGTAACCGCATCTTTTGACGGGGCATCCCTTTGGGAGAAGGAATGGCTGGAGGCGGATATCCATGCGGCCTGCAATCTGCCGGAGGGGGAAAGACGCCGGTCCATAACGGTACGGGCACGGGTGTACGGCATGTCCGGCATGCTTCTCCAGGAGGAAGTATTCCATTTGGATTCCATACAAATGCATTCATCCCGGATAGGAAAACTGCGTTTCCTTCTGGATCGGGCGGACGGGGAACTCCTTCTTCTGCGGCTTGCGCTGTTTGCCGAAGGACAGGAGGATATCCTGGGCGGAAATGAGTATCTGTTCACAAGAGGACGTGATCTGGGAGCCGTATTCAGAATGGAGAAGCCGGCGCTTACCGCACAGGGGATAAAAGAGGGACTCCGATTGAAAAATACCGGAAAAGGCCCGGCACTCTTCTTATTTCTGACCGGTGAAGGGAAAGGAAAATCCATCACCGCAGTCGATTGGGAACGGAATGGTGAGGGGGCCAAACAGATGGGCATAGTTTACTGGAAGGATAATTATTTTACGCTTCTTCCCGGAGAGGAAAGACAGATCTTGGCAGAAGGGGACTGGAAAGCGGCTTCCGTGCAGGCTCTGAATATGGAATTTCAAAAATTGGAGGTAACACAATGCAGGTAGTGGTAGGAATAGATATAGGAGGAACAAAATGTGCGGTATCCTTCGCAAGACAGCATTCCGACGATATCGAGTTTCTTGATAAGGTCCGGATGAAAACAGAAACGGAGGATTTTGCCGGGGCTGTGGACAGCTTTATCGGGATCATCCGGGAAAAATTCAGCCGGAACACGGACTGGCAGCTGATGTCTATCGGTATTTCCTGCGGCGGGCCTCTGGATGCGGAAAAAGGCCTGATCCTGTCACCACCCAACCTGCCGGAATGGGATAAGGCAGATATCTATACGCCTTTGAAAAAAGCATTCGGTGTCCCGGTGATGCTGCAGAATGATGCGGATGCCTGCGCGCTTGCCGAATGGAGTATGGGGGCGGGAAAAGGCTGTAAAAATATGATTTTCCTGACCTTCGGTACCGGCATGGGGGCTGGACTGATCCTGAATAACGAGCTTTACAGCGGGACGACCAGCATGGCCGGGGAAGTGGGGCATATCCGTATGGAGGAAGAAGGCCCCTTCGGTTACGGAAAACACGGATCCTTCGAGGGCTTCTGCAGCGGCGGCGGTATCGCCAAGCTGGGAAGGATGAAGGCCGAGGAAGCGCTGCAGGAAGGGAAAAGCCCCCTTTTCTGCCGGAACGAAGAAGAACTGAAGGACATCTCCAGCAAATCCATAGCCGAAGCGCTGGAACAGGGAGATGAACTGGCGGCGGAGATTTTTGATACGGTAGGGACCTATCTGGGAAGAGGGCTTTCCGTACTCATTGATATCCTGAACCCGGAGATGATTGTTATCGGCAGCATCTATGGCAGGCAGAAAGAGGTGCTGGATAAGAAAATGATGGAGACCCTGGAAAAGGAAGCACTGCCTGTCTCCCGTAAGGCATGCAGAATCGTACCCGCCAGCCTGGGGGAAATGATCGGGGATTATGCGGCGATATCCGTAGGGATTAAGGCTTACCGGGATTTGTACCGCAGTGCGCAAATGACGCTGGCTATGGAAGAAGAGGGATAAGTTTGAAAGTTCCTTTCAAACTACTTATTGATGCAGTATCGCAGGAAAACCTGCGATAGGCAGGAGGTATAAAAAATGAGACTTTTAAAACATATTTACCAGGTAGGAGGTCCCAGTCTGACACATTTCTTTGATGCGGCCGTTTATCTGCTGAAAGGAAAAGAAGGATGGTTTCTTATTGACTGCGGTACGCCCGAAGGGTATGAACAGATAAAAGAAAATATAAAGAAAACAGGCGTGGATCCTGCCCAAATCCGTTTTATCCTGGGGACCCACGGCCATTATGACCATGTGGGCGCCGCCCATTTATGGAAACAGGAATTCGGCTGTACGCTGTACCTGCATGAGCGGGACAGGGAACAGGTGGAAACAGGGGACAGCGTGAAAACCTCTGCGGCCCTGCTGTACGGAACCAAATCCGTACCCTGTCCGGTGGACGGGACGATTGCAGAAGGCGACACCTGGGAAGGCGACGGCTTTACCATAGAAGCTTTGTATACGCCGGGACATACGATGGGTTCGGTAAGCTTTGACATTACAGCCGGTGACTACCGTCTGCTGGTGGCCGGAGATGCCATATGGGGCGGCTTCAGCGAGAAAATCGGTTCCAGTGAGGAAGCCTGGCTGGAAACGCTTGAGAAAATAACGTCCAGGCATTATGATTTCTATACCTTCGGCCATGTCAATCCCCAGCTGATAGCCGATGCCGACGCACGCCTGAAGGAAGCTAAAATGGCTTTTGCCAACTATTATAATCCCTGGTTCAAGACCTTCTTTGAAACCTATAAATACTGACAGACAGGATAAGAAATATGAAAAATAAAATTATGCTGATAACCTATGCGGACAGCTTAGGAAAAAATCTGAAAGAGTTAAAAAAGATGGTGGATACGTATTTCAAACGGGAAATCAATGGAATCCATATCCTCCCCTTTTTCCCTTCCTCCGGTGATCGGGGATTTGCCCCCATCAATTACAGAGAAGTGGATCCTGCCTTCGGCACATGGGAGGATATCCGGGCTTTGGCGGCGGATTATGAGCTGATGTTTGATTTCATGATCAACCATCTCTCCAGAAGAAGCCCGGAATTCCTGGATTTTATGGAAAAGCATGAAAGTTCCGAATACGCGGATATGTTCCTGCGTTTTCAGAAATTCTGGCCGGGCGGCGAGCCTACACAGGAACAGGTGGAACTGCTGAATAAACGCAAGCCCTGCGCTCCGTGCGAGGAGATCCGGTTCGCCGACGGCACGACGGAGAAAATCTGGTGTACCTTTGATAACGAGCAGATGGATCTGAACCTGGAATCGGAAACGGCGTGGCAGTTCGTGGAAAAAACGCTGCGTTTCCTGATGGCTCAGGGGGCGTCCATGATACGTCTGGATGCTTTTGCATTCGCCACCAAAAAACTGGATACCACCTGCTTTTTTATCGAGCCGGAAATGTGGGATATGATGAAACGGGTACAGGGGATCCTGGATGAAAAAAAGGTTTCTATGGATGCGACAGTTTCCATGGATGCGACAGTTTCCATGCTGCCTGAAATTCATGACCACTATACGGTACAGCAGAAAATCGCGGATCATGGCTATGCCGTATATGATTTTGTTCTTCCCGTCATGGTACTGCATACGCTGTACAGCGCCAGCAGCCGCAGGCTGCGCCATTGGCTCACCATCTGTCCTAAGGATCAGCATACTACTTTGGATACCCACGACGGGCTGGGTACCGTGGATGTGGAGGATTTGCTTTCAGAAGAAGAACTTCAGGCCGTGATAGACCGGACGGAAGAGTACGGCGCTAATTTCAAGTGGGATTACAGCCGGAAAGCCCTTGGCGGAAAACGGGTTTACCAGATAAACTGCTCCTACTATTCCGCTGTGGGAGAGGATGATGACAGTTATCTTCTTTCGCGTGCCATCCAGTTCTTTACACCGGGTGTCCCGCAGGTCTATTATATGGGGCTGCTGGCCGGTGAAAATGATTATGAACTTATGGAAAGAACACAATATGACCGGAATATAAGCCGCCATAATTATACGGTGGAAGAAATAGAAACACTGGTACAAAAGCCTGTCGTAAAACGGTTATGCAGGCTGATGCAGTTCCGCAATGCGTATCCGGTTTTTGACGGCGAAATGAGCCTGCCGGAAACAGACGACTCCCGGCTGTGTATCGTATGGTCCTGCCAGGGTCTGGAAGCCAGGCTGGATGCCGATTTACAGGAAAAAACGTTTGCGGTAACCTATCTTGACAAAACAGGAAAAACGGACAAGCTGCGTCTGGAAGAGGATTTTAACTGGAATGAATAACCATGGATGCGCAAGCTCCCCTGGATGCGTAAGCTTCCATACTTGCGGCCTGCCGGTCATCGGGGAAGCGGATTATGTGTTCCTGAGCGGAACGCTTCCGGCGCTGCGCCGCGGGCTGGAACTGGCAAAACAGGGTAAAAAAATAATAGTGGCGGTGCAGGGAACCTGCCTGGCGGAGGAAATCTGTCAGACCTTCCAATATCGTCTGACAAAAGAAGAATCCGCTTTTTTTCCGGAGGAGGCAAAGACAGGGAGGCTCGGGCTGTTAAGGCCGGATGAAGGCAAGCGCTGCCTGGAGGAGCGCTGCCTGGAAGCCGGCATAAAGCTGCTATATGGGGTATGGCCCGTGGACTGCAGGGAATGGAAGGAAAGCACCTGTGCCGGCAGCGGAGAAAAATCCGGGGGCTGCGCCGGGAAAAAGCTTCTGCGGGTGGCGGCTAAAGGCGGACTGTTCGGGATTCTCTGTGAGCAGGTATGGATGGAAGCTTACGCATCCATGGAAGCTTACGCATCCATGGAAGCATGCGAACCATCTGAGCCGGCGTATGGAAGCCATCAAATCCATGAATATACCTACACGGCCCTCGTGGGAGGGCTTCCGGAGAAGGAAACGGTGGAAAAAGAAGGCCGTGCCGAATGGAAGCCATCGCATCCAGGGAAGGAATTGCATCCGGCGAAGGAGCAGGAACTGTCCTATTTTCTGCAGGCGGAAGAAGGGAAAGGGATCCTTACGGTTGCCCTGCCCCCTTTTCTGCCCGCCGGGCAAGCGTATTTAGGAGAAATCATAACCTCGGTTTATGCCCGGATTAAACGGGAATTTCCCTGTCTGGAGCTGGGGCGCTTTGCGCCTCGCCCGGCTTTGGTACCGGCGGAAGAAAGAGGCAGCCTGGGCCGGGAAAACAGCCGGGTGACGGGAAAATGGGTCCCTTTTCCTATCCGGGAGGATACTGCAGGCCGCCGGGAGGAGATTGCGGCGGATCCGGTTTCCTGCCATGGCCCTGTCCGCATTTCTGTCCGTACAGGAAATGGACTGCCGGAGGAAGGGCGTCACAGATGCCTTTCTATAGCGAATGAGGTGCTCTGTGATACACAGGAGTATGATTTGATTGTGGCAGGCGGCGGAACAGCAGGGGCTATGGCGGCCCTGTATGGGGCGAGAGGCGGCCTGAAAACGGTTTTGCTGGAGCCGCAGTATACTCTGGGAGGCACTTCCACGGTGGGAGGGGTGAGCACTTACTGGTTCGGAAACCGTTTCCGTGATGTACGTGAAATTGATGTTAAGACGCAGCGGATAGCGGGGCCTTTGAAACTTCCGCGCCGGGAAGGAATATGGAGTGAATCGGATGATTTCCATCCGGGAATCCGCGGGGAGGTGCTTACGCGGCTTTGTCTGGAGGCCGGGGTAACAATCCGGTTCGGACAGCTTGTTTTCGGGACAATATGCGAAGAAACCCCGGAGGGCGGCAGCCGCTGTATAGGGGTGGCCGCTGCGGGCGGGGATGGTGCCAAATATCCCGCGCCAATCCATGCTTATTATGGGAAAGCGGTGGTTGATGCCACGGGAGATGCAGATTTGGCTGTGTTCTCCCAAGCGGAGGCGGTATATGGTTCCGCCAGGGACTATATTACCTATTGGGCATCTCTGGCTCAGTACACGGATGTAAACCGGTATAAAAACAACTTTTCCTCTATGGTAATAGCTGCGGATCCGGAGGATTTTACCCGTTTTATTCTGTTGGGAAGGCGGCGGGGCGAAGCCATCCTGGATCATGGGATGTATGTGAGTATGAGAGAAAGCCGTCATATAAAGGGGCGATATACGGTAAATTTGCAGGATTTAATGCAATATCGGACGTATCCCGACGGGTTGTATACCTGTTATTCCAACTACGATCCCAAGGGCAAGCTGGATGCCGATGCGATATACTGCGGTATGCTTCCTCCTCAGGTGCAAATCCAAATTCCCTTGTCGGCCCTGCTTCCGTGTGATAAGAACGGCGGGCGGATAGAGGGGCTGTATGTGGCGGGTAAGGCCGTCAGCGCCACACGGAATGTCTTTCCCAGCATCCGCATGCAGCCGGATCTCATGCATCAGGGGGCCGTGCTGGGAGGTCTCCTGGCAGAAAGCCTGAAAAAAGGAATATATCCGGAGCAGATGGATGCGCAGGAGAGAAGAAATTTCCTTTTGGAGCTGACGGATGATCCGCTCACACTCCCCTGCCGGGCAAGCGGAAAAAAGGACGGATTTCCCTATGCCCCTTCGGACAGAAGGCGGCTGAAGGAACAGGTGGATGCAATAACGGCTTCGTCCAGAAGCCATTGGGTGGATGTCCCCTTTTTATATGAAGAGAAAGAAGAAAGCGAAATCCTTTCCATAGCGGCGGCGCCTTCTGAGGAGGTGCTTCCGCTGTTGCTGAAAAGACTGGAGACGGAGGCGCCGGGGAAGCCGGAATGCACAGAACAGGAGGCTCTGCGTATCCGTCTGCTGGAATTGTGCCTGTGGCATGGAAACAGGGAAGCCTTTACATCCATGGGAAACGATCCGGCGGAAGAAATGAGCGCTTTTGTATTCCGGGAACTCTCCCGGGGCATGCTCCCTGAGAGGGAAGGTTCCACGATGTGCGCACAGCTCCTGCCGGATCATGGGGTTATGCCGGAAACGGTTTACCGCCTGAATCTGCTGGGACGCAGCGGAAGAAGGGGTATCCTTCCTGTTTTCCGGAAGGTTCTGGAGCTGCTTCTTGCATCGGACAGAGATTATGAGGACATCCATAAGGGGATTTACCATTATATAGAAAGCTTCGCCTATGCTGCGGAGCACAGTAAAAATGTCGATCCCAAAGTTTCCCGGGAATTTATCCCCATGCTGCGCAGCCTGACGGAATTACCGGAGTTCAGGGACTGCCTGAGGGCGGACAGACAAGTGGAACTTATGACAGAACGGCTTCAGATCCTGCTGCTGGTTCTTGGCAGGGCGCTTGCCGGCCTGGGTGATTCACAAGGAAGGATGCGGCTGCAGGAGCTGGAAAAAGAACCGGCCGGCCTGGCCATAAGGCTGTCGGCCCGCAAAGCGTTAGAGGAAGCCGGTAAAATGCAGGGGAAAACTGATAAAATCTGGTAAGGTACGTAACGGCGCTGTGAAAACCCGAAGGTTAAAGGAGAAAGCTGGCAAATGGAGAAAAAAGAGCTTTACATGATAGGGAATTCCCATATTGATCCCGTATGGTTCTGGAATTGGGAGGAGGGAATGCAGGAGGTCAAGGCGACTTATGCCTCCGCACTGGAGAGAATGAAGGAGTTTGAGGACTTTACATTCACTTCCACTTCCACTCTGTTTTTTGAATGGATAGAAGGGATCCTTCCGGACATGTTTGAGGAAATCAGACAGCGGGTGGCGGAAGGAAGATGGGAAATAACTGGGGGATGGTTCCTGGAACCGGATTGTATCCTGCCTTGCGGAGAGGCCTTTGTGAGACAGGGGCTGTACGCCCAGCGTTATTTGAAAAGCCGTTTTGGCAGATTATGTACCATCGGATCCAACGTAGACAGTTTTGGACATAACCATGTCCTTCCCCAAATTCTGAAAAAAAGCGGTATGGATTCGTATGTATTTATGCGGCCCAGGCTGGATACCCCGGTTTTTGTATGGGAAGGCGGCGACGGAAGCCGGGTGAATGCCATCAGTCTTCCTGCCGAATACACTACCTGGTTCCATGATCCTACTGTAAAAAATATAGAAACCACGCTGGAACGGACAAAGGGCTATGACAAAATGCCCTGCTGCTACGGCGTGGGAAATCACGGCGGCGGCCCGACGATCGAAAATATTAAAAGTATTCGCAGCCTGCAGGCGGAAGCTAAAGCAGGCAGTTCCGAAGGCTCTTTTGCCGCTTACGGAGATGTCCGGCTGAAATTTTCCACCTATTCGGCCTTTTTGGCTGACCTGGATAAATCCGGCCTTCCTGTAATCAAAGGGCCGTTTGAAAAGGTGAATGAAGGCTGTTATTCCATCGATTCCCCTTTTAAGATCCTGAACCGGCTTGCGGAACGCAGGCTTGTGGAGGCGGATTGTCTGATCAGCATGGCAGCATGCGCAGCCACGGCAGCATGTGAGGGCAGATCCGGCGGCCCGGAATGGATGAAACAGACCGCAGAAATGGAGAACCTCTGGAAGATACTTTTATTCAATGAATTCCATGACACCATGGGGGGAACGACAATTAAGGCCGCCCGGGAGGAAGCGGTAATGCAGATGGCCGGCGTATGTGCACAGGCCGGAAAAATCAAGGCCCTGGCTATCCAGAAAATCGTGAACGGCATTTCCACGCTGGGAGAAGGCTTTCCGCTGGTATTGTTTAATACCGACAGCCAGCCCTTTGACGATTATGTGGAAACGGAGCTGGAGTGGTTCTGCCAGGCACCGCTTACGTTGCTGGCCCCGGAGGGGCCGGATGAAGAAGCAGCATGGCATGCCTGTGTATACAGGGAAATCCCTTATCAGAGAATCCATACGGATGCCAAGGTGAGGCATACAACCCTGGGAGGGAGACGCCGTTTTGTATTTCATGCCCATATCCCGGCTTTTGGTTTTGCCGTATACCGGACGGTGAAAAAGGAGCCGTCGCTGTGCTTCAATAATAAGATGGAAATCGATAATCCGGCTTCCCATGTATTGGAAAACCCCTTTATCCGTGCGGAATTCGACAGGAAAACCGGCGCGCTTGTGTCTCTTGTGGATAAAGAAGCTTTTTCGGAGGATGCCTGTGGACAGTCCGGCTATGATGCCCTGAAAGGAGCCTGCAGCATCCGGGTATACCGGGATGAAAGGGATGCCTGGGGCGGCCTGCAGGGAAGACGGTATGAGGATCGTGGTGTCTCCTTCCGCCTTATTTCCATGGAGAAAGTGGAAAGCGGTGCAATCAGGGAGGTCATCCGGGTGCGGACCGCGTTTGAAGGAACCACGCTGGAACAGCTGTATTCCCTGGGGGCACAGGAAAAAGAGCTTTGTGTGGAAAACCGGCTGGTTTTCAACCATCCCTGGACACTGCTGAAGGCGGCTTTTCCCACCGGGGAGGAATGCATCCATACAGCGGCGGAAACCGCGTACGGGATCCTGGAAAGAACGATTTCGGAGGACCCTTCCGAATATTATATGCAGCGTTTCCTGGATGTGAGCGATAAGGAAGGCAGAGGCCTGGCGATTGCCAATGATGGAAAATATGCGTTTAATATGGAGGACGGGAGAACCCAGATAACCCTTTGCAGAAGCGCCATTTATGCCCAGGGAAACAGCCCTGACTGGTACAATGAAAAGGAAAGCTACCAGTATACGGATATCGGTCCCCAGACGTTTCATTTTATTTTGAAACCTCACGGGAAAACGCTGCCCCGGGCGGAAGCCTGCCGGATTGCCAAAAAAGCCAACGGCGCTTACGAATATCTCGCAGACAGCGCCCATCCGGGGAAAATACAGATAGCCGGTAAGAGCTTTGCTGCCATTTGCGGGCCGGAGGAAAAGGCCTGCTGTGATGTATCCAATGTACGAATTATGCTCATAAAAAAATGTGAAGACGACAATTCTTTTATTGTCAGGCTTCTGGAAACGGAAGGAAGGGACACTTCCTGTACGCTGCTGCTAAACGGCATTAAATATCCCGTACAAATCGGACATGAAGAGATCCTTACCCTGAAAATAGGGGGAGACGGGGAAACATCTGCCCGGGAAGTTAACCTGCTGGAATGGTGATAAAAGGATTATGCGAGGAGGTATAAAAATGGAGAAAGACAAAACATTATATATGATAGGAAATGCACACCTGGATCCGGTATGGCTCTGGCAATGGCAGGAAGGGTATCAGGAGGTAAAAGCCACCTTCCGTTCCGCCCTGGACCGGATGAAGGAATATGATGATTTCTTGTTTACAAGCAGCTCGGCGGCTTATTATGAGTGGGTGGAAGAAAACGAACCCGCCATGTTTGAAGAAATCCGGGAACGGGTAAAGGAAGGCCGCTGGATAATCGTGGGCGGCTGGTGGATACAGCCGGACTGCAATGCGCCGGGCGGGGAATCCTATGTGCGCCAGGGGCTGTACGGACAGCGTTATTTCCGGGAAAAGCTGGGGGTTACCGCCCATACCGGCTACAACGTGGACAGCTTCGGACACAATGGGATGCTTCCTCAGATCCTCAAAAAACAAGGAATGGACAACTATGTATTTATGCGTCCGGGCCGTCATGAAAAAGGACTGGAATCGGAAACCTTCCAATGGACGTCCGGTGACGGGTCCCAGGTGACCGCTTTCCGGATTCCTTTTGAATACTGTACCTGGCCCAAGGAACTGAAGGAGCATGTCCTTCGGTGTGCAGGGGAAATCAAGGAGCCGGGCGGATGCATTATGTGCTTCTATGGTGTGGGAAATCACGGCGGCGGCCCCACCAAACAGAATATTGAAAGCATCCGGGAACTGGATCAGGAGGCGGATATACCTCATCTTATCCTTTCCACACCGGACGAGTATTTCCGGGATGTCAAGAAACAGGGGAAAACACTGCCGTCTGTTTCCGGGGATCTGTTCCATCATTCCAGCGGCTGCTACAGCGCACATTCGGAAGTCAAGCGGCTGAACCGGCTTGCGGAAAACCGTCTTATCATGGCGGAAAAGTTTTCTGTGGCCGCCAGACACTGGACCGGAGGAAAATATCCTCTGGAAAAATATACGGAAGGCTGGAAAAAAGTACTTTTCAACCAGTTCCATGACATCATGGCAGGCACTTCCATAGAGCCGGCTTATGATGATGCAAGAGAAAGCTACGGCGCTGCCCTGGATACCGCGGCAAGAGGACTGAACGCGGCGGTCCAGTCAATATCCTGGCACATTGATATCCCTATAGAAATGGAAGCTGGCGCATCCACAGATAGGAAGCCTATTGTGGTATTTAACCCTAATTCATTCCCGGGGAAATTCGAAGTGGAAATGGAATCCCCCGGCCTGAAGGAAAACCAGATTCTGGTGGATGAGGAGGGAACGGAAATTCCCCTGCAGCAAGTACAGTCCCTTGCTTCCTGCAACGGCCGGACAAGGCTCGTTTTCATCGCCGAGCTTCCTGCCATGGGATACCGCACGTACCAGCTGGTGATCCGGGAAAACTCCCGTACCTTCCCCGCTGTGGAAAGTACCAATACCAGCGCGGAAAACCGTTGGTTCCGCATAGCCTTCGACGAAAAGACGGGGTATATTACTTCCCTGTATAAAAAGAATGACGGAACCGAATATTTTGCAGGACCGGCCGCCGTTCCCACCGTAATAGAGGATAAAAGCGATACCTGGTCCCACGGTGTACGTATTTTTGACAAAGTAAAAGGCGTTTTTTCCGGTGTGTCTGTAAAGCGCGTGGAAAACGGACCTGTAAAATGCGTGATCCGTGTAACAAGCACCTATGGAAACTCCCGCATGTTCCAGGATTTCTCCATCTACAAAGAACTGGATTACATCCGGGTCAAAACCACGGTGGACTGGCATGAAAAATGGTCTATGCTTAAGCTGCGTTTCCCCATGCAGCTGAACTATCTGCGCGCCTCCTGGGAAATCCCCTATGGCGTTGCCTGCAGGGAGCCGAATGGGGAGGAATACCCCATGCAGAATTTCCTGGATGTGGAGGGCGCTAATCCGGGCCTCACAACAGCAATCAACGGCCTTTCCTTCCTGAATGACGGCAAAGCAAGCGGCAGCGTGGCAGGAAAGGAAGTGTCCCTCACGGTGCTGCGCAGTCCCATCTATGCCAACCACGAGCCTTATGTGCCGGATGAAAATCTGGAATATGTCTACATGGATCAGGGGGTTCAGACTTTTACCTACGGCCTCTACCCGCATGACGGAAGCTGGGAGGACAGCCGAACCGTTAGAAGAAGCAGGGAATTCAATGAAAAGCCCACCGCCCTTTTCGAAACCTTCCATAAAGGGGAACTAACGCAGAAGGCCTCCTTCCTGGAGCTTTCCGCCGACAACGTGCTGCTTACGGTCATGAAGGAAGCGGAAGACGGCAGCCAGGATGTGATCCTGCGTCTGGTGGAAACGGCAGGAAGAAGCTGTGAAACAGGGCTTAAGCTTCCGGGACTTGGCAGACAGACAACACTGTCCTTTACCCCTTTTGAAATCAAGACTGTGCGTGTTCCGGCAGCCGGAAATCTGGAAATACAGGAAAATAATCTGTTGGAAGATATCTGAATTGCAGAACTTTACATGAAAGCACATAGATAGGAGAGGTATCAATGAAAAAAATAGCCGTGATCCACACCACCCCGGTAACCATCCCCACACTGAAAAAACTGCTGACAGATAACGGGATTGCCGCCGGGGAAGCTAAAGCAACCATGGATGCTTCGGCAGACGAAGAAGAAATAGAAGTGGTGAATTTTCTGGATGACAGCATGCTGCCCGAGATCAACCGGCTGGGGGGCTGTTCGGAAGGGGTGAAATACCGTCTGAATACTCTTTTGCTGTTATGCCAGACGACAGGGGCGGACGCCGTTTTGTGCGCCTGCTCCTCCATCGGGGGGCTGGTGGAGGAAGGAAGCGCCCTGGTGGGAATTCCTGTTTTCCGTATTGATGAACCCATGGCCCGGCTCGCAGCCGGATATGACCGCATAGGAGTGGCGGCAACACTGCATTCAACCATACAACCCACCACCGAACTGATACAGAAGAAAGCCGATATGGCGGGAAAGAAAATCAGCATACAAAGCAAGGTCATCGAAAATGTGGGGACCCTTCTGGCGGAAGGCAAAGATGATTTATATGATGAGTTGGTGGGAGAAGAATTACGCCGTCTCTTACGTGATAATGAAATTGTGGTCCTGGCGCAGGCATCCATGGCACGGGCAGTGGAAAAATGGCCGGAGGAAGAAAAAGTACGCTGCCTTACCAGCCCGGTAAGCGGTACGGAGGCCGTACGCGCTTATCTTCGCCTGCAGTCCGGCCCGCAGGTATCCCCGCATGTTGTCGGGCAGGAAGGGTAAAGGGACATGGAACTTTATCTGGGGATTGATATCGGCACCACGCATATTAAGGTTTGCGCCGTAGATAAAGACGGCAGGGTGGCGGGAACCGCCCTGCGGGATCAGGAAAACCGGACGGTACCTGGCTGGGGAAACTGTTTTACAGCAGATGCGCTGTGGGAAAAAACAACAGCGTGTCTGACGGAAGTGCTCTCCGGGACAGAACCCGGCGCCGTGAAGGGAATCGGCATAACCAGTATGGCGGAAGCCGGTGTTCCTGTTGACCGGGATGGGATACCTCTTATGCCCGTTGTCCCCTGGAACGCCTGGGAAGCAATGGAGCAGACGCAGGAGGAATTCCCGGAAAGTCTGAGAGGATGGGAGCTGTACCGGAAAACCGGGCTTATCTGGCATCCCAAATATACCATAAACCAATTCCTGTTCCTGCAAAAAAACAAGCCCTCCCTGTTCGCGCAGATGGACTGCTTTTTATCCGTCTCCGATTATCTGCTTTTCTGCCTTACCGGCGAGCGTATGACGGAAGAATCCCTGGCCTGCCGGACCATGCTTTATCATATCCATGAACAGAAATGGGATGAAGAACTGACGGCATTCGCCGGTGTGAGCGGAAAACTTCCCCGGGTGGCTGACGGGGAGAAAGACTGGCCGGTGATAAAAAAAGAGATGGCAGGCCGTTTCGGGCTTCGGGAGGATGTGCGGGTATGTATAGGGGGCCACGATCATCTGTGCGCGGCGCGTGCGGAAAATCTGGAGGAAGGGGAAATCCTTCATTCCATGGGAACCTCCGAGGTATATATCGGTTTTCTGGAGCGGATTCCGTCCCCGCTACTTTTGTATGAAAAAGGGATCCAACTGGGGCGTTTTCAGGGGATGTATTATTGGATATGTAATATGCCGTCCTCCGGGGCCTCCATAGAATGGCTGCGCTCCTTCCTTTCCCGGGACGGCAGGCCGGTTCCTTACGGGAAGCTGATGCAGGAGGAGCGTCCGGTACCTTCCCGGGTGATGTATCTGCCCTTTGTGAATGGGGCGGGGACCCACCGGCTCGTACCTGCCGGGGATGGCACCCGAAGAACAGGGAAGATACCGGGGGGCTTTCTGGACATTTCCATGTCCACCACTCCTATGGATATGGCCCAGGGAATTTATGAAGGCATTGGCTGTGAAACCAGAGTGATTCTGGAACTGCTGGAGGAAGCGGGAATAGGTACCGGACGGATTATCTGTGCGGGCGGCGGTACCAGGAACAGACTGCTGATGCAGGCAAAGGCAGATGTGACGGGACATACCTTCCTTATTTCCCGCCGGACCCAGGCAACGGCGCTGGGAGCGGCGGCCATTGCGGGCGGTATCCGGTTTAAAAGAGCTATGGAAGCCGGCCGGGTATACCCGGAAGAAAAATACCGGAAAATTTATGATACAAAATACGCAACTTATCAAAGGCTGTTGTTATAGAAGCAGCTTTACAGGAAAAGAAAGGCAGGATTTTTATGGAATTAGTACCGGTAACGCAAATGCTTAAGGCGGCGGAAAAAGACGGATATGGGGTGGGATCGTTTTCTGCCAGAAATACATATCTGATAGAAGCCATCCTGAAGGCGGCCCAGAAAACAAAGGCTCCTGTCATTGTGCAGATTTCCGCCAATGAATTTAACTGGTTTGACGTCACCGCAGGGGAATTTGCCGGCCGTTTTTATGAAATACATGATAAATACCAGGGACAGGCAGCCCTGCATCTGGATCATACCAAAGATATGGAGATTATAAAAGCCGCCATTGATGCCGGCTTCCGGTCCGTCATGATCGACGCCTCCCAGAAAAGCTTTGAAGATAATATCGCTGTCACCAGGGAAGTGGTGGAATACGCACATGCAAAAAAGGTAGAGGTGGAAGCGGAGCTGGGAAAAATCGGGGCAACCGATAAAATAGAAACCGATAATGATGAAAGTCTCTATACCGACCCCGCGGAAGCGGAAGAATTCGTGGCAAGGACCGGCGTGGACACACTTGCAGTCTCCATCGGTACGGCCCATGGAGTCTATCCTGTTAAAAATCCAAGGATAGACCTGGAGCGTCTGGCACGGATCCGGGAACGGGTAAGCATTCCTCTTGTGCTTCACGGCGGCAGCGGCCTCCCTCCGGAAACGGTACAGGCAGCCATCACCATACCGGGCGGCGGTGTGAGTAAAATCAATATTGCCACCGATCTGGAACAGGCATTTTTAGGCTCCCTGGGCTGTGAAAGAAAGAGCAACCAGGAGATCTGGCAGATGGATAAGGATGCTTTGGCAAAAGCGGGCGAAGCGGTACAGCAGGTGGTGGAAGATAAAATCAGGAATTTCCTTTTGTGGAAGGCATGAGAAAAAAGATGAAAAAACGAATCGGAGTGGTTGCGGATGATGTAACCGGAGCGAATGATATAGGGGTTATGTTCCGAAAGGGCGGGTACCGCAGTGCGGTATTCCCTCTGTGTCTGCTTTCCCTGTGTGACTGGAAAAAGGAATGCGAAGAGCTGGATGTTATCATTATTGATACGGACAGCCGTTTTGATAATCCAAAAACAGCAGCGGGTAAGGTGGCACAGGCGGCGGCGCTGCTGCAGGAGCTTCCCTGCGACCGGTATTTTAAGAAAACCTGTTCCGTATTCCGGGGGAATATCGGAGCGGAATTTGACAGCATGCAGGATGCACTCGGGATTTCCTGTTCTATGGTAATCGCAGGATTCCCCGGTAACGGAAGGACCACGGTGGACGGTATCCATTATGTATATGGAACAAAGCTGGAGGATTCCCAGTTCAGGACCGATCCTATCCACCCCATGGATACCTCTTTTCTGCCCGCCATCATGCACAGGCAGACCAAAAGGAAAATCGGGCAAATCACCTGGAAGGATTTGGATCAGGGGCTGGATTATGTGGTGGAGAAAAAAGAAGAACTGAAAAAAAGCTGTTCCTATATCCTCTTTGATATACGCAGCCAGGAGGATTTGAGGCTGACCGCCCGTGCGGTTGCGGATGAAACCAGCCTGTGCGGCAGCTCCGCCATCGGAGAAGAACTGCCGGCCGCTTTCCGGGAGCTGGAAGAGGAAGGGCTGGATCCGGTATTTCTGCTGGCGGGCAGCCTCACCCGGCAGAGCATTGCACAGACGGAATACCTCCGCGCAAAAGGGTACCCGGTGATAACCTTTGATACGGAAGCCATATTTGATGAGGAGGCGTTTGCCCGGGAAGAGGAAAGGCTTGTGCAGGAAACGCTGAAGGCCATGAGGTTTACGCCCCTTATGGTGGCACCTATGGTGCTGGTGCATTCCGCCCAGCAGCCGGAAAAAGTAAAGGGAACCAAAGAGAAGGGACAGCGTCTGGGATTTACCCATGAAGAAATCGGAAAACGGATTTCCGGCTGTCTTTGCAGGGTGACACGGCGCGTACTTACGGAAACGGGCTGCAGAAAGCTGGTGGTAGCCGGAGGAGATACCTCTGCGGCCGTCACCGGGGAACTGGAGATTTACCGTATGGAAATCGGGGAAGAAATTGAAGCCGGGGTTCCGG
Organism: Eisenbergiella sp. OF01-20; assembly: GCF_003478085.1. Classification (NCBI taxonomy): domain Bacteria; kingdom Bacillati; phylum Bacillota; class Clostridia; order Lachnospirales; family Lachnospiraceae; genus Eisenbergiella; species Eisenbergiella sp. OF01-20. The sequence continues at coordinate 6,078 of NZ_QUES01000002.1, read as the reverse complement.
TTATGACCGGGAAAACGAATCTGGGCGAACTGTCGCTGGTTCTGAAATCAGGAAGCTTCGGAAGTGAAAGCTTTCTGGAAAAAGCGGCTCATTATGTATAGACAGCCTGCGTATACAGCAGAAGGGAGAAGATAAAACAAATGAACGATCTGGAACGTTTGACAGAAAAGTATCCGGCTCTGTCCGGCATGAAAGAAGAAGTTGCCGGGGCATTCCAAATCCTGAAGGAATCCTATGAAAACGGCGGAAAGATGCTTGCCTGCGGAAATGGGGGGAGCGCTTCGGATTCCGAGCATATCGTAGGGGAACTGATGAAGGGATTTTATAAAAAAAGGCCTCTGAAGGAAGAGGAAAAAGAAAAATTCGGCAGCCTTGCAGCACATCTGCAGGGAGCGCTGCCGGCGGTTTCCCTGACAGGCCATCCGGCTCTTTCCACCGCATTTCTTAACGACGTGGATCCGGAAATGGTATTTGCCCAGCAGGTATACGGCTACGGGGTAAAAGGGGATGTGCTGTTTGCCATAACCACCTCGGGAAATTCCGTCAATGTACTTCATGCGGCAAAGGTGGCAAAAGCGAAAGAAATGCGGGTGATAGGACTTACCGGCCATGACGGCGGGGCACTCAGGGAGCTGTGTGACGTATGCCTGATTGTTCCCGGCAGCACCACTGCGGATATCCAGGAATACCATCTGCCGGTTTACCACACCCTCTGCGCTATGCTGGAAGAGCATTTTTTCCCGGGCGAATGAAAAAGGAATACAGGAGGAAATCGTGGAAGATAAAATGAAAGCTCAGGCATCCATGGAAGCTGAAGCATCCATGGAAGCTGAAGCATCCAGGGAAGTGATCTGCCGGATTGCCGGCCTGCTTTTTCAGAAGGGGCTTGTGAGCGGTAAGGATGGAAATATAAGTATAAAACAAAAGAATGACGAAATGCTGATTACCCCGTCGGGGGTCTGCAAGGGCTTTCTGACTCCGGATATGATTATCCGGCAGCGGTTTGACGGTACGGTAACTGAAGGCAGCCTGAAGTCCACCAGGGAAGCTGCCATGCACAGCAGGCTCTATGAACTGCGTCCGGATATCGGGGCCATTGTCCATACCCATCCGGCGGCCGCCACGGCCTTTGCCGTATGCGGCCGGGGATTCCCGCAAAACTGGCTGCTGGAGGTGCCCGCCCTTATCGGAAAAATCGGGATTGCCGGGTTTGCCCCTGCGGGCAGCGCCAAACTGGTGGAAGAGGTGGAAAAGGTGGCGGACAGTGATGTTATTTTTCTGCGCAACCATGGCGTGATCACCTATGGTTCCGACATTTATGAAGCATTTTCCCGGATGGATGCGGTGGAGAATACCGCGAAAACCATTCTGTTTGCAGGAATGCTCGGCGATGTAAAAGTATTTGATGAAACGATGTAATTGTCCGGGAGCTTCACGGTCGCTGCCGAAATCTATCCGAACTCGCCTCTGGCGGCAGGTTTTTGGCATTCCTGAATCACATTCCAGCGGTCTGCGCAGTAAATGAACAGACCCCTGGAATAGTTACTGAAAACGATATGTTATACAGGCTCCGGAAAACACAGGTCCGTGGAAAGGCTGCAGGCAACACCGCAGCGTCTGCGGGCCTTTTTCTGCGGCGAAACCGGAAATCTTCCTGTTCATCCGGTTAAAATAAATCTTGACACCTGAATTTCAGGGTAGTATATTGAATTCATAACAAACCTATTGAAATACTAGGAAATGAAAAAAACAAACCGGAAGAATTATAAAAGGAGAGCAGAACTTATGGCAAATATTAAAAAAAGTGCGGAAGAGCTGATCGGGAAAACCCCTCTTATGGAGATGGTGAACTACGAAAAAGAAGCGGGCGTAACCGACGCCGTCATCCTGGCGAAGCTGGAATACTTCAATCCGGCCGGCAGCGTAAAGGACCGAATCGCCCTGCAGATGATCCTGGATGCGGAGGAGGCCGGCCTGTTACAGCCGGGAGCTACGATTATAGAACCCACCAGCGGGAATACCGGAATCGGTCTGGCTGCCATGGCGGCAGCCAGAGGGTACAAAGCCATACTGACCCTGCCGGAAACTATGAGCGTGGAGCGGCGCAAGCTTCTGCAGGCCTACGGCGCCAGGATTGTCCTGACTCCCGGCGCGGAAGGTATGAAGGGGGCGATCGCCAGGGCGGAAGAACTCCACCGGGAAATCCCCGGATCCTTTATCCCCGGCCAGTTTGATAATCCGTCCAATGCAAAAGCCCACAGGCTGACCACCGGGCCGGAGATCTGGGAGGATACGGATGGAAAGGTTGATATTTTTGTGGCGGGCGTAGGTACCGGCGGAACCCTTACCGGAGCGGGAGGATACCTGAAAGAGAAAAATCCCGCACTTAAGGTGGTGGCGGTGGAACCTGCCCAGTCTGCCGTGCTTTCCGGGAAGAAAGCCGGACCTCATGCCATCCAGGGAATCGGTGCCGGCTTTGTCCCCGGCGTGCTGGATACGGAAATTTACGACGAGATTATCCGGGTGGAAAACGAGGATGCTTTTGTTACCGGCCGGGCTATTGCCCATACGCAGGGGTTGCTCACAGGCATCTCCTCCGGCGCGGCCCTCTATGCGGCCACTCTTCTTGCCAAACGGCCGGAGAACAAGGGGAAGGTCATTGTGGTGCTTCTTCCCGATTCCGGTGACCGTTACCTGTCCACTCCTCTTTTTGCAGAGGAGTAGGCAGGAACGTCCGTCTGTTTCCGTTCAGGCGGGTCTGCGCATTCACTGCGCAGACCGTGACAAAACGTGGCGGCAGGCATCCGTCCGAACGTGCGGCGGTTTCCTTGGCCGGATGCGGTAACGGTTCGGACTCGTCGGAACTGTCATGTCCGTCTCAGGAGGAAAAAAGGAGAAGCCCCGGCGCAGCAGCTCCCTTTCTGTTGCTGGTCACGGAGCGAAAAGTCCCCCCTTTCTTGTTACGGTTCACTTTGTGACCAGTCCCTCCTTTCTTCTTCACGGGCCGGTTTGGCGCGGAATAGTATTTACAGAATAATAAGAAATGTGGTATGATAAAGCTTACGCAGGAGGAGAGTTTATGCGGGCAGACGGTATCCGTTACAGAATGCCGGCAGGATTCAGACCTCCGGCCTCTTATGCAGACATGCGTCCGCTGTGCGCGGACATCTGCCGAATCAGATGCGAAAGTGAAAGGGCCTGAGAATATGGGACTGCCTATCATACAAATAAAGAATGTTACGAAATCCTTTGAAACAAAGGAAAACCGGGTGGAAGCCCTCAAAGGGATCAGCCTGGAAATCAACAAAGGTGATATATACGGGATTATCGGTATGTCCGGCGCCGGAAAGAGCACTCTGGTGCGCTGCCTGAACTTTCTGGAAAAGCCCACCGAAGGGACGGTATTGATAGAAGGCCAGGATTTGTCCGCCTGCACCGACAAAGAGCTGCGGAAGGTACGAAACAGCGTGGCGATGATCTTCCAGCATTTCAATCTGCTGATGCAGCGAACGGTGCTGGACAACGTATGCTTTTCCCTGGAAATCCTGGGAATGAAGAAAAAAGAAGCCAGAGAGAAGGCCCTCGGCCTTTTGAAAATAGTGGATTTGGAGGAAAAGGCACAAGCTTATCCGGCGCAGCTGTCCGGCGGACAGAAGCAGCGGGTGGCTATTGCCCGTTCCCTCGCCATGGATCCCAAGATCCTGCTCTGCGACGAGGCCACAAGTGCCCTGGATCCCACCACCACCCGTTCCATCCTGGCGCTCCTGAAGGAGATTAACCAGAAATACGGGATAACCATTGTCATCATCACCCATGAAATGGGTGTTGTACAGGAGATTTGCAGCCATGTAGCCATAATCGACCAGGGAGAACTGGCCGAGACCGGAACCGTGGAGAAGGTTTTTGCCGGTCCCAGATCCAAAGCCGCGAAGAAGCTGGTATTCCAGGGAGAGCGGAAGTATTCCCTGATGAAGAGCAAACGGTGTATCCGTATTGTCTTTACGGAAAATTCCTCCTTTGAGCCGGTGATTGCCAATATGGTACTGGAATGCAAGGCATCCGTCAATATCCTGCTTGCCGATACCCAGGATGTGGGAGGCATTGCCAGAGGACAGATGGTGCTGCAGCTGCCGGAGGACGGCCAGATTGCGGATAAGATGATTCAATACCTGAAGGACAGGAATCTTGCGGTGGAGGAGTTGGACGATTATGTGGAATAGTGCGACGGTTATGATGATTGTGGAAGGCACATTTGCCACCATATATATGACGCTGGTATCCACCCTGATGGCCTATGTAATCGGGCTTCCGGCGGGTATTGCCCTGGTGGTGACCGGAAGGGAAGGGCTAAGGCCGGGCCGGGCCGTAAACCGGATTCTGGATGTGCTGGTCAATGTGATGCGAAGCGTTCCCTTCCTGATCCTGCTCATCCTGGTGATTCCCCTTACCCGTGCTATTGTGGGAAAAAGCTACGGACCCAGTGCGACCATAGTGCCCCTGACCCTGGCAGCCGCCCCTTTCATTGCCAGGCTGGTGGAATCCTCCCTGCTGGAGGTGGACAAAGGGGTGATAGAGGCCGCCCAGAGCATGGGGGCCGGAATCCCCACCATTGTCATCAAGGTCATGCTTCTGGAGGCCCGTTCCTCCCTGCTCAGCGGACTTGCCATTGCCCTGGGAACCATCCTGGGCTATTCCGCGATGGCCGGTGCAGTCGGCGGCGGCGGACTGGGAGATATCGCCATCCGGTACGGCTATAACCGCTACCAGCTGGATATCATGATTGTCACCGTCATCCTTCTGGTGGCTTTGGTCCAGATTATGCAGGCTGTCTGCATGCGGCTGTCCCGGAAGCTGGATAAACGGATTACCGGTTGATATCCGCAGGGTACAAAGGGCCGTCTGAACGGTTACCTTGTTTTGATGTAAGCCATGTGCCCCTGCTGAAGCAGCCGGGGCTTGCTATACAGATACATGGTCTATGTATTCATGAATGGAGGAGAACATTATGAAAAAGAAAGTATTATCTATTGCACTTGCGGCTGTTCTGACAGCCGGTTTGCTTACCGCATGCGGATCGGCAGACACAGGAGCAGCTGCCCAGACCGAAGGGGCGGCAGAATCCGCTGCACAGGCTGCCGATCCGGCGGCTGAAAGCCAGTCTGCTTCCGAAGAAAGCGCTTCCGCCCCTGCTGCGGAAACCGAAGTGGAATCCAAGGGAACCGTTACCGTAGCGGCTACCAGCGTACCCCATGCCGAAATCCTGGAGGCGGCAAAGCCCCTGATGGCTGCAAAAGGATGGGAATTGAAGGTAACCGAATTCACCGATTATGTACAGCCCAATGAAGTGGTGGAAAGCGGCGATATGGACGCCAATTACTTCCAGCACATCACCTACATGGAAAGCTACAATGAAGAAAAAGGCACTCATCTGGTAGATGCTGGAGATATCCATTATGAACCTCTTGGCGTATACCCCGGAAAACAGTCCGATCTTTCCGCCATCACCGACGGCGCAGAAATTGCAGTGCCTAACGATACCACCAATGAAGCTAGAGCTCTGCTTCTGTTACAGGAACAGGGACTGATTACCCTCAGCGATGGGGCTGGCATCACCGCAACCGTAAACGACATCAAAGAAAATCCCCACAACATCAAATTCGTGGAACTTGCTGCGGAGCAGATTCCCAGAAGCCTTCCCGACTTTGACTTTGCCGTAATCAACGGAAACTATGCCCTCGAAGCCGGCCTGAATGCATCTACCGATGCCCTTGCCACAGAAACCTCCGACTCCGATGCCGTTAAAAAATACGTAAACATTATCGCCGTAAAAGAAGGCAGCGAAAACAACGAAGGAATCAAAGCCCTTGTAGAAGTACTCAAATCCGATGAAATAAAAAAATTCATCAATGACACCTACCAGGGTTCTGTCGTTCCCTACGAAGGATAATAAATAAACCCAATTACCAACAGCCGTGCAGCTCCCCAAGAACTGCGCGGCTTTTTTGGATTAGTAACAGTTCAGCCGAACCGGCCCTTTGCGTCCTGCGGCGTCCCCCTGCGCCCCTACCGCAGGACGCA